>JBNKGC010000086.1:0-22700 GCA_050289625.1 Polyangiaceae bacterium | reverse complement strand
GCCGAGAGCGCATGCCGGAGCTCGGGACGGATGCCTACTTCAGCGTCACGCCCGACTGGGTGTGCGAGGTCGCCTCTCCGAGTACCCGCGCCCTCGACCGAGGTCAGAAGCTGGACGTGTACCTGCGGGAGAGGGTGAAGCACATCTGGATGATCGAACCGCTCGACAGATATGTCGAGGTTCTCGAGCACGCCGGGGACAGCTACAAGATCGCCCAGCGCATCCATCACACCGACTTGGCTCGCATCGTTCCCTTCGACGCTATCGAGTTTGACGTCGCTGCGCTCTGGCAGCGCTGAGCCGACCCGCGACATTCAAGCGCTCAGCCTCGTGCGTACGGCGAGAGCGCGACGAGCGCTGGCACCTGGCGCTCGATCTCGGCTCGGACCGGTCGCGCGAGCCGGTGCAGCCAATCGCGGGGAATGGCCCGAACGCCGTGCCGGGCGCCCGCCAGCATCCCCGCGAGGGCCCCGGTGGTGTCGGCGTCGTCGCCCCGGTTCACCGTCTGGACCAGGGTCTCCTCGAAGGTGTCGGTGGACTCGAAGACGTGGAGCACCGTCCGCGCCGTGTCCACCACATAGGCGGTCGCTCGCCCTTGGTAGCCGGCGTATTTGAAGTGGGGTCGCACCTCGACCAGCGCGCGGGCCCAACGCATCGCAGCCTCGATTCCCTCCCCGAGCACCAGAGCCGAGGTCATGCGCCCAAAGCAGAGCGACGCCTCGTCCGAGTCGGGGTGGTTGTGCGTGATACGGCACTGGGCGAGGGTACGCTCTCGCTGGAGCTCGTCGTCTCCCAGGCTGCTCAACACCACGGGCAGGTTGCGCATCAGCGCGCCGTTGCCCGCGTCGCCTTCGTTGGGTGGCGCCGTGAGGGTTCCCTCGAGGACATATCGGCGAATGCCCCGGCGACACGTGTGACCACAGTCGACGGGCTTGCTCTTGAGCCAGTCGACAAAGGCGTCCGCCACGCTTCGCAGATCGAAGTCCGCCTGCTCCACGATGGCGCGGCCCAGGGCGAGGCTCATCTGTGTATCATCGGTGACAGCCCCGGGAGGGAGCCGCAGCCAGCCCCCACCGATCATGCGCTGGTGCACACCGTAGCTTTCGGCGATCTCCCGGGGCGTCATGAATTCCACGGTGGCGCCGAGCGCGTCTCCCACCGCCAGGCCGAGGTACGCTCCAAGCGCCCGCTCCAGCACGTCCGGCTCAGACATAACTCACCTGCACGTCGAAATCGCCACCGATGACGAGCACCTCGCCCTCTCCATCGAGCACGCGGTCGACGACAATCCCCGGGTAGAACAGCACCTTTTCGAGGGGAACGCGCGCGCGGAGAATCAGGTCGCCGAAGGGATCGCAACACTCTCGCGAGGTGCTGAACGACACGAGGTTGTTGAGCCGGAGCACTCCCCGGCGCGAGCGAACCGATCCGCGCAGAAAACGCGCCTCCGAGCGCTCGATCCCTCGGTAGAGCTCGAGGGAGGGCCCGCTTGCCGGCCGGACGAACCGCCCGAGGCACCATTGGCAGTACTCGTAAAGAACGTCGAGCTGCAGCTGAATGCAGTTGTTATGAAACCGACTGCTGAGCTTCTCTTCCAGGTAGCGCATCCATGGCTCCGACGGGAAGTGCTCGAGAGGGCCGTGGTGGAATGTCGGCACGATGCCGAAGCGGCTCTCGACCCATCCCTTCAGAACCGCTGCGGGCCGGCTGTTCGCGTCGAAGCCCCACCCCTGCAGCAGTTTGAGATAGCTCGACTTCCAGTAGCGGCTCGGATCCTCCTCGCCCCCTTTGCGCCGCTTCGCCACGCCGAATGCGAGCTCCATATAGTGCGCAAAGACCTCCGACGCCTCTCCCTGATCGCCGACCCCTTCGAGCAACGAGAAGAGCCCCGCGTGCGTTTCGCGGGTCCCCGCGATCCGAATCGGTTGTGGCGCCTCGCAGAAGTCGACAGAAGACAAGAGCTCCGCCGACAGCCCGATCAGGTTCGTGCTGTACCAGCGCCGGGGATCCCCTATCTCATCGATTTCGAGCGAAGTCATGGCCTGGGTCGGAACCTAGCTGTCCCAGGTCGATGAGGCGAGCCGGGCGATCTTTCAGGGAAGCGGGGATGCGTTCGGGGGCAGATGAGCCTCAGTTCTGCGCACCGGCCTTTCCGTTCATCGAGCAGGGCTTCTGTCTTTCGTGCGCGGTGTCCCGGAAGGGGAGCCGCGCGGGCTCCTCTCGAACCGGGAGAAGGCAGCAAGGCGACTACTTTTCTTCGCTCGTCTTCCTTCGGACAACCTCTGAAAGGGGGGCGAGCAATAGTCCTAGGGAGTAGCGTTCGGTTTCCCCGAGGAACTCCCCCTGCTCCTCCAGGGCCGCGATCTTCAGTCGAATCTCAGCCTCGAGCTGCTGGGTGAACTCGATGAGGTGCTCGCGGGGAGCCGAAAACGTGATCGTTTTGAGCATCGCGGTTTCGCGATTGTCGTGGACGAGGCGATGCGTGAGGGCCCGGTACATCGCACTCAGGAAATGGTTCAGCGCATCGATCCGATGATGGAACTTGTCAGAGGCGAGAAGGACGTAGCGTTTCGAAAGGCGGAGGCGCCCGGACTCGGAAGTCTCTACCCGCCCCTCGGAGCGCAACTCTTCGAGAGCGGCGTCGATTTCGGTGGTCTCCCACGAACTGAGGGCTTGATGGAGCTGCTCGTTCGAAAGCTGCTCGCGCGCCAGTTCGTTTTCCACTTCACGGACCAGGCCCACCTCTTTCTCTGCCTCAAAAAAGTCTCCCTTGAGGCGCTGCTCCAGGGACCGCATGTGCCTCTCGCTCTGACCGAGTCGCTTCCCGATGGCCCCCTGAGAGAGCCCGCTGCGTCGAAGATGTTCGTAGTAGGCGAGACGGGTCAGCTCCGAGACCGTTCGCATCGGGATGCGAAAACGGGACGCTGCGCTCACCGCGGGTTTGAGGAGGGAGTAGACGAGGCGAAGCTGCGTGCTGCTGGGATCGGCCATGCGAAGGAAGACTTCCTGCTTTCATTTTCCCATCAGATTTCATGCGGTTGCAATAAGTTTCCTGAGTTGTGACCAAATAGGACATTTTGTTCCTGTTCGTGGTAGACTGCGACGCATCAGGCCTTGGCTCAATCAGCAAGGAGTATCGAGTCATGTTGAAGGATCACTTGTTCATTCTGGTTCCCCTCTCTCTGTCTCTCATTTCGCTCCCCGCCTGCGGCGGGAGTGATCCCAAAGGAGGCGATGGCGCCACCGAGACGAATGTTGCCCCGGCGCCCTGCGCAGGATCGGACGAATGCCCCGAAGGAGTGGAATGCCTCTTCGAAAATCCCGGTGACGAGATGGGTTATTGTGATGTTGCTGAGGCGACTGCAGGCGAGGATGGTTCCGGTCGCTCGCTCGGAGCTCCGGCGCCCTGCGCAGGATCAGACGAATGCCCGGAAGGAGTGCTATGCCTCTTTGAGAACCCCGGTGACGAGTTCGGCTACTGCGACGTTGCCGAGGTCACTGTAGGCGGGGATGGTTCCGATCAATCCCTCGGAGCCCCGGCGCCCTGCGAGAGCGTGGACGACTGCCCCGAGGGCATCGAATGCATGAAGTTTGACGAAGCGGCTCTCGGTTTCTGCGACGTCACGGAACACTCGGCGGAGTGATTCGAAGCTCGCGGGGGAACGGCGGAAGCAATCGACGCAAATGCACGTTCTCCCGTGGATGTCTCGGTCTTGCGACGACCGACGGCGCGCTGCGCTTTCTGGAAGTTAGGGTGTCTCCTAGAGCACCTTCACTGGCGCCAGCGCCGAGGTTTCTTGGTTGATTCCGTTACCGAGGCGTCCGTACTTCCAAAAACCAAAGCAGAACACCTGACCGAGGTCATCGATCGCACACCCATGACGGTGAGCGATGCCTGGGAGGAAGCTATCGGGAGCGTGGGAAAAGGAGATTGGGTCGGAGACGAGTGGAGTGACCCCAGGACTGGCAACCGAAGTTGTGCTGCCTTGTCCGAGCTGTCCCGCCTCTCCGTTGCCCCAACGCAGGGCGGGGAGATCACCGCGGAGCGCACACGTGTTTTAGCCCGCCCGCGAAGACGCGACTGACCCCCGAGAGGACCAGGGGTGGGCTCCCTCTGCTCCTGGTCGTCGCCTCGACCGTGCATAGATGAAGCCACTTGCCCCAAGCGCTGCGACGAACCGGGGGCAGCACGGTCGAACCCCGCTCGAGCGATGACCGCTCGCGCTGATCGACCCGACGTCGCCTTACTGGCCCGGTGGCCCTCCCATTCCGGAGGTGCAGGAGACCACCGGCTGACCGAAGTGCACCGGGTGCGCGCAGCCAAGCGGCAGGTTGAAGTCGTCCATGAACCCGCAAGTTCCTTCGGGGCGGCAGCAACCTTTCAGGACATCCGTTTGCAAGTAGGGAGCCGGGGGCGACGCCAAATCTGGACACTCGGTCGAGAGCATGCCGGGCGCGTCGACCGGGGCGCACGCGGCGCTCGTGGACAGGTCACCCACGTCGATGCCGCAAGTGGTTCCCATGGGAGTGTTGAGGCAACAAGCGTCGCGAATCGGTTCGGGAGGAGAGGGATGGTACGGCTCACAGGTGACGCCACCACAGACCGCCGTCATGCCGCTGCCCGCTCCGCCGCAGGCGCACTGGGCCTTTTCGCGGCAGCTGAGCAGCGCCTCGGCATTCGCGACGCTGGGGCTTTCAGGCGAGTGGGAATTCACGAGGTCCTCACATTCGGGCCCGTTCAGGCACTCGGGGCCCTCACAAGGAGAGTTCGTCACGCAATCGACCATTTCGAGGCAGTCCACGTCTTCGAAACAGCGGTTGAAGGCGGTGGAGCATTCTGCGCACATGCACGAGTCACAATCGTCGACGAAGTCCTCACAGCTGGGCGCGCCCGAGCAGTCGAGCGCGCACTGCTCCATCGACACTCCCTCGCACTGGCAGAGGGCCATGCAGCTATCGCATCCAGCGCACTCGTCGGCGTCGCTACACCCCTCCGGAAGGCCTCCTCCGGTACCGTCGCCTCCCGATCCCGAGCTGCTGCCCGAAGCATTGGCGCCACCCGAAGCATCGGCGCCGCCCGAAGCATCGGCGCCGCCCGTGCCGGCGAAAGTCGGATCGAACTGCCGCTCATCCTCGATGCCGAGTAGGGAGTGGCAACCCACGGCGAGAAAGACCGCAGCCGCGGCCACGGAAACGATCTTGCCGCTCATCAAAAGACCCCCTGGAAACCCACGCCCGCCTGATGGTCGTCGAGGTGCGGAGTGAACTGCCACCCGACACGACGGGAGGGAGCTTCTGCCGCTGACGGTGCGTCGGATGGAGCCGTCAGGAGGATAACCACCCCCGTGGTCACGAGAGCGAGTCCTCCGCCTCCCAAGAGGGTTGCCATGGTTGCGGCCGAATTGGCGTCCTCCCCGAGTTCGACGCCCTGGGCATCGCAAAGCGAGGGGTTCTCGGGCCGGCAGTGGGAGTCCGCCTCGCGGTCCGAACTCCGCGCTGACAGGGCGAAGATGCCCCCGGCGCCGAGCGCCGCCACCCCAACCCCACCGACGACCCAGCCCCAGGTCGCTTGGGAACTCCCGGCCGACGTGCCCGTGTCTTCGACCGCAGGCTCGGCCGGTGCGACCGGACCGGGTGTGGGCGGAGCGATCATCGGGGGCGGCGGTGCGGCTGTCGTCTCGGGCGCCTTCAACTCGAGCATGGGCACCTCGACCGTCACGGTGCCCGGCTCAGCCTGCACCACCTGCGCGTGCGCCCACTCGTGGTGACCCGGGGCGCGTGCGACGATTTCGTGCGAACCCGGATCGACGGGCGTCGGCACCCCCCACACGGCCGCGGCGACAGGTCGCCCGTCCCGTTCGATGGTGAAGTCCTGAGGCACGGGCTGCGCCACCTGGATCTTCAGATAGGCGAGCTTGCCTTTGAGTTCGTCGGCGAGTTCGGTGGCCACCTGCTGCCGGTCGGTATCTCCGGCGGCCTTCGCCGCGTACGCCGCCTCGAGAAAGGTGCTCCAGGCGCTCGCGGTGCGCCCCTGGTTCGAATAGCAGTCGGCCAAGTACAGGAGCGTTCCCACGCCGGGATCGAGTTTCTGGCTCGCCTCGAGCTTCGGGCACGCGTCATCGAACTTCTTCGCCTCGATCAGGCGCAGACCTTCCTCGAACAGGGCTTCGGCAGCCGCACGCTCTTGAGCGGTCTGCGCGCTGGCCGGACGGGTGAACCAAGTGAGGGCCGCGATCAAAGTCGCGGCAGTCGTTCCGAGTTTATGGATTCGCATCGTGATTTCGTGGAGTTCACTTCCGTGTGCCAAAGCGGTCTTTCAAGCTGGGCTTCGATTCCGCCGTCGGCGTGCTCGTTTTCGGAGCGGGCTTCGGCGCTGGCTTCGCAGCGGGGCGCCGCACAGGCACGGTGGTCGCCTTCGCGGTGGGGGCGGCCGCTGGCTTCGGAGGCGAGGACGCGGGGGGCGGCGCGTCGACCTCGGAACCCGATGCCGCATCGTCCGCGGCACTTGGCTCTGGCTCTGCTTCGGGCTCAGCGGCCTCCAGATCGACGGCCTTCGGCTCGCCGAGCGGCACCGCGCTCTCTTCCATGACGGCCGCTACCGTCGGAGCTTCCTCCGGAGCTTCCTCGGAGTCCGGCCGAAGGACGAGGGCAGCCACGACCCCGCCGGCGACGAGCACTCCTGAAAGCCCCAAGCCGACGACCAGACCACGGCCCCGCTTGACCGATGAAGGCGGCCCCTCGATCGCCGGGCCGTTGGTTCGCCCCCAGGAAGCTTCCGTGCGCACCGTCATCCCCGCCGAAGGCATCGTCTCGTCCGTCTCCTGGGCCACGCGTGGCTCGCGGATGGTTGGCACCTGGTTGGCCATGGCGGTCGCGTCCAGCAGCGCCGGGGGCGGGTCGGTCATCGGCAAGGTGAGCACGCGTTTCGAAAGCCCCGCCTCTCGCAATGTTCGCGCAATGCGCTCCACGTTGGCCTTGGCTCGGCGTGGCCCGAACGGCAGCACGTCCATCGCGAAATCGCCGACGGTTGCGTAGCGGTCGCTCGGATCCTTGGCGAGCACCTGCTTGAACACGGCGTCGAGCTCGGGAGGCAGTTCAGGCCGAGCCGACGAGACCGGAGACGGATGATCGAGCAGCACTTTCGCACTCAGCTCTGGGACGGACTGCGCATCAAACGGGGGCCGTCCGGTGAGAAGCTCGTAGAGGATGACTCCGAGGGACCAGATGTCCGTCCGCGAGTCGACGTCTCGCGAACTCCTCATCTGTTCGGGCGACATGTAGAGAGGCGAGCCCATCAGGGCGCTGGTTCGCGTGAGGGACATGTCCTGGCCGGCAATCGTTGACTTCGAAATCCCGAAGTCGAGGATCTTCACCTTGCTGGTGCCGTCCGGTTGCCGCGCGAGAAAGAGATTTGCCGGCTTGAGGTCGCGGTGGATGATGCCCTTGGCATGCGCTTCGGCGATGGCGTCGCAGGCCTCGAGCACGTGACGGCACGCCTCCTCGACGGGCAGGGCCCCCTGCCGCTCGAGGACCTCGGCAAGATCAGCACCTTCGAGGTATTCCATCACGATGTAAGGGGCACCTGTATCCATCGTGCCGACATCGATGACGCGGGCCACGTGCTCGCTTTGGATCTTCACCGCCGCGCGTGCTTCGCGAAGGAAGCGTTCACTCGCCTCGTGATGCTGAGCGTATTCGGGTAACAGGAACTTGATGGCGACCCGGCGCTCGAGCTGCTCGTCCGTCGCCGAAACGACGACCCCCATCCCTCCCGCACCAAGCACTCGATCCACGCGGTACTTGCCGGCGAGGATGTCTCCTTCCGTCACGGGGGCCTTCATCAGCATGAGGGTAGGCCAGAACACAAAGAAACGGGATGCGGTCCTTGGTCATTTTGCCATCCGCCGCCGGGTGGAGCTCCGAAGCGGCGCGCACGAGCCAGGGGCCGACGCCGAAGCTCTCCAATGACAGCGTCTCGTTTGATGGCGACGAGGTCGCCCATGCACCTACATGGCGCGGTCCGCGCGGTGCTCTCGACCATGCCGTGCGCCCCGACCAGGGCGAGCCGGTCCTACGCGTGAACCTGACCGGGGGCTGCACGGTCGAGCCCCGCTCGCAGGACTGCCGCGGACGGAGCTCCCTCGGCCCTGGAATCGTCCTCTACGAGGGGCGCGCGAACCTCCATTGTCTCCGGGAAATAGCGAGCCCGCATGCGCTCGGTGTAGCGCACCAGGTTTGCTTGTTCCGCCGCATGGCGGAACAAGGGGTTGTCCCCTTCGACGTACACGGTGACTCCGAGGAAGCCGAACACGGTGGCGTCGACGGAAGCGGGTTCGTCTCCGAAGAAGTAGCGACGTTCACCGAGCAGGATCGACAGGGCGTCCAAGTCGGCCCGCCCCTGCTCGACAATGACCTCTTCGGAATGCCGTCCCATGCCGCGCGCGCGGAGCTGCTTGCGAAAACTCCGCTTCACGACGACCGGGAGGAGCTTCGACAGAGGAAACGGCATCGTGGCAGCAAGTTCGGCGATGCGCGCCTCGCCTCCTCGCCCGAAGAAGAGCTGTTGTTCGAAACACTGGTGGTAGTGCTCTTCGAGCATCCGCTGCACCGAAAGGGCGAGCGCCCGCTCCGTCGCGTCGAGTTGGGCTTCGAAATTGATACCGAAGCGCTCACGCAGATGGGCGATGATCAGCGAGGAGTCGCCCATCCTGACGTCCCCGTACTCGATCCAAGGTGATTTTCCCTTGGGTCCCTTGCTCGCGTCGTTCTCCACGACGACCTCGAAGGGGATCCTCGCCATCCGCAACCAGGTAGCGAGCTTCAAGGGAAAGGGGGCCGCGGTCTCGAAAGGCACACCCCAGCCAGTTCCGTAGGCGAAAAGTCGGAGGGGCTTCTGGTCGAACTCGATGGTGCGTGAGTCGGTCATGGTGTCCCTCCCTCCGGTCTGGGCCTAGAGAAACTGTAGCACCAGGATCGCCTTCGTACGGGCGCTCGGGCTCGGCGGAGCCCGGCGCTTTCGAGCCGCGGGTGAATCTTCGCGAGCGCGCCAAACGCGCTCGTGCACCGTGCCGTCCCCCCTGCACTCGACGTCGACAGTGATGTGGCGCGGCCGGCGCGTGGCTCTGTGGGGCGTGATCGTCTACGTCGCCAGCACCACAACCCGGAAGCCGACCGCGTCGGTCTACTGCGGCTGCTGGCAGCAGAGTTCGAGCTCGAAAGAGACCGCGACGGGCCGTGGTCCCTTTGAGAATTCTGGTTGTCTGCTCCCACGGACCCGCGAGAACTCGATGAACTCAGCCCTGTCGCGGTTGGTGCTCCGCCCGACTGCGGCGATGAAGGTCGGACGCGGCGGCGAGGGCGATGAAAAGGCGCAGATCTGACAGCCGGACGATCCGGTCGATGACCCCCACGAGGAGCAGGAGTGGTCGTAGACGAGCGAATCGTCAGCGCTTCTTCGGTGTCGTAGGATGTAGGCTTTGCGGGCCTTCGCCCGCTTCGGTACTTCCGTTGTTGGGGTCATGAACGAGCTCGCCCTCCAACGCTTCGGTGAGACCATCTTAGGGCGTTGGACCCTCGAGAGCCTGCTCGGCGAGGGAGGCATGGGGGCGGTGTACGCCGCGAGCGATGCCGAGGGGTCGCAGGTAGCGATCAAGGTCCTCCATCCCGAATTCGGGCGAGACTCCCATACGCGCGAACGCTTCTTGCGCGAGGGGGCCGTCGCGAATCGAGTCGACCATGCTGGCGTGGTTCGCGTGCTGGACCACGGTGTAGCCGAGGATGGCCTCACGTACATCGTGATGGAAAAGCTCGAAGGGCAGTCCCTACGAGAACTCATCGCCGACAGCGGCCGCATGGCGCTCCCCGACGTTCTCGACGTTCTCGATCAGGTGCTCGACGTGCTCTCAAGGGCGCACGACATCGGCATCGTTCATCGTGACCTGAAACCCGATAACCTCTTCGTCCAGAGCGACGACATGGTCAAGGTGCTCGACTTTGGGGTCGCGCGCATTCTGGATGACGACTCGGGCGGGCAGCGCACGAAAACGGGCGTCGCAGTCGGGACCGTCGCGTATATGGCGCCAGAGCAAGCGATGGGGCGTCGGTCCCAAGTGGACGGACGCGCTGATCTCTTTGCTCTTGGCGCCACCGCCTTCCGAGCCCTCACGGGACGTCGCGTGCACGAAGCGCCGAGTGCGCCGGCGCTGCTGGTGGCTATGGCGACGGAGCCCGCTCCGCCACTCACAAGTGTCGCTCCGCACATCCCCGAACCGGTGGCTCGCGTCATCGATACGGCCCTGGCGTTCGATCGCGATGCCCGCTACCCCGACGCGCGCACGATGAGGACCGACGTGCAGTCGCTTCAACGCGGCGAGCGGCCTCCGTTCGCCTCCGCCCGAGCGGAGGTTCTCGACGCCCCGACGCAGGCGCACCGGGTCGCAACGGTTCCGAGCGTCGCGGCAGTGGGCAGCGCGAGCTCAGACGGTGCCCGTCCGGGGCAGGTGGCGAGCGCCGAAGCCCCTGCGCTCCCCGAGCCGCGGCGGAAGCTGCGTTGGGTGCCGATCGCGCTCGGCGCAGTCGCGCTGGCCGCGCTCGGCTGGGCGTTCGTTCCCACTGGGAGCGAGTCGTCCGCAGAACCCGTACCTGACGAAGAAGAAATGGGTCGAGCCGAGCAGGAGTCCGACGCGGCCCAGCGCAAGGCGGAACGAGAGCTCGAGCGGGAGCTCCGGCGCGAGAGCAAGAAAGACCGCAAGAAGAAGCACAGGAAGAAGTGATCGGGTCGTTCTTGCCGGTCGTGGCCGCGCGCGCTTGCCACAGCCCGGGAAGGAGCCGCGAGGAAACGCATGGAAGAGATGGATCCTTTGGAAGCGCTCGCGATGTTTGCTGCGGAACGCATCGGGAGAACCATTGGCGAGTTTCGAGTCGAAAGAGTCTTGGGGGTAGGGGCGATGGCAGCCGTCTTCGTCGGGGTGCGAGGGGACGGCTACCGCGCTGCGCTCAAAGTCTTGCACCCGCACCTCAGCCAAGTGCCGGAGGTTCGGAAGCGTTTCTCGCGCGAGGGTCCCATCGGTCGCGCTCTGGCTGTCTTGGCACCGCTTTGCGAGGGGATCCCGCAGGTCAGTGAGGCCGGTCTCACCGACGATGGCTCCGCCTACGTGGTGATGGACCTGCTCGAAGGAGAAACCTTGCGACAGAGACAGCTTCGCTTGGGACGCATCCCGCCGAGGGAGGCACTTTCGGTCGCCGACCAAGTGCTTTCCGTGCTCGCGACGGCGCACACCTACGGCATCGTCCACCGCGATCTCAAGCCCGAGAATCTCCATGTGAGCGAGGATGGACAACTGAAAGTGATGGACTTCGGCATCGCCCGAGTGCTCGATCCGCTGCCGGACGGTGTCGCGGTGCTTCCGGAAAAAACGGCGACGACGGCGGGTACGATGCTAGGGACCTGCGACTACATGGCGCCCGAGCAGGCGATGGGAGCGATCGATCAGATCGACGGGCGCACCGACCTGTTCGGGCTCGGGGCAACGCTCTTCGAGCTGCTGTCCGGTCGCACGATTCATGGCGATCTACCCGACACACAACTGTTGATCACCGTCGCGTCCCAGGCGCCTCCCAGCTTGACCTCGGTGGCTCCGGATCTCCCCGCCGAATTGTGCGCGGTCGTCGACCGCTCGCTCGCATTCGACAAGAACCATCGCTACCCGCACGCGAAGAGCATGCGGGCAGACGTGCGCGCTCTCATGCGGGGCAAGGAACCGCCTTACGTGACCGCCATCGCGAGCGGCAGGATTCAGCCGGGCCAACCGCTTTAGGAACTCGAGCTGGCGAACGATGCTTGGCCCGTGGTCGTGAGTCGCGCGGGAGCCGGAGGGCCGTGGGCCCTGCCGCTTTCGCTCGAGTGAAGCCAGCGAACCCGCCATCGATGACGAACCCGACGGCGCCGTGCGCGTATCGCCAGTGGAGCGGGAGGTTGCCTTGGCACCGAGCAGACGGCTTCGGACACGCGACGCGACGCCCTCGGTGGGCTCCAGCGGTCGCGTGATCCTCAAATTCTGAGAAGCGAGCAGAGCCGAGAATTCGTATTCCCCAAAGTGTGAAGCACATCGACGTAGCAGTGGCGGTCGCGCTGGTTCTTGCCGGTTGCGTGACGGAGTCTCCAAACGGTTCGAGTTCTGCGGGGGGTGGAGGCGGTCAGAAGGCAGGTTCGGGCGGCGCCCTCGTGTCAGACGGGGCTTCGTCAGGTGGAGTGTCCGAATCGGGTGGCGCGTCGTCCGGCGTTGGCGGAACGATCTCGGGGACGGGAGGAGCCGGCGCAGGCGACTTCACCCTGTTGTTCCGAGACGATTTCGATGGCGGCTCCCTCGACACGAGTCGCTGGCAGATCATGACTCACTCCTGGCCTGGGAACTTGGCGAAGTTTTCGAGCCAGTCCGTGACGGTCGGCGAGGGAATGCTGACGGCGACGCTCCTGGAAGCCAATCCGCCGGTCATGGATAGCGGCGAGTCCAAGTCCTTCTACGGAGCGGAGGTGCGCTCGGTCGACACGCTCACGTATGGGAGGGTGCGCGCGCGAGCCCGACTGGCTTCGGGGTCCGCGGTCGTTTCGGCGCTGGTGACCATCTACACGCCCTGGCCCGCCGACAACTGGAACGAGCTCGACATCGAGTGTCTCGGCAAGGACCCGAGCGAAGTTCAATACAACGCCATGGTGTACACGGGGCAGCTACCAGCGGCGTCGACCCCGGTCTCTCCGACTCAAGATCCCGAGATTTTAGCGCTCGGCTTCGACGCGAGCGCGGACTTTCACACCTACGAGATCGAATGGACGCCAGAGAGCGCGGTTTTTCGCGTCGATGGTGTCACCGCGCGGGTTTGGGACGACCGGATCGAACTCATGACTCTACCTCAAAATGTACTCTTGACGATCTGGGCTTCCGGAGAGCCCGTGTGGGCCGGTGCGGTCGACGGCACCACGACCGGTGCGAAGATCGAATACGACTGGGTGGAGCTCTACGAGTACTCGGGGCAGTGAGCCGCGAGCTCGTCGAATCTTGCGTCGGCAAGCTTCGAGCGTGCGCCCTTGAAGTACTCTCGGGGGCTACATCCCAGGTGACCACGAAATGTGCGGTGGCATTGGGCGTAGCTCCCGAAATGCTCGACGGCGGCGGCGGTGAACGATACGCCGGAATCGACCGACGCGATGAAGCGCATCAGTCGAACGCGCGCTCTGGCCTCGACGAAGCGTACTCCCAGCTCCGTCGAAAAATGGCGACTCAGCTCGGCTGGAGAACTGCCAATCGCGCGAGAAATCTCCGCGGCCGAAAGTGCGGGATTTCGAAAGAGTCGGTCGAGCCCCTTCCTAGCGACGGCGTGACCCGGGCGATGACGGGGGAGTGCCCACTCGAACAAGCGTCCGACGCTCCGCTCGTGGCACTGGGCGTCGCTGAGGTCTCCCAGCTGGAGGAGTTCATCGAAGAGGATGCTTTGCTCGTCGGCGCCCAGGCTGAGTTTGCTGGTCCCCACGGGGAGCGCTCCGGTTGCAAATCGCGCCGTGAGCGTCGGAGTGGCCGCAAGGACGAAAAGCTCGAGATCGTGCGATGCCTGGAGCATCACGTGGTCTTGGGCTGGCTTGAGAAAAATCAGATCGCCCGGCCCCATGACGATCTCCCTCGTTCCCACACCCATGCGTGCCCAGCCGCGAAACACCACGTTGATTTCGGGCTCCGCGTGGAAGTGGCGGGGTCGGTGATAGGCGGGCTGATGCCGCCACACTTGTGCCGCGCGCCCCGGCAGCATGGGAAAGGGCTGGTGGATCGAATCGAGCATTCCCGACGACGATTCTGACAACTTCTACAGCCTGACTGAAGTGGCTCGAGAGCCGGGTCGGAATATTTCTCAAGAAATGAGAGGATTGACCTTCGCGCGCGCCCTTTCCCGCCCCCGACAGAGGTTGCGCGGGTCCCTCGCGATGCCCCGGCCCTTGTGATTGCATGAGCACATGCAGCGGTGGCTAGCTTTCACTTGCGTTGGCGCGGGACTGAGTTTCATGGCTTGCGGCCCCGGCTCCGGAGGAAGCGGGCCAGGCGCGGGTCAGGAAGCTTCGGGTGGCGACGCCGGCGTGGGAGCCAGTGCGGGTGCGGGCGCTCAGGGCAGCGGAGCTGATGCTCCTTCCGGTGGAACCGATTCTGGTGGAACCGATTCCGGTGGAAGCGATTCCGGTGGAGGCGCTCCCGGAAGTGGTGGCGCTCACGGGGGCGCGCCAGGGGTCGGCGGTGAGGGGAGTGGAGGCGCTCTGGGCGGCTCGGCGGGACTCGGTGGCGAGGGGAGCGATGCGCCGTGTGAGGACGCCTGCGCGGCGGCAACCACGCGATGCGAGGTCGGCCAGCTCTATCAATGCACGAAGGGAGCGGATGGTTGCTGGGACTGGGGTGCGCCCACCGCCTGCTCCAGTGGCGACTGCGGGAGCGAGCAAGCCTGTGCGAGCTCGCTGGGAGACAGCTGCGCGAGCCGTGCGTCGTGCCGTCACGAGTTTCCTCGCACCTGCTTTGGCGAGGAGCCACCGGCCTGTCAATGCGATCCCGGTTGCGTCGCTGCCGGCGACTGCTGCGCTGATGTCGAGACGGCGTGCGCCGACGCGCGTCAGGACGAGACCGACATCCTGAGCGCGCTGCAAATGGGGGACGCCGACACGGTCGGCCAGATCGTGGCGCGTGACCGCTTCGACCCCGCGGCGGCGTTTTCCCAAGCGCTTCAGAATCCCGAGCAATGGCCACTCTTGTTGAACGCCGGCGCTCCCATCAACGTGCAGAACCGCGTTGGCTACACACCGATCATGTCGACCTTGGCCCGGCTCGAGCAGGTGCAGATGCTCATCGACGCGGGAGCCGATCTAGAAGCCCGCAACGGCGACTGCTTGACGGTCCTGATGAAGCGGATTCGAGACAGTTCGGACATCTCCATTGCCAACCTCATCATCGACAGCGGGGCCGACGTGAACGCGGTCACCCCCAACGGCAACACCGCCCTTCTGTTTGCCATCTCGAGCTTCCGAGGCGGTCCGGTCTACAAGATGCTTCAGGAGGGGGCCGATCCCAATCACGCGAACAGCGATGGAATGTCACCTCTCACGGTGGCCATCCGTCATTCCAGGCCAGGCGTGTTCAAGCGGCTCGTGGAGTTTGGGGCGGATCTCAACGGGGTGGGTCCCGAAGGCGAGCCCGTCTGGGTGTACGCGCTGGTCGACAATGCACCGAGCCCGTCGTTCCTCGGCCAGGCGGACGACGAACTCGTCGAGTGGCTGTTCACTCACCCCGACCTCGTCGTGGACCTCGACGCACCAGGGGCCGCCGACGCGATCGCCTACGGTCTCACGCGGAACCCGGTGGTTCACTACACGGAGTACCTCGTCAGGCGCGGTGAAGACGACCCGACACTCGACGATGGTGTGCTCCTCGGCGTCCACGACGGGAGCGAAGTGCGTCTCTTGGGCGAGCACATCACCAAGAACGGCTACGATCTGACGCCTCCCACCTTCGAGCTTGCCGGCCGCCCGTGGTTCTGGTTCGGGACCCGGTACTACTTCCCCATCGCGACCGATGAGGTGGCCCCGGGGTTCGGCAGCGTCAATGGGGCCGATTACTCGCTACGCTTCGTCGCTTTCGATGTCAGTGATTGGAACTGGTACATCGACACCGGCTACGTGAACTTCCGGGGCATCGATAGCTACGAGATCGAACCCTACCTTTCGGGGATCAAGATCACGGTGAACATCCCGGGCCAGAGTTCGCGGTCCCGCACCTACACGATGTCCAAGTACACGCGGCCGTATCGGCGCTGAGGGGATGGCGCGGTTTCGATTTCGAGATAGGGAAGCCATTCCTCGGGAATGGTCCAGCGGTGCGTGTCGACGATCCCCACCGGGAGTGCCTTGGGCCGCAATGGCGGCTTGAGCGGAAACATCCCAGCCTCATCACAGCTTAGGTTTCCTTTGCGACTGTTGCAGGGCCTGCAGGCGGCGACGATGTTCTCGAAGGTTCGAGGTCCGCCGTGACTGCGAGGGACCACGTGGTCCATCGTGAGCTCCTTGCCGGGAAGATGAGTTCCGCAATACTGGCAGCGGAACTCGTCCCGGACCTTCACGTTGTGGTTTGAGTACTTGACGCCCTTCTTGAACCAAGGGGTCATGTGCTTCAGTCGAATGACCGCGGGCACATGCCAGGTGATGGATGGTGAAGATACCGTTTCTGAATACTCAGCAATGACATCCACCGTTTGTTCGTAGGTCATCTTGATTGCGGCCTGCCAGGGAACGACCCTCAAGGGGAAGTACCAGGCCGTCAGGAGCAGTGAATTCCGCACCAGGGCCTCCTTTCTATTGGTTGAGATGATTCGAGAAGTGGCGCCCCGGGGAGGACTCAAACCTCCATCGACCGGTTCGAAGCCGGACATTCTATTCATTGAACTACCAGGGCATTGAGCGCCGCTCGTGCGGGTTCGTCGATAAAGGCCGACGGACACGTGGCGCTCGGAGATCCGAGTGGGAACTCGAATGGAGAGCCTCCTCCGGACATGCCAAAGATGGAGGCGTTTGTACTCGCGGAGGGAGTCGAACCCTCAGAAAGACTTGGTCTGAGCCAGCCGCGTCTGCCAATTCCGCCACGCGAGCAGGCGCGCTCCGGATCGCGCGGGGTGATCGAGCGGATTCGAACCGCCTCCTCCAGGGCCACGACCTGGCGCTCTTTCCGATTGAGCTACGACCACAGCGGAAGACGGAGGAGTCGAACCCCAACCCTATCGGGTCGGCTTCGGTTAGCAACCGAGCGCGCGACCTCTCGCGCTTCGTCTTCCAGTGGTCCGGGGAGGGGGATTCGAACCCACAACCTCCTGCTCCCAAAGCAGGTGCTCTCCGCAAGTTGAGCTACCCCCGGACGGTGGACCCCCTCGGTTTCGAACCGAACTCTCCTGTGCTTCAAACAGGCGCTTTCACCAGATTAGCTTGAGGTCCTGGCCAGCAGTGGGCGTGCCGGAGACATCCCACGTTGCTGAGTATTCAGTTGTCACGGATCGATTTGTGATAGGGGCGTCATGCCCCCGCTCCGAAAGGTGAATTCCCTCGACCTCTCGAAAGTGTCCTCGCGAATCACTCGGCGTTTCGCTTCGTGCTCGCAGTGGATCTGGAGGGACTCGAACCCCCGTCCAGCCGGGTAAAAACCGGCGACTCTGCCACTGAGTTACAGATCCAGAGCCCGGCGGAAGTGCCTCCTTGGTTTCACTCCCGCCGGGGAAAGGCGGCACCGGTGGTGCCGCGCGTTTCGAGGAGAGTGGTCTTTCGCCGTTCCGGGGGGATGGAAGGCGTCGGACGTCGTCCCCTCGATCAAAGTCGAGTGCGTTACTTGCTACGCCATCGGTCCGAGGCCGATTTTGTGGCGCGGCTTGTTCTTCCGTTGCATGGTCTTCTCCCGTTCGCGCTCGGCCGAGCGCGCCTTTCTTCTGCGTCGAGCCCATGGAATCCGAACCCAGCGTGTGGCGAGCGTCCGGGTTCTTGCCGAAAAGCGAGGGCCTGCCCTCGCGAGTTCCAGACTCCGGATGCGACAAAGGCCGCCTTGGTTTCCCAGGGCGGCCTTCTGCGACACGAAGGTCTCAGTTGGTTGCCACCGCTAGGTACTCTCTCCAAAGGAGAGAACCAGTTCCGAAGCGAAGATGCCGCTGCGCCCGAAATGGTCTTTCGGAAGCAGGTCACTGCTCTGACCCGTGCGCGGTGCGCACGGGCGCCCGTCGGCGAACGCCTCGTCGCTCGGATTCATCGAGCTCGAAGCCAGAGCGGTTCCCCAAGGCTGGGTTCGTTCTGATCTGTGAATCACTTGGGTCATCGAGCGGTGTGCTCCTTCGTTCGGATGCCTCGTAGCATCACGGCGATGTGCAATGCGAGATGTGTGCCAACTTGGAGAGTGTGCAGATTCCCGAGGAACTGAGCGGAAGGCTTCAGCGAGCTATAGCAATAGATAAAAAGCTATCGACTAGGATAAATCGGCCCAGGAGAGGCCGTACTTGGCCAAGTATTTCCGCACACGATCGGCGTCGTTTACCGAGGATCGCTTCTTCCGGGATTCCGAGAACAGCGTCCGCCCGGCCTCCGAAAGGGTGCTCGAGTTCACGCAGACTCGCAGCACCTCGGCGAGCTGCACCCGGTCGAACAGGTCGAGATCGGCCACGACGTCCGCCCCGAGGAATCGCGGAAGAATGTCGTCTCCCTTCGAGCCGCCCGGACGCTCCCATGACTCTTTCAGTCGCTCGATCTCTTCGCGAACCCCGGCCGCAGTGATTCTGCCCCCGTCCGCCAGCGTCGCCATGCGTTCGAATGCGGCGCTGTAGTCTCGGAAGTTGCCGCTCCAGCTCGTCGTCGGCGCCCTCGCGAAATCCAAGAACAGCTTGCGGGCTTCTCGGTTCATCGTCACCCGGGCTCCGTGGGTCTCCATCCAGCGCTCGGCCTCGTAATCCAGGTTGGGTTCCATGTCCTCCGGACGCTCGCGAAGCGCTGGCAAATGGAAGGCCCAGAGGTTGATTCGCGCCAGGAGGTCGTCGCGGAAGGTCCCATCTGCCACGGAACCGCGGAGGTCCCGATTCGTCCCGCTGATGAGTTGGAAATCGCTTTCGACTTCCCGATCCGCGCCGACGGGGAAGAAGCGCTTTTCTTCGATGGCGCGAAGGAGCATGGCTTGTTCCTCGAGGCCGAGTTCACCGATCTCGTCGAGAAAGAGGATCCCGCCATTCGCCTCACGGAGCAGTCCCTCTCGGGGGCCGGATGCACCGGTGAACGCGCCTTTCTTGTGACCGAAGAGGGCGCTCATCGCGCCATCGCCCCGGATCGTGGCGCAGTTGACCTCCACGAAAGGGCCGGAAATCTGACCGCGAAGCTTCTTCAGCTCGTGGACGCGACGCGCCAGGTGGCTCTTGCCTGCACCCGTGGGGCCCATGAGCAACAGGGGGGACCTCGAAGCGATCGCGACTTGCTCGATCCGGTCGATCAGCTTGTTGAACGCCTTGTTCCTGGTCGCAATCCCGGACTTGAGGAAGTCCCGACTCTCGCGCTGCTCGAGTTTGAACCGCGAAGCCAGCCTGTCGTACTTGGAAAGGTCCAGGTCGATGATGCTGTACGAACCGACCCGCCCCTTTTGCTTGCTGGGGCTCGTCTGCAGGAGTTGCCCTGGGATGTGGCGCGATTCCGTGAGAAGGAACTGACAGATCTGCGCGACGTGGGTGCCCGTGGTGATGTGAACCAGGTACCGCTCTCCACTCTGTTTGAAGCGGTACTTGGACGCGAAGTCGTGCAGAGCCCCGTAGACTTCCTCGAAATCCCAGGGATCGTTGAGCTCCAGGTGGTGCGGACGCACCAGCGTTTCGGGCGAGACCGAGCGAATGTCTTTGGTGATCTGCTGCGCCAGATTCTCGAATTTCGCCTGATAGAGGAGCTCGAAACGGTCGACGACCAGGTCGTCGTGTCGGCACACGTCGACCGTGGGGCGCCATTGAAGCCAGCGGTCGCCCCGCTTCTTCATGGCATCGAGAGTAACTCCGAGCAGGCCGATGACGACGGTCTTCATTCTATCCAGGAGGATATGGGAATATCGATGCGTATCTAGTGTTGCCCCTGCCTTGGAGCAATTTTTGCTGCGCTTTCAACCATTTGTCCTGCAGAAGCGAGCGCGCCAGAGAACTGGCATGCGGGGTGCAAAGTCCTCTCGGCAACGCTTCTGAAGGTCAACGCGGCAGAGCACCGAAAAAAGTTGGTTTCGATCCCGACCAGAAGCACCCCTCAAAGATGACTCGGACTGAGAGAACACCAATGAACACGAATTACGAGCTGCGCGAGCCTTATGGTTGCGTGCCGATCAAGACCTGGACTCGCGGGGTGCCCGTGGAGCCCGAGGCTATCGATCAGCTCACGAACATCGCCCGTCTTCCGATCGTCCACAAGTGGGTGGCGGCCATGCCGGACGTGCATTTGGGGATCGGAGCAACCGTCGGGAGCGTGATCCCGACCGTCGGTGCGGTGATCCCTGCTGCGGTTGGAGTCGACATTGGTTGCGGAATGATGGCGGTCGAAACGACGCTCAGGGCAAGTCAACTGCCGGACAACCTGGCTCCCATGCGAAGCACCATAGAGCGAGCCGTACCGCACGGGCGGGGTCGCACGGGGGGCCGCGGGGACAAGGGCTCCTGGAGGGATGTCCCGAACCGGGTTGGCAAGGTCTGGAAGGATCTGGACGCGGGCTTCCGCGCCATCGCTCACAAGCATCCGGCCATCGAGAAGACCAACAACGTCGTTCACCTCGGTACCCTCGGAACGGGAAACCACTTCATCGAGGTTTGCCTCGACGAGAGGGACAGAGTCTGGTTCATGTTGCACAGCGGGTCGCGCGGAGTGGGAAACCGCATCGGTTCTCACTTCATCGCTCTCGCGAAGCGAGACATGCAGCGGCATCAGCATCACCTTCCCGACGCGAACCTTTCGTACTTCGAGGAGGGGAGCGAACACTTCCACGACTATGTCGAGGCGGTGGAGTGGGCACAGGCGTTCGCGCGCCACAACCGGGAGCTGATGATGCAGGCGGTCCTCGACTCGGTGCGGCGTCTTTCGGGGATCCCTCCGTTCCAGACGGCGAAAAGCGCAGTGAACTGTCACCACAACTACGTTTCCCGCGAGTTCCACTACGGAAAGAGTGTGTTCGTCACCCGTAAAGGTGCGGTACACGCTGGAGAGGGCGTGTTGGGGATCATCCCCGGAAGCATGGGCGCCCGCTCCTACATCGTTCGAGGGAAGGGGAACCCCGAGAGTTTCTGCAGTTGCAGTCATGGTGCGGGACGCGTGATGTCACGCACCAAAGCCAAGAGGCGGTTTTCTCTCGAGGACCATCGCCGGGCAACGGAAGGCGTCGAGTGTCGAAAGGACAAGGACGTCCTCGATGAAACGCCTGGGGCCTACAAGGACATCGACAAGGTGATGCAGGCCCAGAGCGACTTGGTGGAAGTCGTCCACACTCTGAAGCAAGTCGTCTGCGTGAAGGGGTAAGCGCCAGCGCTCACCCCTTCCGTGGCCCCAGCCTTCGGTGAGGACACGAGACCCGAGGCATTCTTTCGTCGCAAGCGATGATTGCCGTAACGAAAGCACGAACATGTTGACGATCGATGGCGCCATGGGTGAGGGCGGCGGGCAGGTCCTGCGCACCTCTCTTTCCCTCGCGGCGGTGACAGGAACTCCGTTCCGGATCGAAGGGATCCGCGCCAAAAGGAGCCGACCTGGACTCTTGCGGCAGCATCTAACTGCCGTCCGCGCGACCGAGGCGGTCTGTTCGGCGCGGGTCTCCGGTGCCGAGTTGGGCTCGGTCGCTCTGACTTTCGAACCCGGAAGGGTTCAGCACGACAGCTACGAGTTTGCCGTCGGAACGGCGGGGAGCGCGACGCTCGTTTTTCAGACCGTCCTTCCGGCGCTGCTGATGACCTCGGGCGAGTCCACGATGGTGTTTGAAGGTGGTACCCACAACGCCTGGGCACCGCCTGTGGACTTCATCCAAAAGACGTTTCTCCCGGTGCTTCGGCGGATGGGAGGCAGGGTTCAGGTCGAGCTCGAACGTCACGGTTTCTATCCTGCGGGCGGCGGGCGTTTCGTCGCTCGGGTTAGAGGAGGCTCGTCGCTTGGCGGACTCGAGCTGACGAGCCGCGGGGCGATCGAGAAGGTCGAAATCTGCGCGTTGGTGAGCCAGATCCCCGAACACGTGGCCGAGCGCGAGGTCCGGATCCTTGCGCGCCAGCTTGCGGACCTGCCCATCGATCTCGAAACACGTACAGTCGCCAGTGCGGGCCCCGGGAATGTGGCCATGGTCACGGTTCACTCTGCAGACCTAGTCGAGACGCTTTCCGCATTCGGACAGCGCGGGGTGAGAGCCGAGACCATCGCGCACCGCCTTGCCGGAGAAGTGCGCAAGTATATCGCCTCAGGAGTTCCTGTCGGTGAACACCTCGCCGACCAACTGTTGGTCCCCTGGGCGCTTGCGGGCGACGGAGAGTTTCTGACTGCGGAACCCAGTCTTCACACCACGACGAACCTCGAGGTGATCGAGTCGTTTCTGCCAGGTCGCCTGAAGCTTCATCGGCAAGCCGACGGTTTTCGAGTCACGGCACACGGCGGGGGCGCGCACTGAACCTGAACCGGTCTTAGCGATGACCGCTTGCGGTAGCTTTTCGTACGGCTGCGTCGCCGTACGCGGACTGTTCACCCGAGTGCCCTGAGATCGCAGGGCCGAAGTTGCGGCTTGCACCTACATTGACTCCCTTACACCACTCATTTGCGGTGAAGTGCTTGGGCGGGACGCCCGGCCCTGCTACTGGCTATTCGACTGAATTCGCCAAACTGAATTCGGCAAGAGGTCTGCCAGAGTATGCGCTTCTCCAAAACGAGGCTTCTTTTCGCGCTCGCCCTTCCCATCGCCCTCGCCAACTGCTCGGGCGAATCCACCAACTCTGCCAAAGATCAGAGCAGCGGCGGCACCGGTTCCGGCGGTGCGAGCAGCGGTGGCGCCAGTAGCGGCGGTGCGAATAGCGGCGGTTCCAGCAGCGGTGGCTCGGCTTCCGGCGGAACGAGTAGCGGTGGTCAAGTCAGCTCCGGAGGTACCGGTGCGAGTGCGACGGGAGGAGCAAAC
>JBNKGC010000085.1:0-22859 GCA_050289625.1 Polyangiaceae bacterium | reverse complement strand
CCGGGGTTTGTCGAAAAGACGGTGAACTCTAGCACCACCTGCGAGAACGTCGTGCCAATTACGGATTCGCGGTTGACCGCCTCGTGGGACGCGGCAGCGGTGGCGAAGCTGACGCTCGCCGGCAGCCTGGTGGAGATGTGGTACCAGACGAACGGAACTTCCTGGCTCGCGCCCGTGAGCTCGGCGACGCGGCCAGAGTACATCCTACTGCCCACGCCTGCTGTCGCCTTCGACGGCTCGTCCGATCTGTGGACCAGCGGCCACACCCTTCGCGATGGCGACAGCTACGCGATCTTCGCGGTCATCCGGTGGAGCGCCGCGCAAGGGACGCAAACGCTGCTCGACAGCTGGTACTCCGACGACACTGAAGCGTACGCGCTCGAGCTCGTAGACGACCATACCGTACGCTTTCGCCATCGGGCCATCGGCGACGCAGCGAGCGACGTCGTCACGTCGAGCGACTTCGACGCGTCGCTGGAACGGCAGCTCGTCGTGGTTCGACGCGCGCCGTTCTTGACGGGCACGGCGCTGTCCCTTTCCAATGGCACCAAGGCGACCACGATTGCAGCGACCCTGGGGCCGCTGTCGGAGTCGCCGTCCGCCTTCGTGGGAAGGTGCTTCCCGGAGCAAGCGGGGTGTCGTCTCCATGGTGAAGTCCACGAGCTGCTCTTTTATGACGGCGTGCTGGACAGCGCCGAGTACGATTCCATCGTCGCCTACTTGAACGAGAAATGGAGCCTTTGAGCAGCGGGATGGCGAGCCCGTCCGGCAAATCGGGGCAGTTCCACTGGTCTGGGAAATGCTGTGACCTGCTCGTGGCTCAGTACTTCAGAGCCTCCAGCATGGCTTCGGCATAGCGGGCACCGAGCTCGCGTTGCCCTTCGAGATCGAAGTGAGCCTCGTCCTGCCCAAGCAAGCCCTCCGCCGAGACGACATGGGCATTCGGGATCTGCTCGGGCAGCTGATGAATCAGCGGGTTGTGAGCGCTGCAGCATCCCGAATATAGAAGCTCGCCCGCGACGAACGGCACCTCCTCGCCGAGGCCGAGGTCAGCGCGCAAGTCCGTCACCATTTCCCGAACCTTGCCCACCCAAGCCGGGTTGCCGGTGTCCGACTCACCTTGGTGAAACAAAATGCCCCGGATCACACCGGACTGTTGAGCCACCCGGGCTCGTTCGATCACCATCTCGTAGGCGCCCTCCCGCGCGTTGTCCGGCGGGATCTCGAACTCGTCTCGCCGACTCGACACCACGCCCTTCCGAAAGAAGTCGATGTCGACTCCGGAGATCGCGCACGGCACGAGACCGATTTCGGCGTTGGGCCACGCCTCCGCCATGGCTTTGCCAAAGTAATCCCCGGGACCCACCCCCGCCCAACAACGATGCAGGGGGGGAACCGCCGGCGCCCATTCGTTCCACGTGCGGCCTGGGCAACCGGCGTCGTAACCGAGGACCTGGACGCGCAGGTTCTCCGCCAGGTCTCGGCTTTCGGGACGAGGCGCACCCTCCATGTTTGATTGACCGATCAGGAGGAAGATCTGCCGGCCTGCGTCTGACCCGGGGCTCCCTGCCGAAGGCCCACCCCCAGCGCCGGAGCTGCCGTCGCTCCCCGAGCCACCGCTGTTGCCCGCACCGGCGCCGCTACCCGAAACGCTGCTGTCGCCCTTCGCGCCAGCACTCCCCTTCGAGCCAGTGCTCCCCTTCGAGCCGCGTTCTCCTGCACATCCCAGTGCCACCAGAACCGCCAAGCACGAAGCAGCCTTGACCATGGGTGCGGCCTAACACGTGCCATGGCGCGGCAGAAACCGTCGGCCCGCGGACATTCGCAAGCGCGACTTCGCCAATCATTTCTCCCGCGTGGCGCGCCGCGACCGTTGCGCCAATAATGCGGCCGTTTCGAGGATCGATAGGGAGCCGCGCGAAGCAGCGCGCGCGCCATCATCCAACCTGACCTTCATACCTCCCCGGTTGCTACGTTCCTCCCGGCATCCAGGACATCGGACAACTCACGCGCGGGAAGCATGTTTGGACATTGGGCAAGAACGTCGCTTAGAACGACACGCGCCGCGTCACCTTGGCCCATGCGTGACAGGCAATAGGCTTGATTGTATTGGGCAAGAACGTGGAACGGGTAGGTCACGGCGCTTCCCAGTAGGGGAGCGCGAAAGCGGTCAAGTGTCCCATGGCGTGCCCAGAAGGCCTGACTTCGTTTGAAGGCCGCGATCGCTTCGTCGAACTTTCCCCGGCGGGAGAGGACGACACCGCGTCGGTGATCGGCACACACGATTCTACGGACGATCATCAGCCGGTAGGCGACGAAGACCGCCAGACCGATAAGTGATCCCAGGTTCCAGCCGAAAATCGCGGACGCTCCGGCCACGACAACGGTGGCCGGAACCAGCGCCAACAGGATCCCCGTGAGTTTGGCGGGGCGGACCGTGGATGCTTTCGCTCCCATCGCGCCGGAGTATACGCCAAAGGATTCATCGCGCTTCCCGCCACCGGCCGGCGTCGATGATCGGTGGTGCGGGTTGAGTGAACTGGGGACCCAGTTTCAAGACAGTTCGAACTCGGAGGAAAGGGAGGCAGTCGAACTGCCTCCCACGAAGACCTGAAACTTGCCAGGTTCCGCGACGTATTTCATGTCTCGACCGACGAACTCGAGCTCGCGCTCGGTGAGGGTGAACCGCACCTCCCGAGACTCGCCGGGGGCGAGGTGAACGCGCGAAATTCCTTTCAGCTCGCGAACGGGACGGGTAACGGAGGCGACCAAGTCGCGTGCGTAGAGCTGCACGACTTCCTCGGCTGGACGCTGACCCGTATTGGTCACACGGACGCTCACTTCGATGGGAGTGCCTACCGCGGCCCGCTCCGGGCTCACCCGGAGATCATCGTAACCGAAGCTGGTGTACGAAAGTCCGAAGCCAAACGGGAAGAGCGGACTGACTTCGACATCCAGATAGCTCGAAGCAAAGCCCACCGGATCGAGAGGTGTGCCCTCCGGGATGCCTTGAAACTCCGTCGGGGCGGGACGACCGGTGTTCTTCGTCGCGTAGTAGATCGGGATCTGCCCGACGGTCCGGGGGAGGGTCGTGGGAAGACGGCCTGAAGGTGCTGCGTCACCCAAAAGAAGATCGGCGAGGCCGGGACCTGCCTGAGTGCCAGGGTGCCAAGCGTACAGCACGGCCTGGGTGAGCTCGCACGCCGATCCAATCGCGAGCGGACGGCCCGCCATCACGACGAGGACGATCGGGGTACCGGTTTTCGCCAGCCGCTCCAAGAGGGCAACTTGCGAGCCCGGCAGATCCAGGAAGGCGCGACACTTCGACTCCCCACTGATGGCGGCGTCTTCCCCCAGGACCACCACGGCGACGTCGGCAGAGTTCGCGGCTTCGGCGGCCGCGTCGAAACCCGAGGTATCGTGCGAGCGGCAATCGACGACGCCCGGCGCATAGACAACGCGGCCCTCACCAAGTCGAGCCTCGAGCGCCGCGCGTAAGGTGACGGTGCACTCGACAGTGCCATCGAAGGACCAACAGCCGAGCTGATTCTCGCGGTCGTCCGAGAGCGGTCCGATCAAAGCAACCTTCTTTTCGTCGCCACCGAGGGGAAGCAAGCCACCCGCGTTCTTCAGCAGCACCACGCTCTCGTGGACGGCCTTCCTCGCGAGCGCCAGATGCGCACCGCACAGGGCGACGCTGGTGGTCGTTTCGGCCACGTAGGGTTCGTCGAACAGTCCGAGCCGGTGCTTGATCCCGAGAATGCGGCGTACGGCCTCGTCGATCAGGCCGAGGAGCGAGTCGTCCTCTTCAACCAGCGACTCGAGGTTGTCCGCGTAGTTTCGAGTCGCCATCTCCAGATCGAGGCCCGCCGTGAGGGTGACTCGCGCGACCTCGCGCTCGTCGTGGCACAGACCGTGGACGATGAGCTCGCTCGACGATGCCCAATCGCTGACCACCATGCCCGAAAAGCCCCACTCCTCCTTCAAGATGCGTCGCAAGAGGAGCTCGTTCGCCGTCACCGGGATGCCGTTGAGGTCGTTGAAGCCGCTCATGATCGTGAGCACTCCCGCCTCGACGCAGGCACGGAACGCCGCCAGGTGAAGCTCTCGGAGCTGCCCTTCGGGGATCCAGGTCGAGTTGTAATCCTTGCCGGACTCGGTCGCGCCGTAGCCGGCGAAATGCTTGGCGCAGGCGGCAACGCGCCCCGGACGGCTCGGGTCATCTCCCTGAAAGCCTCGCACCATCGCTCGACCCATCTGGGCCATCAAATAGGGATCTTCGCTCGGGCTCTCCGCGATCCTGCCCCACCGTGGATCGCGCGTGACATCGATCATCGGCGCGAAGGTCCAGTCGGTTCCGTCCTCAGCCGCTTCGGCGGCGGCGGCTTCACAGACTCGCTCGACCAACTCCGGATCGAAGGTCGCCCCGAGCCCCAACGGGATCGGAAAGATCGTGCGGTAGCCGTGGATGACGTCCCGCCCGAAGATCAACGGGATCCCGAGGCGCGTCTCGGTCACCGCCATCTTCTGGAGTTCGTTGCGGACCCCGAGGGGGCTCGCGTTCAGGAACGAGCCGATCCTCCCCTCTCGCACCCTCTGGTGAACTTCATCCAGCTCACCGATGCCGTAGGCGTGCTGGCTCATCTGCCCCGCTTTTTCGGCGAGAGTCATCCGAGACAGGAGCTCTTCGACGAAGGGATTCGAGGGGACGGCACGGAGGGGAGAATTCATCGGATTTTTCGCCTGAAACCGGAGACTATCCACCGGCCGGGGAGGATTTTGTAAGATCTACTTTTCCCGAGCCATCCCTCCCCTCTTCACCCTGGAAAGTCGCCGCCCTGAACGACTCGCCGTGATCACACACGGCGTGCTGCTAAACGAGGTCGAGCAACGCGTCCGCTAGAGCATCGGCATCCGCGTCGATGGTGTCCGCGTCGCGGCGAAGGCTTTCCGCCAGGCGCTCTCGCGCTTGGTGCGCCTGGGCAACGGCCTTGTCGCTCGGCTCGGCCTCGGCGCCGTTGCTCGGCTCCGTATCGGCGCTGCTGCTCCGCTCCGCCGCGGCGATCGCCGCCTCCGCGCGAGCGAGAAGGGCCTGAGCCGCAGCGCGAGCGGCTTCCTGCGGAGCGCTATCCGAGCAGGGCCCTTGCTCCCGCAGCTCCTGGACCATCTCCTTGGCTTCCTCCCGCCGGAGCTCGGTCAGGCGATAAGGGCTGTTGGCGATGGAGACTCGAGCGCTCCGTCCGGACGGGCCATGGGTCGCCTCCACGTGCAAGACCCCGGACAAGTCGAGTGCGAAGGTGACGTGCACCGGTGCCAGCGCCGGCCCAGGCGGTAGGTCGTCGATGACGACTTCGCCCAAAGGTGTGTTGTCGATCACACGCCGCTCCTCACCCTGAACGATCGGAATCTGCACTGCGGGCTGGTCCACTTCGCGGGTGTAGTACGTCTCGGTGCGCTCTGCGGGGACAACGGTGTCCCGGGAAATGACGGGGCAAGCGACAAGGTCTTCGTGGCCGTCGTAATCGCTCACAGCACCTGCTGACAGGGTATGCGGCGTGATGTCCACCAACACCTCGTCCACCTCGAAACCAGAAGCACGCCCGGCGAGAACCGACGCACCGAGAGCAACCACCTGATCGACGTCGTCGCTCACGATGACGGGGCGACCGAGGTGCTCAGCGACGCGGTCGGCGAGACCAAGGAGGAGACTCGAACCGCCAACGAGAAGCACACGATCGAGCGCGTCGGCCGGAAGTGCCGCATCCCGGAGCGCTTCGTCGACGCTCGTCAGGGTGCGTTCGATGAAGGGTCTCACGATCTCGGCAAGGTCGTTCTGAGTCAATCGATCGTCGAGATGAACTGCCCCAGCTCCTTCGCCCGTGAGGAATGGCTCGTAGAGACGGACCTCGTCGCGACGAGAAAGAGCGATCTTGGCTCGCTCCGCCGCTTCGACGAGCCTCGTCATGGCTCGGGGATCCTCCTGGACGGCGGCTCGACCTGCATCAAGCCGTTCGAGCAGCCAATGCACGATGGCGCGGTCGACGTCCCCTCCACCCAGCTCGACGTCCCCCCGGCTGCTCTTTACCTCGAGAAACCCCTCGTCGCGCTCGAGGACCGAAACGTCGAACGTGCCGCCACCGAAGTCGTACACAAGCACGTTCTGCTCACTACCGGTTTGATAACGAATCGCCGCCGCTGTCGGTTCGTTCACGAGGCGCTCCACATGCAAACCGGCGATCTCGCCTGCGTCTCGTGTCGCCTCGCGCTGGGCCTCGCCGAAGTACGCAGGGACCGTGATGATGGCGCGATCCGGGCGCTCTCCGCGGGCCATTTCTGCGCGATCGACGAGCGCTCCTAGGATGAGCGCCGAAATGTGCGCCGGAGACAGCTCGCGATCCCCCGGGCGGTAGACCTGGTTTTTCCCCATCGATCGTTTGACCTCCACGATCGTCCTCTCCGGATCGACGAGCCTTCGGTTCTTGGCGGGGCGACCGATGAGGAGCTGGCCCGCCTCGTCGAAGCCGACGACCGACGGCAGGAGCACGTTCCCATCGCTTCCGGGAAACAGCTTCGGCTTTCCGTCGACCATGCCGCCGACCAGCGAGTTGGTGGTTCCGAGATCGATTCCGATGACGTGTGACATTAGTTTGGATCCAGACTGCGATTTCAAACGCCGCAAACGATGGTCGTCGATGAACGTGACTCGTCTATCGACCCACCACGACCTCCGCCTCGCGGAGGACCCGTTCGCCTTTCATATAGCCTCGTCGCACGACCTCGAGCACCAAGCCCGAAGGACCAGGGCGCACCTCGATCACTCGATGAAGCTGAGGGTCGACTCGCTCGCCGAGCGGGTCGAGGATGGTGATCCCAAGCTCCCCGAGTGCATCGCGCGCTTGTTCGTCGAGGAGACGAAGCCCCTCGGCAAGAGCACGCACCTCGGCGACGCCTCGACGCCGCAGCACGAGTGGTCGTTCCAACGCGGCGAGTGATCGTCGCACCTGTTCGACGGCCCGAGGCAGGCCGTCGAGCACGGGCAGGAGCGCCTCGAAGTCCAGCGAAACCGTGGTCGCGCTACGAGCACCCCTGTCGATCTTGGTGGCGAGTGCACGGACCTGCTCGGCGCAAGCTTCGGCAGCGGCCTGCGCCGCGATCGAAGCACGCCCCTGGCGTCGGACGTCTTGCCTGAGTGCGTCGAGCTCGGCGAGGAGCTCGGACGGTGAGTCGTTCATTCTCTCGAATCCTCGTCGGGCGAAGGTCCCGTAGCGCCACGCCGTCGTGTGTCGGAGCGGGAAGAATGTTTGTCCGCCGGGCTCGACAGATCGAGGCCCAGCTCGTCGACCCGCGTCGACGCGATTGCCATGCGGAGGATGGCTCGCATCGTGGCACCCTCGGGCTCTGCTTCGAGCGGGGACGGCGGCACTTCGACGTGGGGAGCGGCCGAGTCGATCCACCCGCGGAGCACCTTCGAGGGATCCATCAGCGTCTCGTAGGCGGAACGAACGGCGCGGAACCCTTCCGGATCCCGATCGGGAGGAGACTTCGAGAGGGCGCGGCGATAGCCGCGTTTCAACTCCGAGGCCTCCGACGCCTCCACATCCACGCCGAGCTTCTCGGCAGCGCGACGCAATGGATCCAGAATGCTCATCACTTCTTCCCCTTGCGACCCTGTTTACGGTTCTTCTTGTCACGCTTGCGCTTGTCGAGCTTCTGCCTTCTTGACGCCCGCCCCTTCTCGTCGCCCTCCCGACGAAAACCAAAGCGCCAGAGCACGTCGGAGAGTCGCTCCTTGGTGGCAGGAGATGGGCCGAGCTCGAGGATCGGCAGTGCTTCGAGCGACAAGCCTTCGAGCTCATCCGGGGACAGCTCATCCATTCGACGCAGTCGAAAACCGAGCATCTTCGCTGCAATCCGAATCGTTTCGACGATGTTCTCGAAGAAAGCTGCGTCGTCGAGGTCCGCGTCGTCGAGGTCCGCGTCGTCGACGTCCTCTTCCTCGAATGGCACGGAGGTGCCGTCGCGTCCGCCTCTGGACGATGGATCGGTGCTCTCCAAGTAATCGACGACGGAAAAATCGGGGAGGGTTTGGTCCTCCAGGTCGAATAGTCCCTTCCTCGCCGCGACATCTCGGGGCAGGGCGGCTGACATCGCCATGATCCGCTGGAGCCGATTCAGCTGCGTGTGGGTCAGCGAACTCGCTTGACTGACGAGAAGTGCTCCAGCGAGCTTGCTGTCGATGGCTTGAGTGGTACTCAGCACCGATCCGACGAGTTCTTGATCCCCAGCAGACGCGACGTCAGCAAAGAGGGATCGGAGCGCTTCGTCTTGATCCATATAGAGCACCACGGCTACCGCCGCGTACAGTGCCTCGTCGGACCTGGAGAGGCCCTTCACGGCCTGGCGGAACACCACACACGTCAGCCCAGGTTCGCGCGCGGCAGTCGCGATGGCTACGACGCCGGCATCGAACACCCGTCGAGACTCTTCTGACAGGGGGCGGAGCAAAGGCTCTGCATCGTCCACCAGGCGCTGGAGCGAGCTTTGGAGCTTCTCGATGGGGGCCTTTGCTTCGACCAGGGGCGCGAAGTGTGCGGCGATCTCGTGCAGCAGCGCGCCCGCACTCGTCTTTGCTTGCTCCATGCCCGCGAACGGCGGCAGGAGACAAGAGCCCTCCTTGGGGGTCAACTTGCGTGCTTGCTCCCGGAAGGGGCGCTCCCCGGTAAGCTGGGCGGCGTCGATCACCCACGACGTGACGTCCTTGCCGAGGCGCTGACCGAGGTGAATGCGGAGCGCCCACATCCGAGCGTCCTTCGGTTCCCGCTCGATCACCTTCGCCACCAGATCGAGCGCGCGCTCTGGAAACTCGTTCCGGCAAAGGAACGCCTCGACCGGATCCAGCCTGAAGCTCCAGGAACGCGCCCACAAAGGAGCACGGCTCGCCTCACTCAGGCCACGCAAGCCTGGCACCCAATCGAGAAGTCGGCCACGATTCGTCGCTGGCTCCGCGGGCGCAAATGCGCCGTCCAGTTCGTATCGCAGCTCGAGAGCGCAGAAGAGAACGGCGGAATGGCCGAGCTCTCCGTCCGGTCCTTTCCGAACCTCGGCGGCGAGGTTCTCGATCGCCTTCCAGAACGCCTCGTAGAGGCTCCTCTCCGATCGCGCCGCACGAAGATAGCGATCCAGGTGAACCCTCACCATCCCGCGTGCCACCTCGACTGGATCGGCACCGCACTTCTTCGCCCGGTCCAGACGATTCAGAACGTCGGTGTCCTTGGCCGCAAGTGCGCCAAAAGCATCGTAGAGCTCCATCGCGCCCGGGTGAGGGACTTTGCGCGAGCTCACCGTCTTCACGTTCAGCGAGCTTTTCGGTCCGCTCGGTTCTGGCGGACGCGGGAGCGACTCGAACACATTCCAACCGACATCACGAATACGCATTGCCGCAGCTTCGGGCGTCAACCGAGGCAACTCACAGAGCCTCGCAAGCGCCACCGCTGCCTCCGCGAAGGTCGGTTCGAGCTTCGTAGCCGTCGGCTGCTTCGATCGGTCAGACCGGCGGAAGGCGGGTTGTCGTGAACGAGCCAAGGCCTTCGCGGCTTCCTTGCGAGCCACGCGGGTAGCGAGCAGCCGCAGATGCGTTTCCCCGAGATACGAAAGGTCGGAGGCAATCGGCTCGCGAAGCAACGCGCCGAGTGGGCTCGTGGTCGCTCGCTCCAGGAAGTCGAGGGTACCGTCGAGGGCGTCCGAGACGACCTTCGTTCCGTGCGCCGCCTTGGCAAGCGTCACACCGGCTAGAACGAGCTTGCCGTCCACGCTCGCCTCGGGTCCGGTTCCAATGCGGCGAAGCACCGCCGAAAGCGGACGAAAATCGTCTCGACTCGAGAGGCTCGCACACCGCGCGAGGGCGTGGAGCTCGCGCACACGCGGGGTGGCGTTACGAGGGACGCGCTGCGCCGCCGTACTGCCCTCGCTGTCGCCTACCTTCAGACCGAAAAGCCAAGGGGCGACGAGACGCTCCAGCGCAGGATCGCCTGCGGCTACTTCGCGCGCCAGGTCATCGCGGCTGGCGCCGATCGCGCACAGCACCATTTCGGCCCGGAGCCGCCGAGTCCTGCGGCCGGCGGTTGTCAAAAGGTCGAGCGCTGCGTCGAAATCGCCGCTCAAGCGCAAGGACTCCGCCACGTCCGCCGCCTCCTCGAGCAGAGCGGCACTAGGCCCCTCTTCGACCTGCAGAGCAACATCGAGAGCACTGCGCAACGCGCGCAGGCTCTCAGCCGGGCGGTTCGCACCCGACATCGTTCGGCGCGTGGAGGAAGAACCCATGGCGATGCCCACGCCCCCCTACCGCGCCCCGGCGACTCGCACCAGGGCGTCGCGTGAGATCCGCTCGAACCGCGGCAAAGGGCGCGCAAATTCCTAAGGATTCCGCCAGCGTGGGCTGTCACCGGAACGCAGAGCGGCCGACCGCCTCGCTCGTTCGAGTCGGACGAAGGGCCAGCTTCTAGGTTGCGGCTCTACTTGCTGTTGTCGCTTCCCGCCCATGCGGTCGGTTGCCCAAGCCCACGGGCGCGCAGCCGCGCGACGCGCTAGCGTCGAACCATGCGCCGCCTTCGGGGACTCAAAGCGTTGGTGCACGACGCGGTCGACTTCACCACCGAACTCGTACGCGACGGGCACGAGTCTTCGGCGCGTTCGGTGATGCGCGTGATGGGGGCAGTCCCTCCGCTGGCCGAGACTTCGAGGAGCGTCGATGCCGTGAGGCGGTCGACTCTGGACGCTATTTTGGGGACCGTGCGCGGCGTCAATCGCACCGTAGAAGCCATCAGCGACGCCGGCCTCGATGCCGTTGAGCGGGCCATGGCCTCGTCAGGGGACCGGGGCGAACGGCAGACCGCGCTGCCCCTGCGCTCGGATTTGATGGGGAGTTGGTCCTGGCTCGGCGACGCCGGCCTCGGCCTCGTCAACGGAACCGTCGGAAGTTACCTGCACGGCTACGACAACGGACTCGATCTCGGCATGGAGATTCGTTTCGAAGACGACTACCTCCCTCGAGATCCGACGAAGCTTGCGGCCGCGCTCCGCGGCGCGCGTGCGCGACTCGTCGTGTTGATTCACGGCCTGGGTGCAACCGAGTGGTCGTGGTGCTTTCAGGCGAGCGACAATCACGGCGCGCCGGACGCTTCGTTCGGAAACTTGCTCGAACGTGACCTCGGCCATACGCCGCTCTTCCTGCGTTACAACTCGGGGCGCCACGTTTCCGAAAGCGGTCGAGCCTTGGCCGAGCGGCTCGAGGAAGTCGTGGGCGCGTGGCCCACGCCAGTCGACGAGATCGTCTTGATCGGACACAGCATGGGCGGTTTGGTAGCTCGGAGTGCCTGCTACTACGGCGAAGTCGACGGTCGAACGTGGCAAGAGTCGGTGCGACACGTCTTTTCGCTGGGCTCGCCGCACCGCGGCGCGCCGCTGGCAAAGCTCGGCGCTTGGGCAAGCGCGACGCTTCGCAACATTGATCTTCCAGGCACGAGGATTCCGGGGCGCATCCTGGCCGGTCGAAGCGCCGGAATGCAGGACCTGCGGGACGGTGCACTGGTCGACGAGGATTGGCTCGGCAGCGATCCGGATGCGCTGCGCGAGCGCGCCGTCGCGGCGATCCCTCTCTTGCGTCATGCCCGCTACTACTTCATTTCTGCGACGGTGACGCGGGACACGTCCCACCCCGTGGGTGCCGCGGTCGGGGACCTCCTGGTGCGCATCCCGAGCGCGGCCGGGCCTCGGATCGAGCACCATACCTTTCCGGTAGAAGCGCGCACGTACGGAGGGCTTCTCCACCACCAGCTCCAGACTCATCCGGCGGTGTACGAAGAGATTCGCGAGGCGTGTGCGGCAACTTCACACTTTCCCCGGCTCGTGCGGCCCTGATTGCCGCCGACCAACAGATCGTTGCCACGCTCAGTCAGCGGGTCCCTCGCCAGCGGTCATGCCCCTGCGGCAGAGCGAAATGATGGCGCGCGCGCCGCTCGAAGGAACCCGGCGAGCAGTGCGGATGAGCCGGGGCATGACCCGTCGTCGCTGTTTCTTACTCCAACTTCACGACTGGGCAGTTCACGGTCGCGACACCGACGGCCAAGATGTTGGCATCCCGGGCGGAAGCGAGATCCGTGACCTCTTCGAAGTTGGCGTTGTCGTAGACCGACACCAGCCAAAGAGGTGAGTAGTCATCGTCACTCGGAACTGTGGCTACGACGTTGTGGGTTTGCATGGTGCCATCCTCCGTGACGAAACCGGAGGGAGGACCACTCATGGGGTCATCGTCGTTGGGATTGGTGTTGAAAGTCACGAAGATCGGGGAAGTTGGAGTCTTCGCCGGATTCTCCCCCGGCTCCGCAGAGTGCAGTTCCTTCTCTGAAAAGTCGAAGTAGTAGACGACCTGATCCTCGTACCAACCCTGCACCAAGCCCGCGTCACCTCCCCCGAGGCGCTCGGTGGCGGTCGATCCATCGGGTACGATGGGACAATTCACGATCAAATCCGTCGACTCGATATCATATCCCAGGTCCATCAGTTCCGAAACGCTCGTGACGGAGTTGGCCTGGTAGTCCGCGGGAACCGTGACCTTATGAACATGCCAAAAGTCGCTGTATCCGCTGTCGCCAGGCACGACTCCGACGATGTTGAGCTGGCCGTCGACGGGTGCGTCCTCTCCCTCGCGAAATAGCGCGTAGATCGGGGCCGTTGCGACCGGTTGGACGTCGAAGTTGTAGTAGCTCACGGATGCTCCATCGGGACCGAGCCCTTGTGTGATGAAGGGCCCTTGATCGAAATCAATCGCCTCTCCCGCTTCGGGAAGACCGTTGTCGGCGGTCCGCACCATCAAGGTTCCCGCGTCTGGGCTGAATCGATCGATGGTGACTTCGGGAGCAGTGGACGGGTCGACGGGTTCACCCGGATCGACGCCGCCCATTTGCTCGGGTTCTGCGTCACTCCCTGAGCAAGCCGAAAGCACGAATCCAAGGGCGACAGCATGAAGTAGCCAAGTACGTCGAAGCATGATGGACCTTTCCTGTTCAACCGGCGTGGGCATCGGGCCGCACCGACGATCAGCGGGCGAACGACGATGCTCGTCGGCGAAGAGCAGCTGGTATTGGTTTGCGCCCGGTCCTACGTCGTGCGGTCGAAAGCAGTTTCAGAGAATTCTGGAATCGCGCAAAAAAGGCGATCAGCGCCGCCCCGGAGGCCCCCGGAGGTGAGCATCATCGCAACCGAGGTCGGGTCCCTCCCGACCTCTCCCGACCACCGCCCGGCGCGCTACCTCGATCCGCACTCCCAACCCGATCGCGAGCTGAGGGACACCCGCCAGGCGGAGGTCAATCAGCGCAACTGATCTCCGCTGTAGGCGCGATGGACGTTCCCGCGGAACCTAGGAGTGGAGCGATGAGAACAGAGCTCAGCACCAACCTTCCACAGCAGGACGGGGATGAGCTGAACGCTCGCGACGACTAGCCAATCTGCAGACTTCACCGTGCTGCCAGCGCGAGCATCGCTCGCGAAGTGGTTCCCGCCGTAGTCAGCCCTATTGGGGGGTCTCCTGGCGGAGCCCGAGGCTCGTGCGGTCGGGCGTGGTCCGTTGACGCGCCTTGCTCCGGTGGGACCCTCGAAATGAGGGTGAAGCGGGGTGGCGCGGCACGGCGTTCAGGATCGCTGTAGGCAACCCGGGGAGCACACCGTGGGTTTCAAAAGACGCGGATCGGTTGTGATCGCGTGCGGGGCGGGGGTCGACATCGGTGACGCGGGGCATTTGGAATGGCTCGCTCATAGTGTTCCCGGCTTCAGCTATCGCTGCCGCATGGATGCCGACTGGACGATGCTCCTGATCACGACCGGTGTCGAAGAACTGACCGAGTACCCCGCAGAAGACTTCATCTTGAACCGCCGGCGCTCCTACAACAGCGTGATTCACCACGAGGATCGCGAACCCGTGGCGCAGGGCGTGGCCGATGCGGTCCGACGCGGTGAGTCCTTCTACCTCCGGTATCGGATCGTCACACGCTCGGAAACGGTCAAGTGGGTGCTCGAAAAGGGGCGCATGTCGGGCCGACGCGACGAAGACACGTGGCTCGATGGCTACATCATCGATTCCACCGAACTTCAGCGCCTCCGCCGTGCCGAGGAAGCGCGCAGAGAGGCGATGGTCCGACAGCAGTCGGCGCTGGCAGCGATTGCGACGACGGCCTCCTTGGCTGACGGAGAAATCGAGGCCACGAGCAAGTTCGCAACGGAATTGATGACGCGAGCAGCGAACGTCGCCCGCGCCAGTGTCTGGTTGCTCGACACCGCAAAGGCTCAGCTCTCCCTAATCGACTTGTATCAATCACGGGAGGACCGCCACGAGTCGCGCTCGAACCTCGCGGCCGCGGAACATCCCGAGTACTTCACCGCCCTCGAGAGTGGACGCGTGATCGACGCCCACGACGCGCGCGCGGACCCGCGAACCTCGACCTTCTTCAGCAAATACCTCGAACCCCTCGGCATCACGTCCATGCTCGATGCCGCGATTCGAGTCGGCGGTGACGTCGTCGGAGTGGTGTGCCTCCAGCACGTGGGAGCTCCACGACGGTGGCTCGACCACGAGGTCCAGTTCGCCGGTGCGATGGCCGATCAGATCTCTCACGCCTTCACCAATCGAGACCGCATCCGCAGCCAGAAGGAGCGCGAAGCGCTTCGAGAGCGATTGTTTCGCTCGCAGAAACTGGAGGCCCTCGGCCGGCTTGCTGGGGGAGTCGCCCATGACTTCAACAATCTGCTCGCCGTGATCCAAGGCTATGCAGAACAGCTCATGCTTGACCTCGAAGACTCTCGAGCGCGGGAGGACGCCCACGAGATCATGCAAGCAGCGCAACAAGCCACGGAACTCACCGGACACCTGCTCGCCTTCGCGCGCAAGGAGGCCAGCACGCTATCGCGAGTCGACCTGCGCGCCTCTCTGAACAGTCTACGGAACACGTTGCAGGGGATGGCGGGAGACGGGGTTCGGCTGAAAATGATCATCCCTTCCCAGTCGGTGTTCGTTCAGGCGAGCGACGGCATGCTTCAGCAGCTCCTCGGCAACTTGGTTCTCAACGCTCGCGATTCGATCTCCGCGGACGGCGAGATCGAAGTGAGCCTCGAACGAACGGTACTTCTCGAGCCCAAGCCCACCGAGGTGAACGTGCTTCCACCCGGGGAGTACGCGTGCCTTCGGGTTTCGGACACGGGGCTCGGAATGGCAGAAAGCGTACGCCGCCAGATTTTCGAGCCGTTCTTCACCACCAAGAGCCAAGGACAAGGAGCGGGCCTCGGTCTCTCGATCGTCTACGGCATCGTCGAGCGTTGCCGAGGTGGAGTCGGTGTGGAGAGCGCCCCTGGGAAAGGGACGAGTTTTTCGGTCTACCTTCCAGCGCTCGACGAAGTCCCCGCGAGCGAAACGGAGCCTCCGACGGAGCCTGTCGGGGAGGGGTTCGGGGCCGACCATAGCGCCGTCATCGTCGAGGACAATCGAGCGGTCCTCGAACTCACGAGGCGACTTCTCGAAGGTTGGGGGTTTCACGTCCGGAGTGCACTGGGGACCCGAGCGGCCCTCGAGGAACTCCAGCTGTGGAAGGCGGGACGGCGTGCGGAGTCTCCTCCACTTTCGCTCATTCTCTCCGACGTGGTCATGCCGGAGGGCGGCGGCCGGCGCATTCTCGCCTGGGCACGCGAGAACATGCCACAGGTGCCGTTGGCCTTCATCACCGGCTTCCTGGACGATGCCTCCGAACGAGAACTGGAAGGCACTCCCCGACTTCGCAAACCGTTCTCGTCCGCTGAGCTTCGCCACCTCGTGCGCCGTGTCATGAGGAAACCCTGAAGCGCCTCTGCCAAGCGGCTCCCGCAATCACCTCGTGGAGTGCGTGGCGACGCGGTCGGCCCAGTCCACCGGTTGATGTCCCAGGTGCACCTCCATCGCCGGGTGGCGAGCTGCAAGCGAACGCAGGGCGGCGAGCGATCGTGCGCTTTCGTCTCCGTCGGTGTTGAACGATCCAGGCTCGACACCATTCTTCCAGCCCCAGGCCGTGTGACTGCCGTCCCCGGTGAGCAGCTTCGGCCCCTCCGTCGTGCGCACCACGAAGGCCATGCTGCCCGCCGTGTGGCCAGGAATGTGGAGTCCGTAGAGCGAGCCATCCCCGAAAACATCCACCGCCGCCAACGGGTCGCCCTTTTCCCGCTTCATCGAGAGCTCACGCACCGGACCGAAGCCTTCGAGGTTGTCGTGGATGGTTCCGCGCATCAGAAAATGAAGGAACCTCGTGTCGTCGCTCTCGCCTGGCCCCGTGTAGATGGGCACCGTCTTCGGCACGTCTTCCAAACCGAGCACGTGGTCGAGGTGAAGATGAGTCAGGAAGACTCCGGCCAGTTTGACGTGGTTTTTCTCCAGGTAGGTCTTCGTGTCGACGTGAACGTCGAGGGCGTCGAGATTCATCGCGGCCTGGATCAGGCTACTCACGGGCATGTCGTCGCGACCCTCGGCGACCGATCGCGCGACACCGCTGTCGACCATGAAGGTGCCGTACTTTGGATGCTCGAGCAGATAGAAGTAGATCTGAATCCTCTCCGGCTCGTCCTCGAGTCCGGCCGCTCGAGCCTTCGGGTGATCGAGGTTGACCATGCCGCCGAGGTCGACCTCCCAGTCGGCCGCCGCCACCTTGGTGAACTCGATCGGTCCCGGCTGCTCGAGCGAAGTCTCGAGCGTCGATTTTCCATGGGCGTGATCGAACGACACCGCGCGCTGGGTGCTCGACGGAAGAACCGGCGCCGACCTCGCCACCGGGAACTACCCCGTGCCGCGCGGCACCGTCAGCGCGGGATCACCTCGGATTCGTGGTTCCCCTCGCGAGGGCAAGGAGAGCCATCTCGATCAATCGCCCGCATGCATGTTCCGCTCGAAAGAACCCCAGCAGATCAGCCTTGCATCCGCGACCGCGACTCCGCAAGCAAAGCCGTTGCCGGCGGCAATGTCTGAGAAACTGATCGCGCTGGGGGGACTCGCCGGAGCCGTTCCCCAGCACTCGGCGAAGGAGTCGGTGGCCCGGATGCCGCAGGCGTAGTTCACGCCGACGGAGATTTTGCTGAACGTCGTCGATGAGGAAGGTTGCGCTTCGGTGCCGGGCCAGCATTCCGCGGTTTTGGTCCCGTCCACAATCCCACACGCCTCGTGAAACCCGACCGCCACCGCAGTATAGCTACCCCCGATTGGTGTACACGCCTCGCTGTCGTCACCGTCGAGGCACCCCCAACAGTGTACGCTCCCGTCCGTGGCCCGGGCGCAGAAGCGGCTCTCTCCCCCCTGGCGCGCGAGGGGGTCACTCGTGCTCTCGTCGTTGTCGATCGCTCCGTCCGGAACCGGGACATCGACCGCTGCGGACGCGACGACACTCGTGAAGGTCCCAGCGGGATTGTTGACGGCGGTCCCCTCCGCACTGATCGACCAGCACTCGATGTTGGTGTCCGACGAGCGAATGGCGCAAACGTCGTACGAACTCACCGCCACGTCGTCATAGGTCCCGGATGGTTGCGCGGCGGTGTAGGCGTCTCCCCAACACTCGATACTGCCATCCGCCGTGAGTCCGCAACCGAACTCCTGACCGAGAGCCAGCTTCTCGAAGGTGGTGGAAGGCGGGGTGGCAAATCGCGACTCTCCGGGGAGGAGGTGGTCCGCGATGCATTTCACCTGCGATGAGTCCTTGTCGAGGCCGCACACTTCGTTGCTGGCCACGACACTGGCGAACCGATGGTCATTGTCCGGGTACGCGCGCGCCGCACCCCAGCAGTCGATGGTGCCGCTGTCTGCCGCGATCGCGCACGAGCCGAAGAGGCCCGCCGCAGCCTGATAGTACTTTCCGCTCGCGCCGATGTCCGTCGAGACTTCGTTGCCCCACACACGGACATTCCCGCTGTTCCAAAACTTCTGAAATGTGCCCCAGCAGTGGAGGCTTCGGTCCTCCGACGCGATCCCGCAGCCGTAGCTTTCGGTGCCGGCGATGTGCATGTAGCCGCCATCGAGCTGCTCGGGGTTCAAGGCTGTCGCGCGCGCATCTGCCGCGAAGGCAAAACAAGAAAGCTCGAGTGAGTCCATCGGGGCCGCGCAGATGGCCGAAGCTCCCACACTGATCAAACTCTCCGGATGGTACCGCCCGAGGGGCAAATCGCTGTAGTCGATCCGACCGCCGAGCTTCCGGTTCCAGCAGTCGAGAGTCGAGTCCGCTGCGCGAACGCCGCAAACGTCGCCGCCATCGACCAGCGCTGCCATTTCGCTCGTGGGCACCTCCAGTTTTTCCGAAGGACCCCAGCATTCGACGAGACTGTCGGCCACACGAATGCCACAGATCGACCCATTCCCGTTCGCGTCGATCCGAGTGAAGGCTGTATCCGCTGGCGGGGTCAGGAGGGTCTCCAGTCCTTCACCCCAGCACTCCACGAAACCAGTCGCCTTCGCAATGGCGCACCCGTATTCGGTGCGCTCATAGAGCCCACCGACAGTGACGAGGATGAGATCCGCGAATTGACCCCGTGGCGGGCGCGTTGCTCCTCCGGTCCCCCAGCATTCGATTTCGCTCCCCGCGGTCAGGGCGCAACTCTGGGTCGCAGCGGAAACGAGCTTCACGTAGCCGACATCCGGCGGGTCGGGCCAGGCGACATCGTTACTGCCCGTCCCGCCATCGCCACCGCCGCTTCCCCCGCCGCCCGTCGCACCACCGCCGGACCCACTGCCGCCGGTCATGGCGCCACCGCCTACGCCAGCCCCGCCGCCACCGCCGGGCATGCCACCACCGCCGACACCGAGCACCCCGCCATCGCCGCCACCAGCCGTGCCACCCACTCCGTGTCCAGGTGCTTTGTCTGTCGGGTCACTTCCGGAGCACGCAGCGAGAGCGACGTGAGCAAGGAGGGCAAAGCAAACGCGGCGGGGCTTCGTCATACCTGGCTGGTCGAAGAACTTCGCCGGTTGGTTCCGAAAGCAGGTGCGGAAAAATTTTGCCGCATTGGGAACTCGATGGGGCGGAAGTGTCGACGATATTCTTAGCGAGCATCATGGCGGGAGCCTTTTGTGAGGTGCGCGCGCGAACTTACTCACCACCACCTACAGGAATCACCTCATGAAATTACGTAACGTCAGACGAACCGGGCTTCTGGCAATCGCGATCGGCGCAGTCACGGGCTGCGCTGCCTCTCCCCACGACGAAGAGCAGGGCAAGTCGGCGGGCAACGACTCCCGAGAGACGGGAGAACTGGCAGAATTGGACGCAGGTGTTTCCGCCTCCGATCTGACCTTGAAGGCGGGTTTTGGTGGAGCCCCGGCTGATCTCGACACGGGTGCCTACGTCGATCCTCGCGATGGCAACGAGTACACGTGGGTCAAGCACGGCAACCTGCAGTGGATGCAGCAGAACATGCGCTACCTGGGCTCGGATGACGACTCCGCGAGCCAGTGGGTGAGTGGCCGAGACAACCTCTCAGCACGAGCGCTCGTCTCGCGCGGCTTCGACGAAGTCACTCAGGAGTACTCGATCATTCAGATCGACGACCTTCAAGCCGCCCTCTGCAACGGGAACACGGCTGTGTGCATCGACGACGAAGTGGTGCACCTCGTCGGCGTGCTCGAGCGCACGGTGGCCCATGCTGCAGGCGACGCTGACGCCGATACCATCGAGCTGGCGAAGCAAACGGATGGCTATCAACGGTATGGTGTCGCCTATAGTCAGACGAGCGCCTTGTACGACGTCTGCAACACGGCAGATGGTTGGCGCCTACCCACTGTAAAACTCGCCGAGGAAGGCGAGAAGCTCGGCGGTGAGATGGCAGGGCTTCTCGACAATTTGACCGCGAGAAGCGGTGGTCTCGGCGAGACCAGCAAGGACAACTATGGCGCTGTGACCAACGAGTACCTCGAAGCTGGTCTGCTTCTCCGATCCACCGAGTGGAACGGCTATCCGAGCGACGAGGAGCTCACCCTGTATCATTCGGGCGACGGGGTCGGCACCCAACCGTCCGGTGCCCCCTTCGGCCTCGACATGGCTTTGCTCGACATTCGCGCCGGGGCACCGATCACGATGGTTTCGAAGAACGTGCTCGGGATTTGGCAGGGTTATCGCGCGGGTGATTCCCTCCCGATGGCTCTCCAGTCGTCGTCCCTCCAAGAGATCGCGGCTTTCTCTTCCGGGGCCTCCTTCTATGGTTTCATGACCGCCAGGATCACCATCAGTGAAGGATCCCTTTGGCTGCGTCCGGCATCTCAGTGGGAGGGCTTGGGTGAAGGCGACGAATTCCCGGCAGACAGCGTGACGCTGAGCCTCGGGAAGTACTACGCTGGAGCTGCAAGGAACGGAGTCCTGAAGTACGTGCGATGTGTGCGCGACGCCCTGTAAAGCGGCACGCGGCTAACCGTATGTGGCGCCCCAACCAGAACTCGAGCATCGACTCGTGCAGCAACACGAACCGGGGCCGTCCGCGCCACCCCTCGTCCGAGGTGGGGCGCGGAGGTGCCGAGCTGATGAGCGCCCGAGGCGTGCGCAGCCCGGCTGTCGTGGCCGCCGTCGGCTTGCTGTGGAGTTGCGCGGCAAACACCGAGGAGCGGACGGAAAGTCGTCAACAGGCGGTCATCTATCAAGAAAACGACCTCGAGGATTACTACGAGCTCACCGAGTCGCGCCCGCGAGATCTCGTGCGCGGTTCGACGCTCGCTCTCTTTTACCGCGAGGGCATCGACCTCGACGATCCGTACGACGTGAAGGTCGCCCCGGAAACTCTGGGTGAATCAGCGAACTACTGCTCGGAGACTCCCTTTCTCGGGCAACCCCATGCCGCCCGGTGCACGGCCACGTTGCTTGACGATGATCTCGTCGTGAGCGCAGGTCACTGCTTGGATTCGCAACAAGACTGCGAAAACACGATGTTCGTCTTCGACTACTTCCTGGCCGAAGACGACCGGCTCGAAACCATCGTGAGCTCGGAGGACGTCTTCTATTGCGATGAACTCCTGACGAAGAAGACCGAGGTGGTGGAAGACACCGACGGGTTCATCACCGGGTTTCGAGATTACGCAATCGTGCGACTGGATCGCTCCGTCGGGAGCGAGCGAACTCCGGTCCCGGTGCAGCTCGAAGCCCGTGCAGCGACTTGGGGAGCTCCTTTGCTTCAGGTGGGGACCCCCCTCGGCACGCCCATCAAGGTCGACGACGGCGGCTCTGTCGAGCTCTCGGGCGAAGTGGCTGACGGGTACTTCTTGGGGAGCACGGACGGATTCAAAGGCGCCTCCGGATCGGGCGTTTATGACGACGAGGGTCGACTCATCGGGATTTTCGGCGGGGGGCGTACGGACTTTCGCGACGACAATGGCTGCCTGGCGCCCGTAACGCGCGATGCCAGCGGCGAGTTCATCACCTCGGTGTTCCACGCTATCGAGGACTACTGTGCGGCGAGCCCCAACGATGCGCGCCTCTGTCCCCCGTGCGGCGACGGCCTGTGCAGCGAACTCGAATCTCATCGCTCATGCCTCGCGGACTGCGCGGTTCCCGCCGGATGGGAATGCGAAGCCGAACGCTACGACTCACTCGATGGATGTGATTGCGAGTGTGGGCTGGTTGACCCCGACTGCGAGGTTGGCGCATGTGAAGCGAACGAGGTCGCAGGCCTCGCTGGGGCGGGGGGCGGCTCTCCGCCGAGCGGCGGCAGCCGGGGCGGATGCTCCGTCTCCGGCGCACCGTTCGCGGGCCGCGGCTGGGTGGTTTGGTTCGCGCTCTTGCTTCTCGGCCGTGTGAGACGAGGTCGCAAAAAAAGCGCCGATTCGTCCAGCGTGACGAAACCGGACCGGCGAAAACCGCCCCCCTCTCGCGAGAGGAGCGGTTCTTACTGGCGCTTTAGCGCCATAGGTTCCGCTCGAACGTGCCCCAGCAGATCAGCTTGCCGTCGGTAGCGCGCACGCCACAGCCGTAACCGTGGCCCACCGAAAGATCCGAGAAGCTCCCTGGGCGACGCGGGACAAGAGTGGGTTTACCCGGAAGACGACTCGGTCCTCCCTCCGGTCTGGGTCGCTGAAGAGCCGGACGGCGTGAGCCCCGTGAAGGCCTATCTCGTTCCCTACCAGGACGCCCGCCGATCTTGAGTTTTGTCGCGAAAGCCTGGCCAAAACTCAAGCTTGACGGGCGCGCTCGCGATTAAGGTATCGGGGATGGCCTCACCACACTACAGCGGTGACCAGTTGCATCGATTGCAGCGTAGCCGTTCTGCCCCACAAGTGGATGAGGGCCAAAACGGCTGGGCGCGCTGCAGAATTCGGCGCTCTCCGTGCTCGTCGGGGCGTGACCAAGCGGTCCAACGATTGTCGCTTCGAGGGGAAGACCGGCATCGCCCACGCACCCGGATGCGAGTGGCCGTGCGACGCGCGACGTCGGCCACCTGCTCGGACGACGGCTCTGGCAGCTCGTGGAACTCGAGTGAGCCGTCGTCGCACTCAACGTAGACGCCGTTCAGAAAGAGCGGATGAAAGTGCACGCTGAGACGAAGCGCTGAGTCGCAACGTTGGCAACTGGTGATGCCACCGGTGTGCGTCGTGCTGACGCTGACGAGGCCGAGCACCTTCTTGGCGCGCCGGCGCAGTGACCTCTGCACCTCGCCGGCGAAGGCCCGCAGCACCTCGGAGCAGAGCGTCTTCTCGTAGCCAAGCAGAGCGCGGAGCCTCCAGGGTAGCGAGCACATCGACTGGCGGATCATCACTTGGGGGAACACCTTCTCCGCGAGGTGCCGCGCCGTGTCCGCCATTCGGCGACCGAGGCAGCTCGGGCAGAAGCCGC
>JBNKGC010000084.1:0-22877 GCA_050289625.1 Polyangiaceae bacterium | reverse complement strand
CCTACGCCGAGCGTCGCGCGCCCTCACCCCTTGCGGGTGCGCGACGCTCGAAGCGCCATTTCGCGCCGGGATCGAGCTAGGGCTTCCCGGCAGTGGGCGGCTGTTCCGAAAGCACGTGAAAGAAGTCGAGCAGCACACCGTTCGGGTCCTTGACGAAGAAGCTTCGCCACCCCCACGGGCGGTCCGCCGGTTCGGAAACGATTTCGATGCCAGCGCGGCGCATCTTCTCTGCCTTGTCGTCGGCGTTTGGCGTGGGCACGCTGACGATCACCCCCTGACCAGAGAAGTGTCCGGGGTTCGGACCACTTGGCATGCTGCCGGGCGCCATGAACGAGATCTCGGGCGCCGATTCGTCCGCACCCGCGCGGAGGTGCAGGTAGCTCTCCATGTCGAAGACGATCTCGAAGCCCGCCTTCTCGGTGTAGAATTTCTTCGTCTTCTCGAGGTCTTCGGACACGAAGAGGGGAAACAGCTTGTTCGGGTTTTTCATGAATCTTCTCCTGGCCTCACAGGCCATGCCACCGTGCCCCTGGCACGGGAACGCGAATTGCCACCTTTGGGCGACCCGTGGAGAACCTAGCCATCCCCTCCTGACAGCGTCGTGTCAGGAGCCGTCAGGAGCCCGTCGATTTGTCCGTTCCTCACCCTTCTCCCCGCTCGCCCTCGCTCGCTCGCCGCATCGATAGCCTCGATTGGTCCGCGGTCGCCGCTGTTCTCGACGAGCGGGGGCACGTGGTCACCCCGCCGATTCTTCGGCCGAGCGAGTGCGAGCATCTGTCGCGGGGCTTCGACCGCGACGCCTGGTTCGAAAGGCGCGTCGTCATGGAACGACACAACTTCGGGCGAGGGCGGTACGGCTACTTTGCCGAGCCTCTGCCAAAGGCCGTGCGCACGTTGCGGGAGCGCTTGTACGGGCACCTGGTGAAAGTCGCCAACCACTGGCAGGAGCTCTGGGAGGAAGAGGCCCGCTACCCCGATGCGTTCGCCGACTACCAGTCGTTGTGTGCCGAGCGCGGGCAAGCTCGCTCGACGCCGCTTTTGCTTCGCTACGAGCCCGGGGGCTACAACCTCCTCCATCAGGACGTGTACGGCGAGGAGCGCTTCCCGCTGCAAGCCCTGATCCCCCTCACGCCACGTTCGGACTACGATGGCGGAGAATTTCTCCTCACCGAATCCCGCCCCAGGCAGCAGTCACGTGGCACCGCCCTGCGTCCGGAGCAAGGGCAGATCGTTATCTTCTCGTCCGTCGTGAGACCCTACCGCGGTAAGACCCGCTGGCTTCGGGCCACCGTGCGGCACGGCATGAGCGATCTGCGCGGTGGCCCTCGGACCGCCCTCGGGCTCATCTTCCACGGCGCGGCTTGATCGAATGCAAAACCGTTTGGTCGCTCGAAGGCCGTTCACTCCTTCTGGTAGGTCCCGATGAGCTGCGCTTCCGCCAGGACGTGCCCCCTCATGGCCTTCTCCAGCCGAGCCGCCGTCGGCTCCTGCAGATTGGGCAGGACCGTATCCAGGGCGTAGAGCTTGTGAAAATACCGGTGCCGTCCGACGGGTGGGCAAGGCCCTCCGTAGCCGGTGCGCTTCCAGCTGTTGGTGCCCTCGCGGGTGCCCGCAGGAAGCCTCGAGACCGCTTCAGGCAGCTCGCGAGTCGTTGCCGGGATGGAGTACAAGACCCAGTGGACCCAAGTCATCCGCGGCGACTTTGGATCGGGGGCGTCTGGATCGTCGACGATGAGCGCAAAGCTCTTGGTCCCCGCGGGCGGATCGTTCCAGCTCAGAGGCGGCGACACGTCGTTGCCGTCGCACGTGTACTTTCGGGGGATTTCCGCCCCATTGGGAAAGGCCTCGGATTCGATCTGCAGCACGGCCACCTCCTCCTGGACTGGAACGGATGAGTTCGCGGGCTTGGGAACCAGTGGAAGCACCGAAGCCACGATCCCTCGATCCACCGTTTGACCGAACAAGTCCCCAGGCAGGGCGGCGGTCCCGCACCCTAGAAAACAAGCGACGATGCCCGCGGTGATGCCCCGCCGTGGGTGTCGACTGCCTCCGGACCGAGCAAACGTCGATTTGAACACGTTCCCCCTCCCCAATCCGAAACTCCCACTCCACGGCGCTCCGTCAATCTCGACCTTCGGGCTGGCCTTCTGGCGTCGAACCCATGCGGGCCATTCCGACCATGACGTGCGACCGAAGCGGCTCGCGCCCCGCTGCGCTGCGCGAGCCAACCCCGATACGCGCAACAACCCGAGCCACGCGAGGCCGAAGGCCGAGGAGTGACGAGGCCGCCGCAGCACCGCCGGGGAGCGAGCCCCCTCGCGACCCGCCGGAGCGCAGCGGGAAAGTGGGGTGAGGAGGAGCGGCTTCGCCGCGACGACGAGGGGGGCGGGTCCGCCCCCCTCGCTAACTAGCGGCAGGTCGACGGGCGCTCTAACCTCGCTCCCATGACCGATCGCCCGAAACGCAGTCAGGATCCGGGGAACCTCGTCTGGATCGATCTCGAGATGACCGGCCTGGACGCCCCAACGGACGTCATCTTGCAAGCGGCGCTGATCATCACCAATCGGAACCTCGAGCCGCTCGAGGAGTATTCTGTGGACGTCTGGCAACCCGCCGAGGCGCTTTCGAGGATGGGCCCCTTTGTCCGTGAAATGCACCAGAAAACGGGGCTACTCGACCGCGTGCCGCGCTCGAAGAGCGATGTCGCCGACACGGAGCGGGCGCTGCTCGAGCGCGTCGCGGGGTGGTGCCCCTACCAGCCCATCCTCTGCGGCAACTCCATCGGCTCCGATCGCCGCTTCATCGACCGATACATGCCCGCCCTGGCAGGGTACCTCCACTATCGAATGATCGACGTGAGCACCCTGAAGGTCCTCGCCGGACTGTGGCACGGCGACGAGGCGCTCTATCCGAAGCCCAAGACCGCTGCCCACGACGCCTTGTTCGACATTCAGCAGTCGATCGAAGAGCTGCGCCACTATCGGCGGACCCTCTTGAAGAATCCGAGCGTACTTCGCCCCTGAGAAGCCATTCCCCTCACGAGGCCCCACCTCACACGGAGAAGTGCAGCGGCGAGGCCCGGGGGTAAGCTGCACCCAGCCACGAGAGTTGGAGCAAGAAAAGCCGCTCGACTCGCTTTTCACCCGTCCGACCATGTTCACGCCACCCGAAGTCCCCGAACCGAGTATTGTCGCGCGCGAAAATGCGCTTCGTCTCTTGGAACGCCGCCTCGGTCCGTCCAAGGTGATGACGGCGCACGACTCGTGCGAGGCCTATGCCAGCGACGATTCTCGCGTCGAGGGCCCAACGCCAGACGCCGTGGTACTCGCCGAATCGACCGACGACATCCGAGCGGCTCTCGCGGTCGCGCGGGACGCGGGCGTGCCGATTACTCCGCGAGCCGCCGGCAGTGGGCGTACCGGCGGAGCGGTCCCCGTAGCGGGCGGCATCGTGCTTTCGACCTTGGGCATGGGCCAGATCCGCGACATCGATCGCCGGGAGGGCACCGCCGTAGTCGGACCGGGCACCAACCTCGCCGAGCTTCACGCGGCGGCCGAGGCAGAAGGTTGGTTTTATCCACCCGATCCCAACTCGGCATCGATCTGCACGCTGGGAGGGAACGTCGCCGAAAATGCCGGGGGTCCGCGTGCCTACAAGTACGGCGTCACGCGCGACTACGTGCTCGGCATGGACGCCTTTCTCATCGGCGGCCAGAGCATCTTTGCCGGTCGTCGCACGAAGAAGGGGGTCACGGGGTACGACGTGGCGGGTTTGCTCGTCGGAAGTGAAGGTACGCTGGCGGTGTTCGGTGACATCGTGGTGCGCCTGGTGCCGAAGCCCGGGCAGGTGATGACCCTGCTGGCAATGTTCGATGACATGAATCAAGCCTCGGCAGCGGTCGCAGCCATTACCGAAAGGCGCCTCCTTCCCCGGTGCATCGAGTTCCTCGACCGCACGACTCTGGAGGTGATGCGGGAGTCCGGCGCCACGGTGGACGCGCGGGCAGGCGCTCTCCTGATCCTCGAGGTCGACGGGGTCGAGGCCGAATGCGAGCGGCAGGCTTTGCTCGTCGCGGACTGCTGTGAGCAGGCCCGAGCGATTGACGTCGTGGTCGCACAAAGCGAAGGCCAGCGCTCCCGGATCTGGAGCGCCCGGAAAGAGATGAGCCTTTCGGTGCGTCGACGCGCCAAGCACAAGATCAGCGAGGACGTCGTGGTCCCACGGATGCGACTCGGAGATCTCCTTTCCGAGGTCCGCGCAATCGGCGATCGAAACCGCATCGAGGCGCTCGCCTACGGGCACGCGGGGGACGGGAATCTCCACGTGAACTTCCTGTGGAACGAGGAAGACGAAAAGCCCCGCGTCACGCGCGCCGTGGAGGAGCTCTTCCGCGCCACCATCGCGCTGGGCGGCACCTTGAGCGGGGAGCACGGAATCGGCCTTCTCAAGGCGCCCTACCTCGGCCTCGAGCAGTCCGAGCCCTTGATCGCGCTGCAAAGGGACCTGAAACGCGCATTCGACCCCGAGGGCCTCCTGAACCCCGGGAAAATCTTTCCCCGGCGCGGGCATGGGCCCTGCTGAAGGTCCGGACGATTCGGAGCCCCTCCGCCCGAGAAGGTCCGGCTCTGAATCGAGTCCTCGCCCTTCCAAGAAAGCCGAATGCACGGCGTCGGGCTCCGCGAGGTTCCGAACCCTTGCAATCGGCGGGCGTCCCGCTAGTTTCTCGCCCCCACCTTGGAGAGGTGACCGAGTGGCCGAAGGTACCCGCTTGCTAAGCGGGCGAGGGGCTAAAACCCCTCCGCGGGTTCGAATCCCGCCCTCTCCGCAAAAAAGTCAGACGCACACACGCCTCTGACCAACGCAGTCCACCGCAGGACCCAGGGCGGGATTCGAACCGTCTGAACACGGCTCGAGCGTCCGAGCCGTCGCGGCCATCTGATGCCGGCGGGTTCGAGAACGGCACGCACAACGCAACGCCCCGTGAGGCGGCTTCTCATCTCGCCTTTGAACCGGCACGACGCAAGTTGCGCGTGGCCGGGGGCCGCGTGCCATCTCGCCCTCTCCGCACTCGCGGCGCCCCTGCGCAAATCGCGATCCGCCGCAGTACCCAGGGCGGGATTCGAACCGTCGCCCCCCGCACCTACGGCGGCCTCTCACCCTAGAGCGACAAACGGTTTACCGGATGCGGGGCCACCGCCCGAGCTCTCCCGCGTCCTCGGCCGAACGCGTTCGCCCGCCATCCACTCCCAGCGGAAGCACGGAGCCGACTACCCCAAGCATTCCCGCAATCTCCGCGGAGTCAGCTCTGGGCACTGGCGCAGCTCCGCGGAATGGTTGCCGGCAGCGTTTCCGCAAGGTTTCCTTGCAACTCTCCAGAGGCAAGCAAGCCGCCTCTCTCGGAAAACCCGCACCCTTCCTCCGGGCCGCCGGCGTTCGAAGCTGGATCGTCGCAGCTTCGTCCTGTATCAACGTCCCTCCAAAAGTTCGCCACGCCAAAGTCATGAAGTTTCTCTCGCTACTCCCATTTGCCCCCTGCGCGCTCGCGCTCGCTCTCCTCAGTCCAGCCTGCTCCAGTGGCGGGAACGACGGTTCGAACTCGGATAACGATTCTCCCGGGTCGAACCTTGGCGGCTCTTCGCAGATTGACGACGGCAGTGGGGGGGGCGGCGCGGACGGATCGGGCGGCTCGGACGGAAACGACTCATCTGGCGGCAATGACGGCGCAGGCGGCACTGGCAAAGTCAACGGAGGGACGAGCACGGGTTGCCGCGAAGACGACGACTGCCGCGAGCCAGGCTTGCCCGTTTGCGATCCGGTGCAGGGCTGTGTCGCTTGCCTCTTCGACTGGGATTGCCCAGCGGACCACCGCTGTGACGACCGAAAGTGCGTGGAGCGCGTTACCTGCACGGCAGAGTCGGACTGCGCGGGCGATGACACTCGCCCGCAATGCGACCCGGTCGTCGGCTATTGTGTCGAATGCCTCGAGGATGGCGACTGCGGCGACGATCACCGCTGTGAGAGCAGCAAGTGCGTTCCCACCGAAAGTTGCGTCAACACGCGCGACTGTACGTCTGGAAAGGTCTGCGATCGCGCTTTGGGAGTTTGCGTCGGTTGCGTAGCGGACGGCGACTGCGGGCCGGGCAATGCTTGCGTCGTGGGGGCATGCGTTCCCACCTGCAATAGTGACACCCAGTGCATCGGGCTCGGGCTGCTCTGCGACCCACTCTTCGACCGCTGCGTCGAGTGTCTCGGCAACGCGGATTGCCCCGAAGTCTACCACTGCGGCGCGTATGGCGAATGCGTGCTCGACGTTTGCGAACCAGGCCAATCGCGCTGCGAGTCCGAATCGCAGCTCGCGGTCTGTAATGACGCGGGCAGCGACTATGTGAACACGACCTGCGCTTCGGGAAGCTCGTGCACCGAGGACGACCTGGGGGCTACCTGCAAAGACTGGCTCTGCACGCCGTCGGCGACCGAGTGTTCCGGCGATTTCGCGCAGATCATCGATTGCTCTTCCGATGGATTTGCGATCGATGCCTCGAGCCCTTGCCCAGTCGGCGAAGCTTGCAGGAACGGCGCCTGCGCTCCCGTCGTTTGCGTCGCGGATTCCCACTCGTGCGATGGCAACAGTCTGAAGTACTGTGACCCGAGTGGCACTCTGGAGTCGGTCGCTGACACCTGCAACAGCCACGAGTTCTGCAACGCTGAAGCCGGAGCGTGTGAGCCTCACGCTTGCACACCCGATACGCCCACGTGTGACGGAAACATCGTTCGCACTTGCAACTCGGACGGCAGCGCCTTCGTCGGAGACGGGGTGGATTGCGCAGCAACGGGGCAGGCTTGCTCCGGGGGCTCGTGTCGGGACATCGTTTGCACCGGGAACTACGCCTGCAACGGTGCCGACCTCTTCTCGTGCGGTTCCAACGGGACCGAGCTCGTGTTCCAGCGCTCTTGCGCTGCCACTTCGCTCTGTGACGCCCAAGCGGGCCGCTGCAACGCACCGTTGTGCACGCCGGGAGCCTTCGTCTGCGACGATGAAACGGCCACTCGCTGCAACGCAGAGGGGAGTGGTTACCTGAGCGGTGGCGAAGACTGCTCCGCTTCTGGCCTCGTCTGCGACGGAGGTGGCTGCCTCCCAAAGATCTGTGAACCGGGAGCTCGCTACTGCCAAGGGGGAAGCCCCCAGGAGTGCGGCGCGGAAGGCACGACGACCACGCAAACGGACACCTGCACCACCAACGAACACTGCATCAATGGCCAGCGTTACTGTGCCTACGACCTGTGCACCGCCGATAGCACCGTGTGCGATGGCAATTTCGCGACCACCTGCGCCAGCGACGGCTCCGGACCACTCCCTGGCGGCGTCGATTGCTCGGCCACGAGCCAGGTTTGCGAAAACGGCGCCTGCGCCGACGTGGTGTGCACACCTGGAGACCAGTCCTGCGTGGGTGAAGCCGTCTACGAGTGCAACGCCCTAGGCACCGGAATCGCGCTCGAGCAGAGCTGCACCTCCGCGTACTTCTGCGAGGCGTCAGGAAACACGGCCATGTGCGTTCGGGACATTTGCACCCCGACCGTCACTGGCTGCGACGGGGAGACCATCGCTACGTGTTCCAGCAATGGAGGCGCTTGGGAGAGCCCAGGAACCGACTGTTCGACCGCGCAGCAGGTCTGCGTCTTCGGAGCCTGCCAGGACGAGGAGATTGGTACTCAGGGTACCACCTCGAGTTCTCAGAGCGTCTCGAACCGAACCATGGTGACGTCTTTCGACGTCCTCACGCCTCGCAAGCTGACGGAGCTCGAATTCTACGGAATCGTCCCGGGAACTCAGAAAGTCACCTGGGTGGTCTACGAGAAGCGTGAGTCATCGACGACACACGACCTCGTCTTCCAAAAAGTCGCAGCCGTAAGCGCGCCCAGCGCAGGCTGGATCAGCTCGGGACCGCTCGACTTCACCTTCGAAGCTGGCAAGCGCTACGCGGTAGGGTTTCACGTCGAGGGCAACGCGACCGTCTACTACCGCTACTCGAGCTCGACGGTGAGCTACCTGCCCGCCGTTTCCTTCGCGCGCAATCCGGGCAACGACTACGCTCCGGCAACGGGTCAACCAGACACCGTCGAAACCCTCTATCAGTCTGACTACTACAAGTACCGCATCCGCTTCACGACCCGCGTGGCGAACTAAGTCCCGCTCAGGCGCTCCACCTCGGCCTTGGCCTTCGTCCAGCACCGCGCCTGCCGCTCCCTCCGGACAGGTGGTCTGGCGCCGAGCGAACTCGCAACTCTCACGAAAGGCGCAAACGGCAGGTGCGAGTAGCCATTGTCGACGAGTCCTGTCACGTCGGACCAAACCGGGTAGGGAACCCGGAGTCCCCGCGTTACACTCGAATCATGCGTTGGCTCTGGTTGTTGCCCTTGAGCGTGTGGACGCTCGGTTGCCACCCCGGCACCCCTCCCGAAACGCCTCCTGAGAATCCGACCGACGACCGGCCCATTCCGGAGCCGGCTCCCCCGCCTCCCGTCGAAGGAACGATGGAGGAAGGACCCCAGGCCGAGCCCGCAGTTCCGCCCGAAGGCGACCCCACACCACCCGACGATGAGCGCCCACCGGAGAACTGAGGGTTGTCGCGACATGGAACCTTTCCGCGCCACCGCGTGCGCCTTTGTATGACCGCTCTCCTGATGGCGAGCCTCCTGCCAGCCTGTGCCGGGAACCAACAATCAGGCGCCACCGCTTTCGAGGCAGCGCCCACGGCGGCGCAGTCTCCCGAGTCGTCGCGGACTTGGGACGCGCCGCTGATCACGGATTTCTCGGGCCCAGCGACACCGCGGTTCGACGGGCGGTTCGACTTCTCCGACCCGGCGGGCCCCCGCTTCGCCTGGAGCGGCAGCGCGGTCGCCGTCCATTTCGAGGGCACTGCGCTCAGCGCCCTCCTCCATGACGCTGGCGAAAACCACTTCACCGTAATCGTCGACGGAAAGCCCCGATCGGACAAGCTCGTGCCTGGCCCCGGCGAACGCGAGCTCGTCCTCGCAAAGAACCTCGAACCCGGCGAGCACACCGTCACCCTCTACCGACTCACCGAACCTCTCGTCGGGGAGACACAGCTGCGCGGCCTACGTCTCTCGCCCGGCGGCAAAATGTTGGCGCCACCCCCTCGGCTCAAGCGTCGCATCGAGCTGATCGGGGATTCGATCTCAGCGGGCTACGGGAACGACGGCGCGGACCGAAATTGCCCCTTTTCGCCCGATACCGAAAACCACTACGCGACCTACGGCGCGATCGCCGCACGCGCCCTCGCCGCAGACCTCTTCACCCTCGCTTGGTCAGGCAAAGGTGTGTTTTCGAACCGCGGCGATCTTCATGACCCAATGCCGGTCGTCTGGACGCGCACCCTACCCGGTCGCCCCGACAGCAGTTGGGACTTCGCGGGGTTCACCCCGGACGCCGTCGTCGTCAACCTCGGCACGAACGACTTCGCTCCCGAGGTTCAGGATCGCTCGCCATTTGCTTCCTCCTACGAACGTTTCGTGGTGAGCGTCCGCCAAACCTACCCCGAGGCCCATCTCTTCCTCGCGGTCGGGCCCATGTTGAGCGACGGCTACCCGGAAGGTGTGCCATCCCACACCATCGTTCAGGGCACCCTGACGAAGCTCACCGAGAAACTCCGCCAAGCCGGTGACAACCGAGTGCACTACTTGGAATTCCGTCAGCAGTCGGAATCCGACGGCTACGGCTGCGACTGGCACCCCAGCCTGAAGACCCACCGCCGGATGGCTGGTGAGCTGGCCGCCGCCCTGTCCGGTACCCTCGGCTGGTCGGCAGCGGAACGTCCCCTGGTCGAGCCGCCTCGGGCAGACACCGAGAGGTCGAACGCCGCGCCCCAGGCCGGTGCAGTGCCCCAGGCAGACGCGTCTCCCTGAGCCTCCCGCAGGGACCTTCCTGGCCGCGCTCTCCCGAGGCTTCCTTCCCAGGGCCCCCGTGGTTCGCAACTCGGCGCGAGGCGCTCGCTTGTGCTACACGGGCGGTCCCGAGCCCCCACGCGACCGAGCGGCCGGGGGCCACTCTACGAGGAAACGTTTCATGGCCCAGGACAGCAAAGAACCCGAGCTGATGCAGAAAATCGTCTCCCTGTGCAAGCGCCGGGGATTCGTCTTCCAGAGCTCGGAGGTCTACGGCGGTCTCCGGAGCGCCTACGACTACGGTCCGATGGGCATCGAGCTCAAGCGCAATCTGATGAACGAGTGGTGGACGGCGATGGTCCACACCCGCGAGGACATCGTCGGGCTCGAGTCGTCGATCATCATGCACCCCTCCGTCTGGAAAGCGAGCGGGCATCTGGCGAACTTCAAGGATCCGCTCGTCGACTGCCTCGTCTGTCAGGAGCGCTTCCGCGCCGACAAGGCGCCGCGCGTCGAACCGGGCCAAGGCACGGAGATCGAGCTCGCCGACAAAGGCCGAGCCAAGCTCGCCCTCGAGAAGCTCACCGCGATGGGCCAGGGCGCTTTCACCCGGGAAGGGCGCACCATCCATGGGGCCTTAGCCACCGATCGTGGCTACGTCTGCCCCAACTGCGGCTCACCCTTCCTGAGCCCCGAGCGCGACTTCAACGGCATGTTCCGCACCAGCCTCGGACCGGTCGACCCCATCAAGGGAGTGATCGAAGCGGTGAAGCAAGGCGTGGCCGAAGGAGCCGACGACAAGGCCCTGCGCTCCCTCGCCGAAGATGCGCTCGCCGACTCGGCCGTCTACCTCCGGCCCGAGACGGCTCAAGGCATGTTCGTGCAGTTCCAGAACGTGCAGCAGAGCATGTCGGCCAAGGTACCGTTCGGCATCGCCCAGATGGGCAAGAGCTTCCGCAACGAGATCACCGTCGAGCACTTCATCTTCCGCTCGTGCGAGTTCGAGCAGATGGAGATGGAGTACTTCTGTCCGCCCGGCGAAGGCCCCAAGTACCTCGAGTACTGGAAGGAGCAGCGCGAAGCCTGGTGGAAGAGCGTCGGCCTGAGCCCCGAACGACTGCGCTTCCGCCCTCACGGAGCCGACGAGCTGGCGCACTACTCTGACGGCTGCTTCGACGTGGAATACGAGTTTCCATGGGGCTGGGACGAGCTCGAGGGCATCGCCTCGCGCACGGACTACGACCTCAAGGCGCACGCGGCGGGCTCCGGCAAGAAGATCGAGTACTTCGATCCCGAGGCGACTGATCCGAGCACGGGCAAGCAGGGCTGGCGTTACGTGCCCCACGTCGTCGAGCCGGCAGCCGGCGCGACCCGCGGGGTGCTCGCCGTGCTGTGCGATGCCTACACCGAAGAGCTCGACGAAAACGGCAAGCTGAGCCGGACGGTGCTCAAGCTGCACCCGCGCCTTGCCCCCTACAAGGCCGCGGTGCTGCCGCTAGTCAAGAAGGACGAAAACCTCGTCGCGCGCGGTCGCTCGATTGTCGAGCGCTTCCTCGCCGCGGGCATCGCCGCCAAGTACGACGAGCAGCACACGATCGGAAAGCGTTATGCGCGTCACGACGAGATCGGCACTCCGTACTGCCTCACGGTCGACGCCGAATCGCTGAAGGACGACACGGTCACGATTCGCTATCGGGACGACAAGCGCCAGGAGCGCATCAAGGTCGCCGAAGCGGTCGAAGTGGTGCAGAAGGCGCTCGCTCAAGGCGCACGCTGAAGTTTAGCCCTTTCGCCCATCGCGCCCGCGCCGGCCTCAAGCCATGCGCGGGTGGCGCGGCTTGGCGTCGGACGGCACGCCGACGGCCTAGTGACCGGAGGCCGTTCCGAGCTTCTCCTGAACTCTCCGCAGAGGCTGCTTCGGCGTGAAAGGCTTTTGCAGGAGGTCGTCCGCGGCGATCATCTCGACCGCCTTCGCCGAGTCGGGCGCGTACCCGCAGATGAACAGGACGGGGATCCGGACGGGGCTCCCGTCCTGCATGCAAGGCGGTGACCCCCACGTCCATGCCCCAGGCCAACACGGAGCCGTTGGTTTTCGAGCGAGGGACTCCGCCGGCGACGAATTGAGTCAGCGAATTTCCACCGCGTACGGCAGTGCGGCGACCACCGTCTCCCCAGCGATGAGCGGCGACAGTGCTGCCGCGAACGGACGCAAGGAAGCGGGCCACACCTTCAGATAGCGAGCCTGTTTTGCTTGGAAGCGTGAAAGGGCCGCCTCGACCTCAACCGCTCCGTGCTCGTCGCCCAAAACAAGGGCCTCGAGGATGCTGTCGGCTGGGCCCTCGACGAGCACCGGCGCGTCATCGTCGAGCTTGGCCAGCTTTCGAGCGACGGCCAAACCGTGGCTCAAGCCGCCAAGCTCGTCGACGAGCCCCCGCTCCTTGCCTACGGTCGCAGTGAAAATGGCTCCTTCCGCCGTACTTCGAACGGCGTCCGGCTTCATGTCGCGCCCGGTGGCAACTCGTTCGATGAACAGGTCGTACACCTGCTGCATCTGGGCACGCACCTTGTCGCGAGTCCCGTCGTCCCACGACACGAGCGGCGAGAGATAAGCGGAGCGCTCTGCCGCGCCTGGCTCGGGGCTGGCGGGGAAAGTGTACGTGTTGATCCCGACCTTCTGGAGGCCGTCTTCGACGACGATCTTGCCTCCAAACACCCCGATCGACCCGACGATGCTGCTGCGCTCCGCCACCACCTTGGTGGCTCCACAGGCGATGTAGTAGCCGCCGCTCGCAGCCATGCTGCCCACCGAGACCACCACTGGCTTCTTGTCCCGAGTCAGCATCAGCTCGTGCCAGATCAAATCACTGGCCAACGGCGAGCCACCCGGCGAGTCCATGCGCACGACGACCGCTTTGACGGAGTCGTCCTCACGAAGCCGCTCGATGGTGCGGGTCATGGCGCGGGCCGTGATTCCCCCGCCAGAGAAGGGACCCTCTCCGTTCATCGTGATGCTGCCCACCATGGGGACGACCGCGATGTGGGGGCGTCCGCCGGTTCGTTCATCTGCGCCCGAAAGAATCCGGACGATGTCCGCGATGCCCACTCCGCCGCCCTCGACGGCGTCGCTTCCAAACACCGTCTTCGTGTCGTCGACCCCAGCCTCTTTCTTGGCTTCCTCGAGGGCCTCGTCTTCGAACCCCACCGCATCGACGATGCCTTGCTCCCGAGCTTGGGGAGGTGGCCATGGCCCGTTCTCCAGAGCGCTGAGAAGGCCTTCGCGTTCGCCGGCTCGTGAGCCGCGAACCCCGTCGAGCCAAGCGCCGCGCAGCTGCCGCAAGGTGTCCGTGAGGTTCTGCGCGCTGGGTTCGGAGGGCCCCTCACGAGTCAGCGGTTCACCGCCGCTCTTGTACTTACCCATCGCCAGCATGTCGGCGTGGATCCCCAGCTTGTCGAGGGCGCCCTTGAGGTAGGCCATCTGCGCGCCGATCCCCACGGTGCTCACGCCGCCTGCTGGGCTCACCCAGATCTTCGAACAGCCCTCCTGGAGGAGCCAGCTCGTCGCGTTGTCGATCTCGTGGGTGTGGCACGTGACCTTCGTTCCAGCTTTCCTCAGCTTGCCGAGCTCGCGGCCAATCTCCGCTGCCTGAGCGAATCCAAAATGCGCCTCTCCGAGGCGAACGAAGACACCCCCGCTCGAGTCGTCCTCGGCGATGCGCTCCAAACCACGGATCAGGCCGACGAAGGTTCTCTTCGCCGGCAAAGGAAAGAAGCCCCCTTCCGCGGTGGACTCGGGCGCCCCCATCCGAAGGTCGACGACGGAGACGTGGCCGCCCCCCGCCAGTTTCGGCATCGATCCGTCCTCGGAGCGCGTCTTCGAGCGCCCGTGGCATCCGGTCGCCAAGAGGACCCCGAGCGCGCCCACCAAACCACACGTCGCGAGGCGCACCCCGCGACGCGATCCCCAAGACGCGCGCTTCACTCGTTGTACTCCGGCAGATCGGTCGTGTCGATCTTCGAGGAGCCCTGCTTTTCGTTCTTCGGTGCCTCTCGAGGCTCGGAAGGTTGCGAGGGCGTGGTGTCAGTCTTCGGTGCGGCCTCGCGAATTTCCTGCTGCTCGCGTTCGGCCTGAACGATACGGGCACGAGCCCGCTGAGCGTAGTAACTGCTTCCCCCTGCCTGATCGACCACGCGCCGATACAATTTGAGCGCCCCGGCCCGATCGCCCGAGGCCCACAATTGATCGGCCCTTGCGACCAGCGCCGGGAGATACGAAGGGTTCTTCGCGAGCACGCGTTGGTAGAGCTCAGCTGCCTGGGCGCTGTCGCCTCGTCGGCTGGCTACCTCGGCGAGACCCGCCAGAGCTTCTGCGTCCTCTGGGCGGTGTTTCAGAGCCGCCCGGAAGTGCGCTTCCGCTTGCGCCAGATTGCCTCTCTGCGCTTCGCCATGCCCGGCACGGAGCTCGGCCTGATAGCTGTTCGCCGGTGGTGAGGCCGCGGACTCGGGTGAAGGATTGTCTGCCGCGGACGCGACGCTCTCCTTCGGCGACGCTTTGTCGCCTGCCTCGCCTGCGTTGCGCTCGACGAAGAGGCGGGCGTCCGTGAGCAGTGGAGGGGAAACCTGATCGGTCGCCCCCGCCTGCAATTTCGCAAGCTCGTCCTTGGCGCCGGCGAGATCGCCGGAGCGCACCAATGCGTAGATCAAAGCGGTGCGCGCTCCCGAGAGCGGCTTTTCGGTTGACGCGGCTGCCCGAAGCCGCTCGAGAACCGGGGGCCAACTGGGGCTCGCCTCGGCCAAGTCGAGTGCGGCGAGCAGATAATCCATGTCCGGATCGGACGCTTCCGCGTCCAGGCCCGCCAAGCGTCGACGGGCCTCGGCGACGTCCCCTCCGAGGCGCGCGAGGTGCACGCGCGCCCGCCGAACTCGTACGTCGTCGGGTGCCACTTCTTCGACGGCCTTCACTTCTGCCTCGGTTTTCTGAAGCCGTCGGCTCAGGGTGCGACGCACCTGGTCGATGTGCCCCGCGTCGTCTGGCGACAAGAGACGCAGGCGAAGCCACTCCAGATCGGTTCGCGCTACTTCGAGACGTGCCAAGGCGGCGCGCACTTCAGGAGCCGAGGGGGCGAGCGCCGAGGCCTTCGTCAGTTGCTCCTTGGCGCCCTCGAGATCTCCTTGGGCGTGCAGTTCGTCGGCACGAGCCAAGAGAGGTTCGATGCGGGCGTCGGTCACCGCTGACGACGGCTCCGGCGCGGGTCCGGAAGCGCGCTGGAGGTAATTCCGCCCGACGGTGAGCGAAACGAACGCCGCAGTTCCCAGTAACACGACGGCCAGAATCCACCGGGGTGCTCCCCCGCGCCTGGCCGGAGTCTCAGGCGCGGCGGCTGCCGCGGCAGCCGCCGGTGTCTCCACCGAAGAAGGCTTTGGCTGGTGCTCCAGCCGCTCTCTCGACTGGTCGGGACGTGTGGAAACGGTCGTCGTCGCTCCCGACACCGGCTGCGCCGTGACCTCGCGCACGCGGGACGACGTAGCCGAGCGAACCGTTTTCGCGAGCGGCGGTGGCCCCTTCATCTGCGGCGGCGACGGTCCTCGAAGTTGCTCGGGAACCAAGAGCGACGGCTGGGTTCCGCTCGGGCCCGGCAGGCGCGGCGGGGCACTCTTGCCGGGCGGTGGAGCTGAAAGCACCGAGACGATGGGCGGCCCCCCTGCCTGTCCTGGTGCGGATTTGGGCTTGGGAGACGCTGGCCCCCGCTCGTCGGAAACTGCCGTAGACGGCAGTGTGCGGGACATCTCTTTGCGCAGGGTATCCGGACCCGCCTGTCGCCCATTCATCGCGGAGCCGCGAGGTTCCGACGCTTGGGTCGCGGGCCCAATGTCCTGCAAAGGGGGAATTCCCGCAGGAGCCGGAAGCCCGATGGTCGTGCTGGTGCGCCGCTTTGCGGGCACGGCCTCCGTAGGGGGAGGACCCGAGTGCATTCCCGGCGTCGTCCGGGGGGGTTGCATCGCGCTCGGAGCAAGCCCGGGTTCGCCGCTCGGCAGGCCGAGCCGGGTGGACGACAGACCCTTGCCGGGCGCGCTCCCGCTGACATGTCGAGGCGCCTGGGTGGCCGGGGAGGCACCGCGTTCCGCGAAGAACGGCTCGAGCTCAGCGATGCTCGCGAGGGGCCTGGGTGCCTCGGAGCCGCGAGACAAGCGATCTTCCGGGTTGACGTCACCACGACCGATCGCGCGCTGCAGCTCCTTGAGCGAGGTAAACTCGAGCTCGCCGGGAGTTATCGCGGAGAGCGTCTGCACGCGCCACCGTTCGGGTGAGCGCCCTCCTCCCTCGGGAAATACCTTGAATTGGTGGCCGCACTGGGTGCACTTCACGGTGGTGCCACGCCCGGAAATGAGCGCGTCGTCGAAGTCGTATTCAGTGCCGCAGCGGCCGCAACGGACGTCCATCAGTCAGTCTCGGAAGTGCCGCTTCCACCCCGGGGGGGGCGCGGCGTCGTTCGGTCGAGCGTCAGCTTACACGATACCCCGTTCTTCGCCCCACATCCGTGCGGGACTCAGTCGTGTTACCCTGACCCAAGCGGCCACCCGATGACGGACCCAAGCTTTCGATCCCTTTTGCGGCGCCGCGCTCCGCTGCGCGGGAAATCGCGAGCCTTGCACCGCGTCCTCGCCGGCGCGCTGCTCGTCTCGCTGAGCTGCCTACTCTCGGGTTGCCCTGTTTTCCCGGACCAGGGCTGCTACGGACCGAGCGACTGCGCCCCCGGACGGTACTGCGACCGTTTGAGCGGCCGCTGTCTCGAAGAGGCACCTGACCACGGAAACTGCGGCAAGCCAGCGGACTGCGGAGGCAACCAGACCTGCTCCCGGGCCGGTGCTTGCGAAGACGGCGACTGCACCTTCTGGGGCTGCGTTGACGGCTATTTCTGCGACCCGTCGGGGGGCGCCTGGACCTGCATCGATGGGGACCCGTCCACCGGGAGCGCGGGCTCCTCGTCCCTCGGGGGGGCGGGAGGCGGTCCTGCGGCGGACTCCGCGGGAGCCTCGGGAGGTCCCGGCGGCTCCACTCCTTGAATCGGCTACTGCGGGAGCGACCCACGCTCTGCTGGCCGCCGTTCCGACCCGATCGATTGAAAACGCCGGGTCACTTCACGATACGCAAATAGGGAGGTAGCTCGCGCTTGCCCTTTTTCTGATCGGCATCCGGAGAGCCAGCCTCGTCCGATGCTTCGGCGCCACCATCGGTCGGACCGGGTGGCGCGGCTTCCGCGGCTGGGACCGCAACCGGGGCGGCCGCGTCAGTCTCCCTGGAAGGCTCAGTGGCGGACGGAGCCGGCTCGGTCGGTTGTTCGGGCACGGTCCGCAGAGGCGCTGGGGCGGCCTCGCGCTTCGTGGGCTCTTCCTTTCCGTCACGCTCCCCCCTCCCCTCGGCGGCCGCTTCTTCGGGGACCGCCCGCAGGTGACCCCGCTTCTTGGTGGCCCGACCTTCCGCCTGCGCCGCAACCTCGGGCGGGACGTCGTCAGGCCAGATCATGCCGCGACCGTCTTCGCCAACCAGACCGTAGACCGCACCCCAAGGAATTCGGCAGAAGTGTGGCTGTCGGTTGAAACTCAACGTGCAGGTCACCGCGTCCTCGCCGACATCGAGATCGGGGATCGGCACGGCCATGTTGAGGCCCACCTGCAACACGAGCTGAGGCTGTTTTTTGAACCAAGCGGGGACCAGGACTTCGTCACTGCGTGGATCCAGGTGCAGGAAAAGCGATGACGTCTCGAGGAGTGCGATCGCGATCTCGCGCTTGGGAGGGAGCTGATTTCCGGCGCTCATTCGTTCCTAGCTGAAATAGCCGGTCGTCCACCCTCGCGCTACCGTCGGGCCCTCCGTGGGCCAGAAAAGCTCTGGAATTTCCAGCACTGGAGGCTGGGTTTCCTGGCTAGCTCGAGCAAGACACCCAGACCGCGTCGGCCGGCGCACCATTTCGCGCCAGAATCGAGCTCTAATCGAGCTCTTTGGGCTTCCAGAAACCGCGAAGGCGGCCTCGTGTGGATGAGTTGACGTCGGCGAAGGAGTCGACTTCCAGATCGATGCGGGCGACCGCCGCCGTCGGCATCGACGTGTCCTCCCCAGTGAGTTCACTGACGAGCTCCGAGATGCCGGGATTGTGTCCCACCATCAGGACGCAGCGATGACTGGGTTCCACTTCGGAAAGGACGTCGAGATATCCGTCAGGCTCCGCCAAGTACAGTCGCCGAGTCACGTCGACCTTGGCGTCACAGCCACTGGCCGCGACCACGTGCTCGGCCGTATCGAACGCCCGCACGGCGCTCGAGCAGAGGATCAGGTCGGGCAAGAGCTCTTGCTTTCGTAAGAGCTCCCCCATCTTGGGAGCGGCAGCGCGCCCGCGAGCGTTGAGTGGGCGTTCGTGATCGGAGAGCCCGGGATCTTTCCAGCTCGACTTGGCATGCCGCATCAAAAGGAGCGTACGCATGGAGTGAATCGCGCAACGCGAGGCCGGATTGCCCCCTTGGCGAAACGCCCCGGGAGGATAACGCGTTCTGGTGAACGATCGGCACCTTTTTGCTGCTGCCTGCCCCCTCGGCCGGAACCGCGCGCATCGGTTGAGCCGCCGCCGTTTTTTGGCCCCGCGGGGTGAAGGAAAAAACGGCTCCTGGAGGCCGCTCCCCCGCACCCACCTTGTTTTTCTCGAGCGTCGCAAGCGATGCTCGTCTTGGTGTCTCTGCGGGTGTTGGTGGTGGAGGACGAGCCGGCAATCGCCGAGTCCGTCAGCTATGCGCTCGATCGCGATGGTTTTACGGCGGACACCGCCGGGACGGTGCAGGACGCGGATCAAGCCCTCGGCTCGGCGTCCTACGCCCTTGTCGTGTTGGATTTGATGCTGCCCGACGGGAGCGGCTTCGACCTAATCGCGGACCGGAGGCGGCGCGGAGACACGACGCCCATCATCGTCCTCTCGAGTCGCGATGACGAAGCGGACCGCGTGGCCGCCCTGGAGACCGGCGCCGACGACTACGTCACCAAGCCGTTTTCCCCGCGCGAGGTCGTCGCGCGCGTACGAGCAGTCCTCCGCCGGGTCCGACCCGACGCAGGGCCCGTTTCGGGCGCATCCCGAGTTCCACCGATTCAGCTCGATTCGGAGCGACGTCGCGCCAGCGTCCACGGTCAAGCCCTCGAGCTGACGCGCGTTGAATTCGACCTTCTTGCGCATCTGCTCGAACAGCAGGGTCGCGTCCTTTCCCGTCCTCAGCTCATCGATCGCGTGTGGGGGGCCGGCTTTGCACTGAGTGACCGCACAGTGGACTCGCACGTCAAATCGCTCCGAAAGAAGCTGGTCGACGCGGGAAGCGACCCCCAGCTCATCGAGACCGTCCGCGGCGTGGGCTACCGCATCGCCGAGCCGGACGAGGAAGAACCTTGACCCGTTTGGTCGTCGTCGCCGCTGCCTCGATCGGGCTCATGCTCTTCGTGGCGTTCGTCGTCTCGCGACTACTTCGGACGCGCACGCAGGGCCTCTCGATCCGCATGCAGGTCTTTTTGGCTCTGGCCTTCATCGTGGGCGTGTTCGCCTTCGGGCTTGGCCTGATGGTCGTCGATCGCGTGGAAGCCCGTGCAGCGCGCCTCGCAAAAGCAGCTGCTCAAGACGAAGCCGTGACCATCGCTGCGATTCTCCAGAGCGAGATCGACGGCAACGGAACCACCGTAGCTGCCATGGCCAAGCAGCTCCGTGACGAAACTGGGATGCCGAAACGGCGCGAGCTGAGTGGCGAGTCAGCGCCCACGGCGGGGCTCGGTTTGGAGCTCCTCGACGCGAGTGGTGCCGTCGTCTTCCCCGAACGAGAACGAAGTCGCGCCGAAGAACCTGGGGCGGTCTTCGTCGATGTCGGGCTCACCTCTGGAGGAAAGCGAGCCGGAGCCGTACGGGTCGTCAAACCGACGATTGTTGTGCAAGCGCTGTTGGCCGACTTCGCCCCGACGGTGCTGGTCATCAGTCTGGTGCTGGGCGCTGCCGCAGCCATCGCCGCCGCATGGATCGGGCGCACCATCGCCGAGCCCATCGAAGCGCTCAGCGAGTTCAGTGAGCGCGTCAGCGAAGGCGAGCGAACGCGACTACCTACGCGCGTGGCGGGACGCGAGGTTGCACGCCTCGTTCAATCCATCGACTCGATGCGCCGTCAGCTCGAAGGTCGCCCCTTCGTCGAAGCATTCGCCGCAGACCTTTCCCACGAGCTGAAAAACCCAGTCGCCGCGATCCGGGCCAGCGCCGAAATCCTGGAAGAGAGCGCCCTCGAGGAGCCGGACGAGGCGCGGCGCTTCGTTCGACGCATCCGAGAGGCGGCGGGACGGATCGAGCGACTGCTCGGCGACCTGCTCAACCTCGCGCGGATCGAGGCACGTGGAGCCGAAACGTTCGACCCCGTCGATGTCGGCGCCTTGTGCCGGCGTGCCATCCAGGCGCAGGGGAGCGCGGCAAAGCGCTTCGTGGTTGAGATCGCCGGAGACGTCCGCGTCCGGGGCCACGAGACCTGGCTCGCGCGCGCCATCGGCAACCTCGTCGAAAATGCGGTCACTCACGGTGCCCCCGAGGAGAGCATTCGGGTGGTCGTTTCCAGCGACCGGCAGGACGTCACCCTGCGTGTCGAAAACCCAGGAGAGATCCCGCGACGGGTCCAAGAGCGACTTTTCCGGCGGTTCGTGACCACCCGCGCCGACAAGGGAGGATCGGGCCTCGGCCTCGCCATCGTGCGCGCCGTGGTGGAAGCGCATGGCGGGCGGGTCGAACTGGTCAACGCCGGGCCCCCGACCGTGATCCTCTCGGTTCGTCTCCCCGCCGACTGAAGAGTGGGGTTGACTCGATTCGGCCATCGTGGATTGAGGCGGCTTCCTGTTGCGCTGCTGCTAGAATTCCGGGGATCGAAAGGTCTCCACCCGCGTCGGAGATCCACGGAAGCGGAATATTCCGCTCGCTTCTGTTCCTCGTCGAGATGCGGAATCCCCTTGGCACCGCGGGAACCTGCCTTCGGGCCACAGGCCGGCGGACCCGAATTCCACGAAAGCTCCACATTCAACCCCCGAAACTCGCGAAAGTTTCTGGCATTCTCCGGGTCATTCCCAGGCCTTCCTTGCAAGTGCCCCTGTCTTGAGACCGCGAGGCTTCCGCCGAGCGAGAGAGTAATCCCCGTGAGCACCAACGATTCGAGAAGCCAATCCGCCCTTCCCCGCCACGTGGCAATCATCATGGATGGCAATGGTCGCTGGGCGAAGCTCCGCGGCCTGGCGCGCTACGAAGGCCATGCCGAAGGCGCCAGGGCGGTCCGCGAGACCGTGGAGACGGCGGCGCGAGCCGGGGTCGAGTACCTGACCCTGTACGCGTTCAGCGTCGCCAACTGGCAGCGGCCCCGCATCGAGGTCGAGGCGCTGATGCGCTTGCTCTCCCGCTTCGCCAAGCAGGAGCGCGCCGAGCTCCGTCAACTCGGCATCCGGGTGGGGGTGATTGGGACGCTCGAAGACTTGCCCACGACGACTCGCCGAGCGGTCGAAGACCTCATCGAGTACACGAAGGACGGCGATCGGATGACGCTCACGTTGGCCCTCTCCTACGGCGGCCGACAGGACCTGGTCGATGCGGCCCGGGCGTTGGCGGTGCGAGTCCGCTCGGGGATGCTCTTGCCCGAGGAAATCGACGAGAGACTTCTCAGGCGGGAGATGACGACCTACGCGCTGCCCGACGTGGATCTCTTGATCCGCACCGGTGGGGAAACTCGCGTCAGCGACTTCCTTCTGTTCGAGTCGGCGTATGCGGAGCTCGCCTTCTTGCCGATGATGTGGCCCGACTTTCGGCCCGAGGTGCTCCTCGAGACGCTTCGAGGCTACGGCTCGAAGGAGCGGCGTTTCGGCCTCACCTCCGAGCAGGTCGAGTCGGGTGAAGTCGCGCGGGACGCCGTACACCTCGAGAACTTCGACCCGATCGATCGAGCCTGCTGAGACTCCCCGACAGGTCTTCCGTCGGTTCGTCGAGCCCAGGCGTTTCCTGAGAAAATCGAGCTCGCCCGCTGCCAATAGGTTGCGGGCGAAGTCGTCTTCGGACCCGATCAGTACGAATACTGCACGGTGTTCAAGGAGGGGACTTTGTCCTCCCACTCGATCGATTCGATCTGCCGGCGCAGGCAGGAGGCTAGCTCCTCGTTCTTGGGTGACGTTTCGATGTCGAGTCCCACGGCCCGCCCGTCCCAAATGGCCACGGTGACGCTGAAGTGTTCGTGCCCCTTCAGCTTGCAGGGCTCGTACAGCTCCGCATTCATCAGCGGCGCGGCCAACGCCTCCTGCTCGACGTTTAGGCGATCCATCCCGCGCGGCACGGCGTCCATCGCTTGGTTGACGCTCATTCCTGGCTCGAACTGAGGCTCGACTTTCGCCTGCTCTGAACTCGTTGCCTCCGACTCCTCCTCGGCCGGGGCGCTCTCCTCTGGCTCCGGCTCGGGTGCTTCGGCGAACTCTTCCTCGAGTGAAGGCTCGGACGGCGTCTCGTTCGCCGGGCGCTGCGGCCCTCCACAAGCGACCGCCGTACCCAAAAGCAACCCCGTGAACCCCCAGCTTCGGACGATTTTCATGCCCCCTCCTGACCTCTCTGAACTCTCGCTCACAGCGGTGCATCGGTTGCCCCCGCCGTTTCGGACCCGGTTCGGCGGAGGGCCAAAGCGGCTTCGGGAGTCGTCCCGTTTGCACTCGCCGCTGTCGGTCCGCGACCACCGCTTCGGGGTGGTCACAGGTGGGAGGGTAACTCAGCGGGGAGGCGCTGCGCGACAGAAAATGCAGCACTCCTCGCCGGAACACGCGGCGCCGCCCGCTCAAACCACCGAGCAGGAGCAATCTTTCGCGGCCCACGCCGCATCCCGCCGGACCGGCTCGACGGCACCGTATCGCGGCGTCCTGAACTCCGTGCACTCCGTGTCGACACGAGCTGGATGAA
>JBNKGC010000083.1:0-23642 GCA_050289625.1 Polyangiaceae bacterium | reverse complement strand
GGGAACTGACCAAGTGGAGGTCAAATGATGCGATTTGCCAAAATGCCGCGCTCTGCCCTGATAGTCCTGTTCGTCGTGCCCATCGCCTGCGGCGGAGAGGTCGATGAGCTGCGCTTCAAGTCGGACTCCCTCGAGCGCGACTCGATGGACGACTCGGCGAGCGCAAACGCCGGCACCGGTGAGATCGTGGGCGCAGCAACCGCCGGAACTGGAGGAACTGCTGGATACACCCGCGGTGGTGGCTACGCCGGGGCGCAATTCGTCGCCGACGCCAGCGGTTTGCCCACGGACAAACAGTCGGAGCTGGCGTCCTGCGGTGCGGGCAAGCGCAACCTGATGCAGTATGACACGGACTCGTGTAGTGCTGGCACCCTCTGCACGCCGTACTGCACCTCGGACGCTCAATGTCCCTCCCATCCGGAGGCGGCAAACGCTCCTCGGTGTGAGCCCGAACGCGGTTCCTCCCCGGTGTGCGTGCTCCCCTGCGAAAGTGACGCGGAGTGCCCGAGCGACATGTTCTGCGGGCTGTCCGACAGCGGCCTGCGTACCTGTCTGTTCGGAGACACGATCTGGGCGCCCCACTGCGACCAATACTGCGCCGGAACCGACCGGAGTGATGGCACGTTCGACCCGAACGCGTGCGGCGACGGCATTTCTTGTTGCGAGGGCATGGTGTGCACCCCCTGGCAGACTTGCGAAGTACGTTCCTGCCTCGAGAACGCCTGGGCCTGCGGCGATGGCTTGCCGCCGTGTTGTGACGGACTGAGCTGCGTCAGCGGCTACTGTTCGCCCTGACGCCGCAGGGCGGATCGCAAACCCCGCGAGCTCGAGGGGTTTGCGATCTCCCGCGTCCGATCAGCGCGCGGGGCAGGTGCTTCCGGGTACGCAGAAGCCGTTCTTCAGCCAGTAGTGATACGTGTAGGCGTCCGTGTGCCACGCCTTTTCCGGATCGGGAGGGGTGTTGGAGCCGCTGTCTTTCGGGTGCCCCCAGTTCGCGATCCCCTTGTGCGCGAGCTCGTGAATCATGATGTGGGCGCGGCTCCTCGTGGTGCCAGTGAAGTACTCCGGGCACGTCTTGAAGCCCTGACCGACCAGGCGAAACGTGTAGGCGCTGTCGCCTTTCTCGCAGCGTTTCGCGTCGTCGTCCTTGCACGCGACGCGGATCTTCCCGTCGAGAGCTTTCTTGATCTTGCCGACCTTCGCGAGCGCGTGCTCCATGCGTTTTTTGGTTTTACCGGAGAGCCCCGGGATGCTGGCCTTGATGTCGGCTTCGAGCCTGCGGATTTCCGCCTGCGCCAGGGTGTGCGCGTCCTTCAGGGCCGTTTGCTCACTGGCGGAGCACTTCACCATCTTGAGCTTCGTCTTGCCGCCGTCTTCGCAAGACATGGCCTTCAGCTTCTTCCAGCCGTGCTCCTTGCACTTGAGACCCTTTTTCTTCAGGCAGGTGTAGCGACACCTCACGAGGATCTCGCCGTCGTGCTCCTTGCAGACACCGGCCAGGTTGTTCTTCGTGCTCACACGCGGGCCGGAGCAACTGTCCTTGAAGATGGCGGTTTTCTCCTTCCCCTTCGGTTCGCTGAAGGCGGACGGAGCGAGGGTGAGCGACAGGAGTGCGGCGAACAGGCCGAGCAGCAATCGGTTCATTGGAGATTCCCTTTTCTGCGCTGGCGAGCCCAGCGTGGAACGACTCGCTGGCGATCGTCGCTTGATAGCTGGCGTCGCCTGTGATGATCGAGAAAAAAGCGAGCTGTCCTTGCGCAATCGACACCTCCGATCGCTCGAAGGCAACGAGCCCCTACGTCGCCTCAGCAGAAGAAATTCCCCGCCCAACCGCCCGGCGGCTGATCGCCAGAAAGGGAGAAGTTCGCGCGACCGCACTCGAAGCCTGATCAGGGCTTGACTGCGGGGGCCAGCCGCGAAGGTGGGGGCTGATGCACGAGCCGTCGCGCTTCAGGTGGGGGGCTTTCGTGCCCCCACCAGAGCGCGACGCAAAGCGCTCAGCGGTGCGTCGTCGCGCAGGCGCACCTCGTATTTCGTCACGACGACCCCGAGCTCCTCGAAGAGTCGATCGAGCTCCACCGGGCTTCCTCGCTCGACGTGACGCTCGCGGAGCTCACTCAGGACCGGTCCACCGAGAGCTGCGTCCATCACTTCGATGGCGCGGTCGAGCTTCCACACCCGGCTCGAGTGCCCCCCTGCGTCGAGCACGGCGCGCGCCGCATCCTCGAGGCGCGTGCCGAGGTGTCGGCGCGCTTCGACATCGGCGAGCAGGCAGAGCAGGGCTCCGCCCCAGTAGGCGCTGCGGGCGTTTTCACTGTGGGCGAGCCCGCTGCCTTCCACTGCGCGAAGACCACGCGGCAAGTTGCGGGCAAACTCGGTCCACACCTCGAGCTCACTCTTCCATCCCGCTTGGGCGCGGACGATGGGCTCGAAGTAGGTTGCGAGGCCCTCGTCGAGCCAGGCGCCCTCACCCACGAACGACGGGAAGCCGAGGTGGAGCAGCTCGTGAATCAGGATCCAGTCGCCGTAGAGGTCCTGCTTCGTCGCGGCGACGCCATAGGAAAGGGCGATCGTGGGCTCACTTTCGGGCAGCACGTTGCCGTGCACGATGCGGCTCTGTCCGAGCACCGGCACCACCGCTATCATCGTGCGCGGAACGGGAAAGCCCCGGTAGAAGTCTCCGACGATCCGCGCCGAGTCGAAAATCCAGTGCGCCACGACGTCGTCGGAGAGCCTCGTCGACTGATCCAGCCACGCCACGTGGAGTGAGCTGGGCAGATCGGCCAAGCCAGGCAGCTCGAGGTTCGTGTCGCGTAGGCGACCGATGGCAGCGTAGGTGGCGGCGCGCACTTCGCGAGCCCGCAACACGTAACGAGCGGTGTCGTCGACGTCGGGCGGGACGTCGCGCTCTAGACCCGTCTCGAACCGACGCCGAATCGGATCACTCGTCGTGACCTCAAGCGTTACGTCGAGGTCGCTCTGTGACGAAGTGGGAGACGCGAGCCAAGCGCCCACGGGCGCGATCCACGACTCGCCCACCCGGCGGGTGACACCCCGAGGCGAACCATCTTCGACGAGGGAAGCCAGATCGATGCGGTAGTCGATGCGCGGTCCCTGAAGAACCCAGTCGACCACGTGAGGCTCTGCCTCTCGAGGAAGCTCGAAGCTTCGCACCGTTTCGGGGCACTCCAAGTGAACCGTGAGCCAGAGCTCACCCTCCCGCCGCCCCGGGGCTTCGATGTGCACCCGAGCCAGACAGCCCTTTTGCGCCGATACTGCCCCGTTCGATGGCGGAGTCTGCGCGGCTTTCGATGCCTCCTCAGGCGAAGGAGCCTTGCGGGCCGGGTGACACGCGACGCAGACGAAAAGCAGTGGCACCCACGCCGAATGCGCCATGTGGCGTGCTTTCGATTCGGGTTTCGTTGGACCGCAGAGGGTGCACCGCCGGATCCAGCCGGCGATCTGCCGACACACGTCCCAATCGAGGATGGCGCCTACCAATTCCCGCCCGATTCGCCGCACACGTTGGAAGGGACGAAATGAGTCGTTGTCCGAGATCCTCTCGACACGGCTCGGGGGATGGCGGTGAAGGTACTTCTGGCCGACGACGACCGAGTGGCGCGAGCCGTCGTAGCTCGCTGGCTCGAGCAGTGGGGCTACCAGGTGACCACGGCTTCGGATGGCCACGCGGCGCTCCGCGTCCTGGAGCAGGATCCAGAGATCCGCCTGTGCATCGTCGATTGGATGATGCCCGGTTTGCATGGAGTCGATGTGTGCCGCGCCCTCCGGGGGCGCACTCAGGAGCCTTACGTCTACGCCATCCTGCTGACGGCCAAAGCCGAAAAGGACGATGTGGTCGCTGGACTCGAAGCGGGTGCCGACGACTACATGGCGAAACCTTGCCACCGTCTCGAGCTCGAGGTGCGGGTGCGGGCTGGTCGCCGGGTCATCGAGCTGCAGGAGAACCTGATTCGCGCCCGAGAGGCCCTGCGGCGTGAAGCCATGCGGGATTCTCTTACGGGCCTATGGAACCGCGCGGCCCTCCTGTCGCACCTCGATCGCGAGCTCCTCCGCGTTCGGCGCAATGGGGGCTCCGTATGCGCGGTCATGGTGGACGTGGACCACTTCAAGTGCATCAACGACGAGCACGGCCACCTCGCAGGCGATCGCGTGCTGCGGGACGTGGCTCGTCGGTTCGAGAGCGTCCTGCGCACCTACGACGAGGTGGGGCGCTTTGGTGGTGAAGAGTTCCTGATGGTGCTCGCGGACTGCGACGCTCACTACGGACGAACCGTCGCCGAGCGCATGCGTCGCGAGCTCTCCGTGCGTCCGGTGCGAACGCACACGGGTGACCTGGTCGTTTCGGCGAGCTTCGGCGTGGCCGCGACGGAGCAGAGCGGGTCCTTCTCGTCGGAGGCCCTCCTCAGGGCGGCGGATACGGCGCTCTACCGAGCAAAGAACACAGGTCGCGATCGGGTCGCCTTGGCCATGCCCGGAGACTGGGTGATGCCCCGGTCGTCTCGGGACGGGGTGGCGAGTCAACCCGCGTGAGTGAGTCTGGGGTTGGGATTGCTCGTCGCGCCCGACCCTGGTGCCTCGTTGCAACGAAGAGCTGTCGGTTCAAGCCCGATAGGGCCGGTCGAGTAGCTCGAAGATCCCCCGGAGCGGCACGTGGAGCCAATCGGGGCGGTTCCCCAGCTCGTAGCGCACCTCGTAGAGTGCTTTTTCGAGGAGGCAGCCGTTCAAGAGGTGCGCGATCCCCTCGTTGCTCGACGGAAGATACTGCCGAACACCAGGGTCGCTCAGGTAGCCTTTCAAGAAACTCGCCCCGATCCATTCGCTCCAAGCGGCGCAGAAGCTGCGCACGAGCTCCGAGTCTCCCGGTTCGTCGTGCCGCGCCGTCACGGTCTTGGCGGCGTAGTCGAGGGACCTGAGGATGCCCGCGACGTCGGCTAGCGGGGTGCGCCTGGAGCGGCGGAACGAAGTGGGTCGCGCGGGCTCGCCTTCGAAGTCGATGATCACGAAGTCGCGCCCCGTGAACAGGACTTGCCCGAGGTGGAGATCGCCGTGCACCCGGACGCGGTAGCCGAGCTGCTCGGTGCCGCGCATCGCGGCGAGCACGTCTCGAATGGCGCCCTTCTTGTCGATGAAACGCTGCCGAAGCTCGGTCACAGCAGCGCTCGCCGGTACGTGATCGACGATTTCGTCGTGCGCGGATGAGTGGAGGTTGCGAAGCGACTGATAGAAGGATCGCCGGGCCAGGGTTCCCATTTGCTGCGGCTGGAAGCGTTCGTCGTCGCGGGCGTCGGCCAGAGCGACGTGGAGCTCCGCCACCCGTCGTCCCATCACCTGAGCCTGGCCGAGGGCCGGCCCGACGAAGTCCGCGAGCTCCCCGGGAGGTTCGAGACTTTCGAGGGCCCCGATCGACCGATCAGGAAGCGCCGCGATCGAGGGGTCGGGTCGGGAGGCGCGGATGTCGTCGACGAAGCGGCTGAGGTCGTCTAGAGCGAGGGTGAAGGCGTCGCCCTGATGGCGCACGTACTCCTGAAACAGAGCGAGTGTGGAGATCTTGTCTCCGTGCTCGACGGCGATGTGCCCGATCAGGTTTGGTGCGGCGCACTCGATGCTCCCCCCCGCGAGGTGACTGAGTACTTCGAGCTCGACGCTCGGCTCTGGGTCGAGCACCCGGAGCATTTTGCCGATCACCGCCTCACCGAACACGTAGCTGGTGTTCGTCTGCTCCGCCGAGAGCGCATGGATCGCCCGGGGGTCGACCTCGCTCACGGCGCTGGCCAGCTTGCGTCCACCCGCGCCCACGAGACGGAAACGCTTGCCGCTCGTCGATTTCCGATCGGTCGCCAAGCGAAGCAAGGCGACCGCGACCGCCGGGTCGCGTGAGGCGTCGACCACATGCGTCACGGCTTCGGTCTGTCCGTGTTCGTGGACCCGCGCGACGACCGGATGCGGGCTGTCCCCCGACTGCGCGGCGAGCGGTACGACGTACAGCTCGGGTTCGCCTCGCGAGAAACCGGCTTCGACGAACGCGAGGCGCGTTTCTCGCTCCTCGGTGCGGAGCGCCATGTTCTCGACGACACGCGCCGAGGTGAGTTTCCGCTGCTTCGACCGGAACCAGCGCTGAGAGGGCAGGTAGTGCAAAAGGGCCCGTTCGAATCCGACGGAGCGCCGCTTCAGCAGATCGGTCCAGGCCCCCTTCACCCGGAGCTCCGAGGGCGCCGGTTCGAGGGCGTGCTGCACTGCCGGCTCTTCGGGAGAGGACAGCACGAGCCAGTAGAAGACGTGGGGACCGAGGGTGAGCGTCGTCGTGCCCGAGCCAATGGCGGGAAACGTGCTCCCCCCGAAAAGCTCGCGTGGCGCGGTGCCGGCGAACTCGCCGAGCTCGAGTTCGGTGCACTGGGAGAAGCGGGAGAAGTTGGCCACGACGAGGACGACTTCGTCGCCGTGGCGCCTCAGGAACGCGAGGACTTTCCGGTTCGTCGAGTGAACGGGTTCGAAGGTTCCGCGTCCGAAGGCGGCAAAACGCCTGCGCTGTTCGATGAGGTGACGCGTCCACCAGAGGAGCGAGCTCGTGTTCGAGAGTTGCGTCTCCACGTTGACGGATTCGAACTGGTACTCCGGATCGGTGATCAGGGGCAGCACCAGGCGCTGGGGATTGGCCCGCGAGAAGCCTCCGTTGCGATCGGCGCTCCACTGCATCGGTGTGCGCACTCCATCGCGATCACCGAGGTAGACGTTGTCGCCCATCCCGATTTCGTCGCCGTAGTAGACGACGGGCGTTCCCGGCAGGGAAAACAAGAGCGCGTTCATCAGTTCGATGCGCTTGCGATCGTTCTCGAGCAGTGGCGCCAAGCGACGGCGAATGCCGAGGTTGATGCGCGCCTGACGATCGGCGGCGTAGGCCGCCACCATGTAGTCGCGCTCCTCGTCGGTCACCATTTCGAGGGTGAGCTCGTCGTGGTTCCTGAGAAAGATTGCCCACTGACTCGATTCGGGGATCGATGGGGTCTGCTCGAGGATGTCGATCAGCGGGTAGCTGTCCTCCATGCGCAGCGCCATGAACAGCCGCGGCATGATCGGAAAGTGGAAGGCCATGTGGCACTCGTCGCCAGCACCGAAATACGCGACCGCGTCCTCGGGCCATTGGTTGGCCTCGGCGAGCAGCATGCGTGAAGGGAACTTGCGATCGATGTGTGCGCGCAGGCGCTTCAAGAACGCGTGCGTCTCGGGCAGGTTCTCGCAGTTCGTGCCTTCGCGTTCGTAGAGGTAGGGCACCGCGTCGAGGCGCACGCCGTCGACACCCATTTCGAGCCAGTGGTCGACGACTTTGAAGACTTCCCGGACCACCTCGGGGTTGTCGAAGTTGAGATCGGGCTGGTTCGAGTAGAACCGGTGCCAGAAGTACGACCGGGCGACCGGATCCCAAGTCCAGTTCGAAGATTCGAAGTCCTGGAAAATGATGCGTGCGCCTGCGTACTTGCTCGGGTCGTCGGACCACACGTAGAAGTTGCGGTGCTTGCTTCCCGCGGGCGCCCGTCGGGCCCGCTGGAACCACTCGTGCTGGTCCGACGTGTGGTTGAGCACCAGCTCGGTGATCACCTTCAGACCGCGATCGTGCGCTGCTCGGAGGAACGCCTTGAAATCCTTCAAGTCACCCAAGGTCGGGTGGATCGTCCGGTAGTCGGCGATGTCGTATCCGTCGTCACGAAGCGGCGACGGATAGAAGGGCAGCACCCAAATGGCGGTGACGCCCAAGTCGCGGATGTAATCAAGCTTCTGCGTCAGGCCTCGGAGGTCCCCCTGGCCATCGCCATCCGAGTCGAAATACGACCGGATGCGCAGCTGGTAGATGACCGCGTCCTTGTACCAGTCCGCAGGAGTGTCCGTTCTCCGAACCCCCATCGCTGGGAATGCTGCCAGAGATCGTGCGCGTTTTCACGGCCTTGCGAGGTCAGCGTGGGAAGGCCTCGCGTTCCGGCACACCCAGCGCGCGATCGAGAGACCCCGGAGAACGGCGTTTCCGGCCGCGAGCTCGGTGAACAGTCCGCCCCTGCTGGAACTGCTTGGTCCGTTCGAAGTTCACTCGGGGGGACGAGGCGCGCGCCGCAGTGTGACCTTTCGAGCCAAACGCCCTCACGCGATTTCAGGGGCGCCGTGCCCCGGCGTTTCTGGTATGGGGACCCCCCGCACGTGCCCCGCTCCGGAAACGACACCGCCCCGATGCGGTCGCCTCGTTCCGGGCAAGGGTCGGCGCGAGCGGGAGGCTATCCTCATGAAGATCGCGATCGTCAAAGAGATCCGTGCCGGTGAGCGGCGCGTGGCGGCCACGCCCGAAACTGTGGGCCGGCTGATTGAGAAGCAGGGTTTCGAGGTCGTCGTCGAGAGTGGGGCGGGTGAGCTCGCCGCGTTCTCCGATGACGCCTACGAAGCTGTCGGGGCCACCATCGCGCCGGATGCGAAGAGCGCGTGGGGCGCGGGGGACGTCGTTCTCAAGGTGAACCCCCCTGCTCCCTTGCCCAGTGGCGGAAGCGAAGTCGATCTGCTTCGCGAAGGGGCAACGCTGGTCAGCTTCTTGTGGCCCGCGAAGAGCCCCGAGATCCTGCAGCAGCTCGCCCAGCGAAAGATCACCGCCTTCGCGATGGATCAGGTGCCGCGCGTCACGCGCGCCCAGAAGATGGACGCTCTGAGCTCCATGGCGAACATCGCCGGCTACCGCGCGGTGATCGAGGCGGCGAGCCTCTACGGGCGGTTCTTCACCGGTCAGATGACCGCAGCGGGCAAGGTGCCCCCGGCCAAGGTGCTGGTGATCGGAGCCGGCGTGGCGGGGCTTTCCGCAATCGGCGCGGCCCGGGGGCTCGGAGCGATCGTTCGCGCCTTCGACACGCGCCCCGTCGTGAAGGACCAGGTGCAGAGCATGGGCGCCGACTTCCTCGAGCTCGACTTCGCGGAGGACGGCACCGGGGTCGGCGGTTACGCCAAGACGATGAGCAAGGAGTTCATCGAAGCGGAGATGGCCTTGTTCCTGGCGCAGGCGCGCGAGGTGGACATCATCATCACCACCGCGCTCATTCCCGGTAAGGGCGCGCCCATCTTGATCACCGAAGAGATGGTCCAGGCGATGAAGCCCGGATCGGTGATCGTCGACTTGGCGGCGGAAGCCGGCGGCAACTGCGCCTGCACGGTGCCCGGGGAGGTAGCCACGCGCCACGGCGTGCACATCGTCGGCTATTCGGACTTGCCGAGTCGCTTGGCTCCGACGGCCAGCCAGCTCTACGGCAACAACCTGGCGCACCTCCTGAGCGATCTTGGCGGCGCCGAGGGCTGGAAGGTCGATCTCGAGGACGACGTCATTCGCGGTTCGCTCGTCACCCACCAGGGTGAAGTGATGTGGCCGCCGCCCGCCCTGAAACATCCGCCCGAGCCTCCCAAGGTCGAGGCGAAGGCTCCTCCGGTGAAGGTGGGCCCGACCCCCGAGGAGGTCGCCCAGAAGAAGGCCAAGCAGACCACCGTCGTGCTGGTGGTCTTGGCTCTCCTACTCGGCCTCGTGGGGCTTGTGGCTCCCGCGTCGTTCCTCGCTCACCTCACGGTGTTCGTGCTCGCCTGCTTTGTCGGTTGGCAGGTGATTTGGAACGTCACGGCGGCCCTCCACACCCCGCTCATGAGCGTCACCAATGCCATCAGCGGCATCATCATCGTTGGCGGGATGTTGCAGATCTCCGGTTCGAATCAGCTCGTCACGATTCTCGGAGCCGCTGCGATCCTGCTCGCCACCATCAACATTTCCGGGGGCTTCCTCGTGACCCAACGCATGCTGCGCATGTTCAGCAGGTAAGCCCGGAGAAGCCGAATCATGCCTTCCAGTCTCGTCACGGTTGCTTATCTCTTTGCCGCGATTCTCTTCATCCTGAGCCTCGGCGGCCTCAGCACCCAACAGTCCGCCAAGCGCGGCAACCTCTACGGCATCGCCGGCATGCTGATCGCCATCCTGGTGACGACGCTCGGCGGTCGCGTCGACAACTATCCGCTGCTCGGCGGCGTGGTTCTCGTCGGCGTGCTCATCGGCGCCACCCTGGCTGCTCGCGTGGCCATGACGTCGATGCCCCAGTTGGTGGCCATCCTGCACAGCTTCGTCGGCGCTGCCGCCGTGCTCGTCGGCATCGCCAGCTACCTCGATCCGAACAACCAGCTCACCGGAGTCGAGCACACCATCCACGAGGTGGAGGTGTTCGTCGGCGTTTTCATCGGCGCCATCACCTTTACCGGATCGGTCATCGCCTACGGCAAGCTGCAGGGCGTCATCGGCAGCAAACCGCTGATGCTTCCGGGACGGCACGTTATGAACCTCGGGATGGTCGTCGGCTGCGTGGTGCTCGGAGCCCAGTTCATGGGGCAACCGGACCACGGCGGGCTTCAGCCGCTCCTCATCATGACGGCCATCGCCGGTGTCATCGGCATTCACATGGTCATGGCCATCGGTGGCGCGGACATGCCCGTGGTCGTGTCGATGTTGAACAGCTACTCGGGCTGGGCCGCGTCGGCGGCGGGCTTCATGCTCTCGAACGACCTTCTGATCGTGACCGGCGCTCTCGTCGGTTCGAGCGGCGCTATCCTGAGCTACATCATGTGCGCGGCCATGAACCGGTCGTTCATCAGCGTCATCCTCGGCGGCTTCGGCACCACCGCAGGCGCCGCGCCGAAGGGCGATCAGGAGCAGGGCGAGGTGACATCGATGGACGTTGGTGAGGTCGCCGAGCTCCTCCGGGACGCCAAGAGCGTGATCGTCGTGCCCGGTTACGGCATGGCCGTGGCCCAGGCACAGTACCCGCTCTACGAGGTCGCCAAAATCCTCCGGGATCGGGGCACCGAGGTGCGGTTCGCCATCCATCCGGTGGCGGGGCGTCTGCCGGGCCACATGAACGTGCTTCTGGCCGAGGCAAAGGTCCCCTACGACATCGTGCTCGAGATGGAGGAGATCAACGAGGAGTTCGGCGACACCGACGCGGTTCTCGTGATCGGCGCCAACGACATCGTCAATCCGAGTGCGCTGGACGATCCGTCGAGCCCGATCTTCGGCATGCCGGTGCTCGAGGTGTGGAACGCCAAGACCACCGTGGTGATGAAGCGCGGCATGGCGAGCGGCTACGCCGGCATCGACAATCCGCTCTTCTACAAGGAAAACACCCAGATGCTCTTCGGCGACGCGAAGAAGAACGTCGACGCGATCCTGGGTGCGCTGCGCGACGGAAGCGCGAAGGCGGCCTAGAAGGGCGGGGGGCCTCGTTGCCCCCAGGACACCCGCCGGCGCGCTTCGGCGGGGCAACCATTGCCTTGCCGCGCCGCGCACCTGATATGGCAGTGGTCTCCCGGGACTACGGACTTAGGAGACACAGGGCACTTCGGGACTACGGACTCAGGACACTTGCTTGTGTCGCCCTCCAGAAATATGGTCCCGCGTCCGCGGTTTTCTGCTTAATACTCCGCGGTTTTCCGCTTAATACTCCGCGGCTTTCTGCTTGGTAAACTTCATGAGGACGATCGTGCTTTCTGCCGTATTCGCGGCTGGTCTCGCTTTCTTCGGCTGCAGTGGATCGGAGTTCATGAGTGGGGATGCCCCGCCGGACTCCATGGCGGGCGCCACCGGTGCGGCGGGTGCCCCTGCCGTGGGGCAGGCAGGAGCGGGTTCGGGCGGCGGCGAGAACCCGACCTGCGATGCCACGGCCCGCGACCTTCCTGACGACGATTTCGAGGACACCAACTGCGACGGTATCGATGGTGATGCGAGCCGTGCGGTGTTCGTGTCCCCCGACGGTGACGACCTGGCGGCGGGCACCCAGGATGATCCGGTTGCCACCATCAATGCTGGGATCGAACTCGCGCAGGAAGGCGGTCTCGATGTCTACGTTTGCAATGGCGAGTACGATCGCGAAGTTCGCCTGGAGAGCATCGGCGTCAACATCTACGGCGGCTACGACTGCAAGAGCGACTGGAAGCGAGTGCGTGACCGCGCCGTCGTCCGTCCCCAGGTCGGGGTCCCGCTCACGATTCGCGACGTGAGTGGGGTGACGATTGAACGCATCGTATTTCGGGCGCTGAACAACGAGTCAGAGGAGGGAAGCTCGATTGCCGCTGCCATCGTTGATTCGGAAGATGTCGAGCTCAGGCGCGTCGAGCTCGAATCGGGTAGGGCCGGATCGGGGAAGGACGGTACGGATGGCAAGTCCTGGACGAGCGCGGCGCGCAAGGGAGATGACGGTAACAGGGCGACCGGTTGCGGGAGCGTCTTCTGCGCAACCGGGGGTACGGGCGGGCATACGACCGAAGCGTATACGTGCCCCGACGGCACGAAGACGCGAGGCGGTCCGGGAAGTCGCGGTGAGTACGCTGATGGCACGGGTCCGCAGAACGGTGCCGCAAGCCTGCTCGGTGCGCCTGGTGGAACGTCGTCGGATCGTAGCGGTACGGATGGAGACGGCGGCGATGTGGGTGCGCACGGTCAAGTGTCGACCAAGGAGGTCGGCACGTTTACGGGGGTCATCTACGAACCGGTCAATGCGGGGGGCGAGGGGGGTGATGGCGAGACCGGCCAGGGAGGGGGTGGCGGCCGCGGGAGCCCCCGGGGCTGCGTCGGTGATCTTTGCTACACCGCGGGCCACGGAGGGGGCCAGGGAGGCAACGGGGGTTGTGGGGGACGCCCCGGGACCGGAGGTACGGGCGGAGGTGGCTCGTTTGGCCTCGTGATCGTAGGCAGCGAGGTGTCCCTCACCTGGGCGCGCATTCTCACCGGCGACGGAGGCGTTGGAGGAGCGGGTGGAGAGGGTGGCCCTGGTCAGGTGGGGGGGGATCCGGGAGCTGGATACGGGTCCCTTGCTGGAGACGGCGGCCGCGGTGGGGACGGCGGAAAGGGTGGCGCGGGTGGCCCGGGCGGCGGTGGTCCCTCCATCGGAATCGCGCTGGTGAACGCCGAAGTGCCCACGACGGAGAGCGTTCAGTTTCTCCTCGGCGATGGCGGTCGAGGCGGAGCGGCGGCGCCGGATGCCGGCAGTGACGCACCGGACGGCATTTCCGTCGAAGGCTACGACTTCACCGCGGGTGTGCCCCTCTCCTTCTGATTCGAGACCTGTCATGAAATTTAGACACGAGATTCTCGCTGCCTCGTTTTTGTTGCTTCCGGCCTGCGGTGGCGGGGAAGGCAGCAAGAGCGGCAGCGGCGCGAAGGAAGCCGAGGGCGTCCCGGTTTGCGCCTCTCGAGGACTTCGCCGAGTGCGTCATCAGCGCTGACTGCCCGGCTGGCAGTCACTGTGATCTGGGCGAGTGCGTCCAGGCTTGCCATGACGAAAACCCCTGTGAGGGAGATGCGGTTTGCTCGGCACGTGGTCGCTGTATTGAGGAAGGCGAAGAAGACGTCGATCCGCCCGTCGCGACCGAAAAGGTGGGAGAGGTCAGCGTCGAACAGCCGTCGGTGCTGCTCACCGAGAGCGATACACGCCTCAGGATCACCCTCGAATCGACTTCGAAAGATCCCGTTCGCTATCGCGTCGTGCCGAATGGTCCCCACCTGAGCATCGAGGAGCCGCGCGGCGAGTTCGTCGAGACGACGACGATCGAACTCGACGTCGATTCCTCGGAGCTCTCCGGACGGGATGTGCCGGGGACAGTGCGCATTCGCACCACGCTCGGTGATCTGACGGTTGACTGTCCCATTCGCGCCGGAATGACGGGGACGTACGAAGGCTCGATGCGCTACTTCGTGGGGGATGTCCCGCTCGGGGATACGCGAGTGGTCTTCGATCTCCTAGAAGACCATGGGGATGTTTCCGTGCGGATCGATCCCGACCGGAGTTTGCTGTTTCCGGCAGCAGACGGAGAACCGAGCTACGGAGTTGGCATCTTCACCGTGAGTGAAGGTCTGGAGTTTACGGTCAACCACCTGGTCGACGAAACCATCGGTGGATCTCGAAACCATTTCGGACGCCCCATTGGCCGCGAAATTACCTTCAATATCTCGCCGACCTTGAGCGGTACCTACGAGGGAACGTTCGAGGAGCGCATTCATGGGGTCTTCGAGCAACCGGTCACGGTCGGGGGCACCATCTACCTGCAGAAGCAACCGACGGATCGAGAGCCGAGGTTTGAGTTTCCAGGGCCGGTCGCGATGCCCGAGGTCGAGCCGGGCGGGCAGCCCGCCATGAAGACTCTTGGCGTAACGGCATCCTCGGCCACGGTGGTCGAGGATGCCGCCGACTGCAACAGAAGCGCGACGACGAACGCGTACACCGTGTCTTGCCTCGGTATGACGGAAGACACCTACTACGATTCGTTCCGCGCTAGCCTCGACGCGACGCGTACCGGCTCGGATCCGCTGGGGGACATCGCCGACCTGTGCGAGGAAGAGATGATCCTGTCCCATACGGACTACCTCGACCTGCCCGACAAGGATCGCGAATGTGCCCTCCCCGGTGGTCTCGGTGCAGTGCTGCGTGAGTATTCGGAGTATCACAGTCCGAGTTCGACGAACTCGGCAAGGGGATTCCATCGCGTCCTCGCCCGAATGCTGGCGGCGCCGTTGCTCGTTGCTCAAGACAAGGTGGTATCCGGCGTCCGTGAGTCGTTTCTCACCGGTTTGAACAGTCAGAAGACCCTCTACACCGAGGCGGGCGAGGTCTTGTCGGGCCCGGCGGCCTTCATTCTCCATCCGGCGATTCTCGAGTTCAGTACCGGAGGGCGAAATCCCTCTCGTCTACGATCCGCAGCGGACCCCTCCCACAAACTTCGAGCAGGTTCTGACCATCCGGGCCCAGCCCACTCTCGATCAGTTCGCGAGCTCGGAGAAAGATTTCCTCTCCGCGCTTCGTGAGTTCGAACAGAACCAGTCGCGCTTGGAGGAGGAGCTCGAGCGGGTGCGCGCCTCGCAGGACGACACCATCGCGAGCATCTGCGGCTCCTCCTTCGAGGTGCAACCGATGATGTCCGACGCGGATTGGCAGCAGTGTGGAGCCGACGGCAGCGGATCCATCGCCGAAGCAGAGCTCGAGCTCGAGTCGCGCCACGCCGAGATGCTCTCCAGTCAGACGCGCCTGGATGGAATGGCCGAGAAGATCCGCATCGACGAGAACACACTGAGTCGAACCCAGGGGGTGCGCTCGGGGACGATGCGCTTCGTCAGCAACACCGGGGAAGAGCTCCAGATCATCACGGTGCAGGAGGGCATCATCAACGCGGCACAGAAGGCGCTCGAGCTATCTTCGAACGCGAGCTTGTTGAACGCGGGAGCCTCCGCTGGCATGGGAGCTGCCGCTGCCGTCTTCGAGACTCAGCGGACTGCCCTGAACGTTCGCCGCCAGCAACTCGAAACGGCGCAAACACTGCGTTTCCAAAAGCAGGACGCCGAGATCGAACTGATCAACGGCATGGCTGAGATTAAGAAGCAGCTTGTCGATCTACACCAGCTCGAGGTCGACATGCAGCAGGTGGCGCTCGGCATCACGCAGTCACAGCTTGCCGCGCGGAACCAGCTCGAACAGGTCAAACGAGCTGCGACGGAGCGAGAGCGGACGCTCGCGCGGATCAGCAACAGCCCGTATTCTGACCCGACTTATCGCTTGTTGATGAACCGTTCCGCGCTGCAGGCCATCAACGCACGCCGTGAGGCGCAACGTTGGCTCTACCGCGCCGGGCGCGCGCTCGAATACGAGATCAACACACCTCTGGGAGACGCCTTGAATCGGGCGATCCTCGGCGCGCACAACGCGACGGAGGCTCAGCGGCTCAAGGATTGCTTCTTGAACATCTTCAACGAGTACTCGACCGAGTTTGGGATCCCCCAGGAGTTTACGACGACGGTCAGTGTGCGGGAGATGCTGGGCGTGACCGGCCCGCGTACGGACGAAGTGACTGGCGAGGAGCTTAGCGAGGGAGAACTGTTCCGGCGGATCCTGCTCAAGAACGAAAACCTCGACGGCCAAGGTGGCGTGGGGGTGGAGTTCTCCACGAACCTCGAGCCGGGCAACGAGCTTTGGTCGAGCAACGTCTGCGACGACAAGATCAAGGCGGTTCGCGCGCAGCTCGTTGGCGACTTTCAGGGGAACAACGAGGCGGAGGTTCATCTCGTCGTCGAGGGCGGCGGCATGATGCGGCGCTGCGATTCGGAAGAGCTCATCAACTGGTCGATCGACTCGGCGGATATCGCCGTCGTTCAGGCGGGAGTGAACACCTTCGGTAGCGCCCCCGAGAACACGACACTCTTCGGTCACTCGGTGGCACGTCCGAACTGGCGAATCATCATCCCGGGCAGTGAGACCGCCCCTTCGAATTCGGATCTGGATCTGACGGGTCTCGAAGACATCGTGCTCGAGATCAAACACAAGGCGCTCCCCCGATCGGGAGACGCCGTGGGCGTCTCCCTGCAGTGCCTTGGAACTGTCGGCGCGGGCGGCTGAGGGCTTCGTGAGCGAGCGGCGTTCCACCTCTGGATGGCGGTGGCTTAGGCGACTCTGTGCCCTCGCCAGTGTCGTGACTTGTCTCGGCACGAGCCACATGGCTGCGGCGGACGTGAGCTCGACCAAGCTGAGCCTACCGAAAGGGCCCGGATCGATCGAAGGGCTGGCCAGTGCTGATTTCGCGCCGAAGCTCGCGACGGGCAATGCGAGCTATTCGGTGGAGATTGCCCTCCCGCCCGGAGCGCGTGGACTGAAGCCGAAGCTCGCCCTCGCTTACGATTCAGGCGGTGGGGTCAGCGAGATGGGGATCGGCTGGCGTCTGAGCGGCGTCGCCAAGATCCAGCGGAGGACAAACGAAGGGCTTCCGCGCTTCGACGAGACCGATCGATTCGAGGTGGCGGGGCTCGGCACACCGGCGGACCTGATCGAGGTCGACGCTGGAGTGTTCCGACCGCAGTACGAGGACGGCACCTTCCTCCGGGCGAAGCGTTCCGCGAGCGGTGACGTCTGGGAAGTGCGGCTCAAGTCGGGTACGGCGCTGGTTTTCGGAGGTGAGGGCTTCACCGAAGAAGAAGGCGGTCATGTGGCGAGCTACCTGCTCAAGAAGCAGGTGGATCTTCGTGGAAACACGATCACTTACGAGTGGGAAACGTCGCAAGGATATGCATTGCTCACTCGGGTCGTGTGGAACGACACCGCGGAGGAGCACCGCAACGAAGTCGTTCTCCACTACGAGGACCGCCCTGATCCCTCACGCCTGTTCTCGCGTGGCATCAAGCAGGCGCTCTCCCAACGGCTCGAGCGCATCGAGGTGAAACACGGTGGAGATCTCGTTCGTCGCTACGACTTGCGCTACTCGGACGATGCGCATCCGCGCCTAGTAGCGGTCACTCTCGTTGGTCGCGACGGCGAGGCGAGTATGCCGGCTGCCACGTTCGAGTACACCGGATCCATTCTGGATGCGGCAGGAACGTCGCCTTCGGCAGAGCTCGTTTCGATGCAGAGCCCACCGGGGCGCTCCCCCTCGGAACCGGACGCATCGCTTGCCGATCTGAATGGGGATGGCCTCCCCGATCTCCTGATCGCCGAGGCCGGTAACTACCGTTCCTACATCAATGTGGACGGTCAGAGCTGGGAGAGCGGAACGGACTGGGCCACGTCGGAAAGCCCTTCGGTGTCGCTTTCGGAGGGCTGCCCGGACTTCCTTGACCGAAGTCGAGCACGATCGCTTCGGAAACCAGGTGGTCGAACGCAGGTGGGGGGAAGTCGTCGAAGACGACTACTTGGTGGGGAACGACGAAACCATCATCGTTCGTAGCTTCGCCAACAACGAAGAGGACTGGGTCCTTGGACGTCTCGCGACGGAAGAGATTCAGGACGCCGACGGCAAGCGATACGCCTACACGCGCAAGTACTACGACGGTGAAGCCTTCTTCGGGCTCGATCTGGGAGAAATTGCCCGAGGAGAAGTCACGCGGGAGGAAGCGTGGGTCGGTCCGGACCCGAACGACTTCGAGGTGGTGACATCCACCCGCTACGACGATCAGGGTCTGCCCGTCGAGACCCGTGATGGCCGTGGTGGCGGGCGACTCTTCGAGTGGGCAGATGATCGGACGCACTTGCTCAGCGAAACGGTGAAGCTCGACTCGGGCGTCGAACTCCGTGAAGTGGCTGAAACGGACGGTGCGTTCGGCAACTTGGTGGCGGTCACCGCGTACAACGGTGAAACGACGCGCTACCGGTATGACGCCTTCGGTCGTCTGTCGGAGGTGATCAAGCCCGGGGACAGCGCAGAGCTCCCGACGATTTCCTATTCGTACGAAGTGGGCGCGCCGCTCAGTCGAGTCATCACGGAGTCTCGCGTGCGCTCCGGCGAAGAAGAGCTGGAACGTTCCGAGGCAGTCTTCGACGGTCTCGGTCGGAAACGAGGCACCTTCACGCGCGACGGTGAGCGCTGGCTCTGGGCAGGCGCATCACTCCTCGACGAACGGGGCAAGGCGCGGCGGGAGCTCTTGCCGCGGTGGGCGACCGAGGACGAGTACGCAGAACCACCGATCCTCGCTGGAGGCCGCGGCAGCGACACCTGGTTCGACGCGTCCGGACGCCCGGTTCGCACGAAGAGCGCGATGGGGGTCGAAACCCGCAAGGAGTATGGCCCCTACGAGGAGCGCTCTTGGGATGGCGGGCAAAGCGACTCGGATTCGGAGTACGAAGGCACCCCGTCCGTCGTTCGAAAGGATGGTCGCGGTCGTGTGGTTGCGCACGAGCGCACGCTGAACGGGGAAGTGCTGAGCGCCGTCTACGAGCTCGACGCGGCTGACAGAATGGTGGCGCGCACCGACCCCGAGGACAACCGCCAGCTGCTTTCCTACGATGGTCGCGGTCGACTGATCACCGTCGAGGATCCGGACTTGGGCGTCCATCGCATGGCGCACGACTCGACCGGAAACCTGATCCGACACGAACATCCCGACGGGAAGGCAACCTCGTACACCTTCGACCTCGCTGGACGAACGCTCACGGAAGACTGGGACGACGACGGGGATCCGGAGATCACCTACCAGTACGACGAGGGGCAGGGCGAGCACGGCCGCGGCAAACTGCTTCGCGTCACCGAACCGAGCGGATCGATCGAGCACACGTATGACGCTCGCGGACGCATCACGAGCACCCGCTACGAGATCGACGGCGAGACCTTCGTCGTCCGCAGCCAGTTTGACGCACAGGATCGCGAGGTCCTGCACGTGTACCCGGACGGTTCCTCGATCGAGCTTCGGCGCAACGGTCGCGGTCAGCTCGAGGGCTACGGCGATGCCATCACGTTTGAGTACGGTGACGATGGCCTAGAAACCTCGCGCAGCTTCAACACCGGAGTCGAGATCACCTCCGAGCACGACGACGACGGTCGCCAAATTGGCATGCACGCGAGGGCTGCCGACGGCACGACGCTCGAACACCTGGCGTGGACATACGATAGTGCAGGCAACGTCACGCGGATTCAGGATCTGCGCCCCGACATCGATGAAGATCGGGATCGCTCCGAGGACTATCGCTACGACAATCTCTATCGGCTCGTGGGCGCTTCGGGCACCTGGGGCGAGGCCTGGTGGGAGTACTCACCCACGGGCAACCTTCTCTCCCGCGAGAGCACCGTTTCCGAGCTCGAGGCGACGGGCATCGAGTACGGCGAGCGTCCTCACGCGATGACGGCCATCAATGGCCGCACGGTCGAGTACGACAAGCGTGGCCGGATAGTGAGCGACGGCACGCGCACGTACGAATGGGACGGCGCCGATCAGCTGAAGAAAGTCGAGCGCGACGGAGCCACGACCGAGAGCGTCTACGGACTCGATGGCGTGCGGCGGCTGCGGCGTGAAAGAAAAACCGACGGCTCCACCAAGACGACTCGTTTCATCGACGCCTGGAGCGAACACCGCGACGGGAAGCTCGTTCGCTACATCGTGCATTCGGGGCAGCGCATCGTGCGGCTCTCGGAGGACAACGGAGTGGGCGCCGTCGCGGGGCCCGTGAGCGGCGGTTCGACGGGTGAGGAATCCTTGGCGAAGGAGTCGTCGCTCAGCGCTCGAGTGGTGTCGTGGCTTCTCGCTGTTTTGCTCGCTGTCGTCGGATTGCTGCGAGGGCTCTTCGCGAGCGCCGCGCGCTGGCGGGTGCTTGGGGCACGCGGGTTGATGCTGGGGGGCGCCCTGGCTGCGCTCCTTTCGTGCAGTGACACGAGTGACGGGCCGAGTGGTCCTGATCGCGGGAGCGTACGCGAACTGAGTTCCGCGGACACCATTCTCCTCAGCGACCTGATCGGCTCCTTGCTGGGTGAGTCCGACGGCGTGGGAACACCGAAGGCCGAGCACGCGGTCTACCCGTACGGACTCACGCGCTACGACGATTCGAGCGAGACGAACAAATATGCGGGGAATCCTCGTGATGGTGTGGTCGGGCTCGACCACATGGGTTCGCGCTTCTACGCGGCTGAGCTCGGCGTGTGGACGAGCGGCGATCCAGTCGCGATCACCAGCCCAAACGCCTACGTCGGCGACGAGTTCGGCGCCGCCAACCCCTACGCGTATGCCAATCTGCGGCCGGTCATCGCGGCGGACCGCGACGGACAGTTCTGGCACATTGCGGCAGGGGCTGCGCTCGGCGCGGTGGTGGGCGGTGGCATCGAGGCCATTCGCCAGTACGCGACGACCGGCAAGGTAGAGGATTGGGGGCGCGTTGGCGCAGCAGCCGCTGGCGGAGCGGTTTCGGGTGCCGTGACCGCGGCCAACCCCGCGGTGGGTCTCGCGGGCGTGATGACAGTCGGCGCGGCCTCGGGCGCGGCGGGCGGAGTCACCGAGCGGCTCGTGGCGAGCGGCGGCAAGGACGCCGGCACCATCACCGATGTGTTGGTCGATGCCGCAGTGGGCGCGGCGACTGCGGGTGTCGTCAAGGGCGCCAGCGCGGCCCTCAAGAAGATTCGGCCTCCGAGGCCACCGGCGCAACAGGCACCCGTCAATCAGGTGAAGTCGACGGCGGGGGGCAGCGGTTCTCAGGGTGGTTCGATTGCTACGCCGTACGGCGCAGCCGAGCAGTCGTCATCGACTGCTGCCACGGAGGCAAGGACGGCCGTTCAGGAGGGAGCGACTCTATATCGAGGAGGTACGCTGGGGCGCAGTGCTGGGCCGGAGGGTCAGTTCTGGTCACTTGAGAACCCCCTGAATCCGGGATACGCGGCTAAGTACGGGATTCCAGAAGAGAACCAAATCTTTGATTTCCTCGAGACCGCGACGTTGCGACCCGGTGCTCCGTTCATAACGCGCGAGGCTCCGGGGGTTGGGGCAAACGGAGGAGGCGGCATCGAGGTCGTGGTTGACTCCGGCGGAGTCGCTCTGCGTGGGTTCTTCATGCAATGAGGAGTGGATGCTGTGATTCGTAGCAACGCTGAACTTTACGAAGCTGTCCGAGAGCTGTGTGCGCACCTCAACAAGACGGGTGAGGTGGAGCTATCGAACGACCTGAGCGGTGCGTTGCGAGTAAGTTCGCTTCCTGGCGAAGTGCTAGGCGAACTTCGCCTCTCATTTCAGCGAATCGCTCGTCATTCGGCATCGTCGGACCCGGTAGTTGGTCGAAGTGTCCGAGACGGAATCACATACATCGACAGGGTACTGGGGAGTGCCCCGACAAGGTTGTGACCAAGAGTGATGCGCCGGAAGCGAGACGAAAACAGATGGTCTTGCACAGCTGAACCGAGCCATGCCGATCCATACACGTCGGATCAATACGACGCGATACGGCGGCATGCTTTCACTCAGGGGCTCCTGAGAACCACAGAATAGAGACCTTGACTATGGAAAGAGGCCGGTTGTTTTTACTCAGCCTCGTCCTCGCCGCCTGCGGCGGCGAGGACGACAGATTCGATGCCGACAACTCGGATGGCGTGGACCGCGGTACTGCCGGAGCCTCGAGTGGTTTCGACGAGTGCGATGGTGCGTGCTCTGCCGACGAGACGTGCTGTCGTGGTGTGTGCGTCGATCTCGAGACCGACCTGGACAACTGCGGCGCGTGCGGTGCGGTTTGCGGGGGCCAGAACAGCAATGCAGAGTGCGTTGCTGGCGAATGCAAGGTGACTTGCGACGACGGCTTCGTCGATTGCGACGGTGATCCGGCCAACGGCTGCGAGGGAGAGGACCGTGGCGCGCCGAGGGCGACGACCGGCCGTCGGCCGATGATCGGAGCGTTCACGGGTTCGCTCGTCACCGCAGACCAATCGAATGCCCTCAGGCCCACGTTCACCTGGCGCAGCTCCGGTGAGGGTAGCTGCGGCGATCTCGAGTACCAGATTCAGGTCGACGACTCGTGCGAAGTCGGAAAGCTCGACGAGTGCACGTTCGAAAGTCCCGAGCTCGATGAGCGAGTTGCGGGCACGTCGTTCACTCCTTCGGAGGATCTCGCGGTGAGCAACACCGTGCCCATGGGGACGCGCTACTACTGGCGGGTGCGGGCTTGTGACGGGCCGGAGCGATGCTCCGAGTGGAGCTCGGTGCACTACGCAGACGTGGGGCGCGATCGGCAGGACGTCACCGGCGACGGCTACCCCGACGTCGTCGTGCTGCACTCCGCCGGGTACGCGATTTATCCGGGAGGCGAGAGCTTCGGTGCGGACGACGAAGGAGCGCCGACCGACATCGAAGCCGGTAGGGTTTTCTCCGAAGACGGATCGACCGAAAGCTACGCTGAGGACAACCCCGTGGTGATTCGGTTCGTCGGAGACGTGAACGGCGATGGTTTCAACGATTTCGTTGGATCAGGGTTTCGCTACTTCGAGGTCGACGCTCCAAACGACGTGTACGTGAACAGTTGGTGGCGCTACTTGTTTCTCGGGGCCGCGGATGTGGCGGACATCGAGGTGGTTCGGTTCAGCGTTCGTGACTGGGGCTACGCCCTGTCGCACACGACCGGGGCGGGGGACTTCAACGGTGATGGGTTCGCGGACTTGGTTGCCGGAAAGAGCCTGATTCCGTTTGAGGAGAACGAGACGAATCCGGCCGGTGTGCCTCGTGCCTACGTCATCTACGGCGCTGCCGAAATGTCCGAGGAGCCGCCGGTAGCGGGGGAAATCCTCGCGCCCCTCGGCGATGACGGCGTCTACTTCGCGTCGATGACGGAGTTCGGTGACTTCAACGGCGACGGCTATCCGGACGTCGCGGTTGCGGCTCCGAGCGAGGGTGCCGTCCACATCGTTCGAGGCGGCGCGGCACCAAACTTCGGCATCGATGTTTCGTTTACGTACGTGAACGAGCCAACCCCGTCCGGCAGGTGCCGTGACGTACGGATGGCATCGGGGGATTTGGACGCCGATGGTTTCGATGATCTGGTTCTGAATTGCGACGAGGAGTCTCGTGTGCTCGCGTACTTCGGCGCTTCAACGCTGCCGACCTCAACGGACTGGGAGGTAACGGCAGAGGATTTCTGGAGTGCCGTCCGGGACATGGCCCTCGGCGATCTGGATGGGGACGGCGCGCTCGATGTCATCGGGGGCCAAGCCAACGTCTTCTTCCCGTACGACCGGTCGGAGCAGCTGGGGTAACGTCTTCCGCCGCGACCTCGCGAGGCCCGGCTGTCACCCTCCCCCTCGGCGGCTGGCCATAAGAGGCGCCGTTCGGCTGGCACTGGGGAGCATTGCCGTCACGAGGGAGG
>JBNKGC010000082.1:0-23685 GCA_050289625.1 Polyangiaceae bacterium | reverse complement strand
GGGGTGCGCGACTCTCGAAGCGCCATTTCGCGCCTGGATCGAGCCTAAGTCTAGAGCGCCGATCGGTTTGCGTCTGGGCGCCGGCAGGAACCGCCCCCACCGCTTACGAGGGAGCGGTCCAGCCGCCACCGACTCACTTGAGCTCGCTCAGCTTCTTCTGGGCGGCGTCACCCACCGGCGTGCCCTGCCCCAACTCGGCGGCCTTCTGAAGGTGCTCGCGCGCCTTGGCCTTTTTGCCGGCAGCCGCGAGATCTCGTCCGAGATAGAAATGCGCCGGAGCAAACTTCGGATCCGCTTTCAGTGCGGCTTCGAAATCCGCCTGTGCACCGGCCACGTCCTTCTTTCCGTCCTTGCAGGCGCCACGACGCACGAGAAAATCTGCCGATGCCTGTTTCTCGAGCGACTTGTCGAGCACCGAGATGCAGTCGTCGAACGCCTTCAGCTTGTAGAGGACTTGGCTCACCTCGGCGGCGAACGCCGGATCGTCCGTCGGAATCTTCTTCGACTCCGCGATGGCTTCGTCGCGCTTGCCAGAACGCGCCAAGGCTTCGACGTAGTTGAAGCGGAGGCTCGCCGATTCCGGTGACTTCTCCAGAGCTTTTTCGAAAGCCGGGAGCGCTTCCGGCGAGCGTGCCATCGCTAGAGCCGTCGCTCGGTTGGTGAGGAGCCCTGGGTGATCCGGCGACGCCTCGAGCCCGGCATCGGCCACGGCGAGCGCCCCTTCGGCGTCTCCTTGGTCGATGAGCACGAACGAGAGGTTTTGACTGGCCTCGAGGAGCTTCGGATCGATGGCGAGGGCCGCTTGGTAGGCTTCGATTGCCCCCTTCACGTCCCCCGCGCCTTCGAGAGCCACGCCGTGATAGAAGGCAGCCTGCGCGTCTTTTGGATCTTCCGCACGCGCCCCACCTAGGATCTTCGCGGCCTCGTCGAACTTGCCCGCCTGAATCGCGTCGATGCCCGACTGCACGGTGGAAGTCGACGCCGGAGCGGCCGACTCGGTGCTCTCGGGCTCCGCCAGCATCTCGGCGTCGGGACTCTCGGCCGGCTTGGGTTCGGAGCTGCAGGCGAACGCCAGGAGCAGGGTCGCGAAGGCTCCGCCTCGTACCCACGCCGACGGGGCGCTCATCCGCAGGTTCACCGGGCTCTCCTTCACGTTCACGCGCTTTCGAATCACTTGTGCCGTCTCCTTGTGAGAGCGTGGAGCCTAAGCGAAACACCTGGCGCGCGCACCGGGTTTTCTTCTCGGCCCGCGATGGCGCGGGCGTGGGCTCCTCAGCGCCTGTCCCCGTCGGCTTCCGCGAGGCTCTCGATGGTGCGGATGATGTCGTTTTTTACGGCCTCGACCTGGGAGACGTCGGTGACCTTCTTCCCCAACGCGTCGGTGACGTAGAAAACGTCGGCGACCTGATTGCCCTCTGTGTTGATCTTGGCGAGCGCCACGCTGAAGCCCGCTTCCTGAAGCGCATGCGCCAAACGGAAGAGCAGGCCCGGTCGGTCCTCGGTGGTCACTTCGAGAATCGTATGATCGGTGGCGGAACGGTTGTCGAAGCTCACGCGCGTCTTCACTTCTGGCGCAGGGCGGCGAGCGAAGTTGGCGGCCTGCCGTCGGCTCTCTACCAGATCCGCCGGGGAGATCTCCTGACTCATCAGACGCTCGAAGTCCTTTTCGACCCGAGGCAGGGCATTGGCGACCGCTTGAGGGTCGCGACCGCTGCGCACCCAGAACAAATCGAGAGACCGCGACCGGCCGTACGTGTCAATCCAGGAATAAATCTGCGCTCCGGCCACCCGGAGCCGATTCGCTGCGAGCGCCGCGGTGATCATCGCAAGGAGACCGGGGCGGTCGTCGGCGATGAAGCCGAGCTCGACATAGGGTTCCTCGATGTTCATCACGCGAGCGCTGAACCGACGTTGTTGTGCTTCCCGCGCGAAGCGGCTGTGCCGCACGATGTCTTCGGGTTCGGTGGCGTAAAGATAGCGTTGCGGGACCGCCTTCATGTAGTGGTCGAGGAATTCGCGCTCGCCCGGTTGCGGACACAGGTGACGCGACGCTTCTCGAATGCCTTCGGCGCGCGCCTCGCTTCGAGACGGCTCTCCCTGGAACGACCGATAGGTGGTCACGTAGAGGTCGTCCATCATTCGAGCCTTCCAGCTCGTGAGAGCCGTCGGGCTCGTCGTCGACACGTCGCACAGGGTCAGCAGGAACAGCTCTCGCAAGCCTTCGGTGCCGTGGACCTCGTGCCGGAATCCTTCGATGGTTCGAGGGTCGTCGATGTCACGGCGCGAAGCAACGTGGTACATGCGCAGGTGCTTGAGCACGAGATGCTGCACCTCGACGATGTCGTGCTCGGCGACCCGCAGGCGCTCCAGGATGGTCCGACACAGCTCGAAGCCGCGCTGAGAATGGTTGCGCCCTCCGATGTCCTTGCCGACGTCGTGCAGCAAGACGGCCATGAACAGCACCTGGGGCCGAGCGACTTCCGCTGCCAGGCGCGACGCCAATGGATGCTTGTCGGCGAGCTCACCACGACAGAGCGCTCGAAGCCGATCGACGGCCGCGATGGAGTGAACGTCCACCGTGTACACGTGATAGATGTCGTGGTGCACGCGGCCAACGACGGGAGCAAACTCCGGGACCATCGCGAGCAAGAGGCCCACGTCGTGCAGCTCACCGACGACGGTGCCATCCCTGAAGCGCGTGCGTCGCTTCTTGCGAACGAGACGCCGAAACAGCCGAGCCGCTTCTTCACTCGCCCGAAGGCGCTCACAGAAGCTCTCGTTCGTGGTGGCGCGTGTGACCGCGTCACGTGCGAACCGGAACACGGGCAGGTCGCGCTGGACTGCCTCCCAATAGAGACGAAGCGCTATCGCCGGTTCGTCCATCAGGCGCTGCGAGTCCTCGAAAGTGACCGCCTCGCCGAACAACTTGATCCCGTTGCCGAGAGAGTGCTCGCGCTGACGCTTGCGAGGTGGTGGCTCGGCGCGGCTCAGCAGAGTTTCACGCGCGTTGGCGATGACCCGAGCATGCCGGTAGTAGTCGCTCATCAGCTTCTCGACACCCAGACCGCCATGGCCGTAGCCGAGAACTTCGGCCAGCTCCTCCTGGCGATCGAAGCTCAAGCGATCGGTGCGACGCTTCGTCTTCAGGTGCAGGATGTTGCGCACGCGGTAGAGGAAGCGAGCCGCTTCGTCTAGCTGCTCGTACTCCCGCGCCATCAAAACACCGATGTTCACCAGGCCGCGCAAGCCGGTGGCGCGCCAACGAGCGAGCGCCGTCCAGTGGGCCACGTCGAGGTCGCGAAGGCCACCATGCCCGCTCTTCACGTCCGGTTCGAGCAAGTAAACCGAATCACCGAAGCGGTGTCGTCGTTCGTCGGCCTGCTCGCCGAGCTGGCGCAAGAACTTGTGGACGTTGCTCGGTGAAAAGACCGAGTCGAACGCCTTCTCGAGCATCTTCTTCCCGGCGACGGGATCGCCGCACATGAAGCGCCAATCGAGAAGCGTGGTCGCCGTGGGGAGGTCTCTCTTGGCGAGAGAAAGCATGTCCGACGCCGTGACCACCTGGTGCCCGATGCTGAGCCCAGCGTCCCAAAGCGGGTAGAGCAGCGCCTCGGCCACGGGAGCAACCTTGCTCGTGCTACCGCTGCACAGGAGGCGGACGTCCAAATCGCTCTTGAACCCGAGGCCCCCGCGCCCGTAGCTCCCCACCGCAGCGAGAGAGAGGGTCCTTCGCGTCTTGTCGTCGGCGAGGCTTCCGAGCATCGCGAAGAAGAGCGCGTTGAAGAGGCCATCGAACACCCGAGCCCACTGGACGCTGGCCACGAGGCCGGCATCCTCACCTCCGCCGGCAATCTGGCGCTCGACCCCCTCTCGATGGCGCTCGATGAAGTCCTTGATCTCCGTGGCCAGTGTCGGTGAGTCCAGTTTGAACCGGAGCGCAGAGGACACATCGGCGGCGGGTGTAGCAGGAAGTGATACCATGATGAGCGTGGCCTGAACGGCTGGGGCGGGCAGCGGGCGCTCGAGACCGGGTAGCGCAAAAACACACCAGGAGCGCCGTTGGGGCTGCGTTATAGCGCAATCGGCGCGCCCCGCGACCGAGCCGGCCCGCAAACCATGACGCGGCGGCCAATTGGCCGGTTTCGAAAGGGTGTCGCGCCTGTGCTAAAGAGCGCGAACCATGCTTTCTCGGCGCGAAGCGCTCGCCGGACTTTCGACGACCGCTGCCCTCCTCCTTGTCAGCCCCCTCACCCACGCCAGCCTGGCTCGCGCGGTTTCGTTACGGGAACTCACCCGCGCCAGCGGTCGCGTCGTGCGGGGCCTTCCTGCCGAGAGCCACTGCGAGTGGGCCACGGTCGGCGGCAGCCGGCGGATCGTCACGTACACACGAGTATTGGTCGAAGGCGACTTGGCGACGCCGAACTCCGAATCCGAGGTCATGGTGATGACCCTCGGCGGTCGCATCGGAAAGCTCGGACAGCTCGTGCACGGCGAAGCTGCCCTCAGGGAGGGTCAGGACAGCGTCGTGTTCTTGACGCGCCCCGAGGGAGGCCTCTACCGAGTCACGGCTTTTGCTCAGGGGCACTACCCCCTTCGCCCCGATGCCGACGACCGCCTGCGTCTGCAGCGAAGCCCCCAGCTGGCCGAGCTGGTGCGCGCCGACGACGCCGCCGTGGAACGCCTTCACTTGCGCCCCCTCGAGGACGCACGCCGCTTGATTGAAAGAGAGCTCCGTTGAAGACATTGCTTCGTCGGCGGTCCCTACCGCTCCTACTTCTCCTCGCGACCTCGATGACGGCCTCCGTCGCGTCAGCCTTTTGCCGGACGACGACGTGCAATCCGAATACCGATTGCGAGTTCGACGCCACGGGCTGCGCCGTGAATGGCCTCCCCCTCTTTTGGGGACGGAGCTGCGTGTCCTTCGGAGTGCAGGAAGCCGCGTCCCCGAAGCATGGAATCGACTTCGAGCTCGCACGCAACGTCATCGGCGACGCCTATTCGCGCTGGCTCGGAGCCGACTGCGGCGGCGGGGAGCTCCCGGGCATCACGATCTCCGACTTCGGCGCCATCTCCTGCACGCAGACCGAGTACAGTTCTGTCGGCCCGAACGCGAACGTCTGGATCTTTCGCGACGTGGAATGGCCGCACAAGGGGAGCATCAGCGGCTCGACAGAAGTCGACAGCGCGGCGCTCGCCCTCACGACCATCAACTTCAACACCGAGACCGGTGAGATCTATGACGCCGACGTGGAAATCAACTCGGCCAACGTCGAGCTCACGACCTCGGACAGCAACGTGGAGTTCGACCTCGCCTCGATCGCAACCCACGAGGTCGGCCACTTCTTCGGCTTGAGCCACTCCCGCGAATTCGACTCCGTGATGCGGCCCGGCTATCGGCGCGGAACCGTGGAGCTCCGCGACCTTTCCGACGACGACACCGCCGGGATCTGCGCCATCTACCCACCAAGTGAAGAAGCTGCGGGTGATTGCACCCCGCGCCACGGTTTTTCGACCGACTGCGCCGGGGAAGCGAGTTCCGGTTGCACGTGCTCTTCCGCTCCCGGCATGACCACCCCCGGCTCCCCCGGCCTTCCGTGGCTTTCGGTGGGAGCGGGAGCGCTGCTCCTGGGCGGGATCGCCCGCCGCAGGCGGCTTCGGGCCGGCTGATAGGGCCGTGAAGTCACCACCCGTCTTCCAACTCCCTTAGCCATCTGTTGCGTGGGGCGAATGATGATTTCGCTCACTGCAGGAGACGCAGCGGGCCTGCATTGTTCAGGGCCACTTGCCGCTCGTCTGCCGGCGGAGCCCGCCGACTAGTCCGCAGAGGGCGTCGCGTCGGCGACGGGTGCCTGAGGCTTGAGTCCGGCCGCGGCGATCAGCTCCGCGTCCTCATTTTCGCCCGGGTTGGGCGTGGTGAGGAGCTTGTCCCCGTAAAAGACGCTGTTGGCGCCCGCGTAGAGGCAGAGGAGTTGCGCCTCGCGGGTGAGCTCGGTCCGACCGGCGCTCAGCCGCACCTTGGACTTCGGCATCATCAAGCGGGCGGTGGCGATCATGCGCACCAGCTCGGTCGGATCGATGGGAGGAAGCGACTCGAGTGGGGTGCCGGGCACCCGCACCAAAGCATTGACCGGCACGCTCTCCGGATGCGGCTCGAGCCTCGCAAGCTCGATCAACATGGCGCAACGATCATCGATCCCCTCGCCCATGCCGATGATGCCGCCAGAGCAGACGGTGATGCCAGCCTGGCGCACGTTCATCAGCGTGCTGAGGCGCTCCTCGAACTTTCGGGTCGAGATGATCGACTTGTAGTAGTCGCGCGAGGTGTCGAGGTTGTGATTGTAGGCGTCGAGCCCGGCTTCTTTGAGGCGACGGGCTTGGTCGTCCGTGAGCATGCCGAGGGTAACGCAGGTCTCCATGCCGAGTCCCTTCACGCCCTTGACCATCTCGAGCACGCGGTCGAAAGCCGGTCCGTCCTTCACCTGCCGCCAAGCGGCACCCATGCAGAAGCGAGTCGCACCGTTTTCCTTCGAGCGACGGGCGGCGTCCATCACCTCGTCGACGCTCATCATCTTCTCGCCTTCGACCGCCTGGTGATGCGAGGACTGTGGACAGTAAGCGCAGTTCTCGGGGCAGCCCCCGGTCTTGACGCTGAGCAGGGTGCAGAGCTGCACCTCGTCCTTGGGGTGGTGGGCCAGGTGCACAGCGCGCGACCGATCGATCAGCTCGAAGAGGGGCAGATCGTGGAGGGCGCGCACCTCCTCGAGGGTCCAGTCGTGACGCACCGCGTGGGCCTGATCTGACATTGTGGGCCGGGTTTAGCGAGCCTCCCCGGCCACGTCAAAACCGACGCGCGGGATGCGGAAGCAAGTGCCCAGGGTAGCCTGCCTCCCGCACCGAGCTGCAGTCCATGCTCTGCACCCGTGGCCCGCCCGAAGGGCCCGGGAACCTACTCGAGCCACCATGGCGCCCTGCTCTGCACCCGGGCGGCGCACGTCCGCCCCACCAAGCCTCGCGGGAGCACGAGCCCGCGGTCCCTTTCCCCTAAAGGGCGTTGGGGACCGGAACGGGCGGAGGAGCCCCGGCGCGGGCGTGACGGCGACGGGGACCGGAGGCAACACCCCGGGTACGGGCGGCGCATCGACTTTCAGATCGAGTGACGACTACTCGATCAAGCCAAGAGACATGTCATGGCGTTCGCTGTGCCCCAAAAACCGCCGTGCCCAAACCGCACCAGATCGACCCTTTGACCCATGGAAAATGGCTGTTCGACAGGCATTGCGTCGTAACGAAGAACGGTGCGGCCATTCAGATTCGCTCGTCTCACCGGAGACGGCGATGGCGTGACCAGCGTTTTCGGTGACGAAGCCGTGGGGAAGGAGCTGTGGCGCAGGCGAGGCCCGTTGGAGCACGACTCGGGTCAGAGCCGTCGCGAGAGATGAGCCCGCTAATAGCCCCAACAGCCGGTCAGCGTTTCGGTGGCGCCAGCGTCCCGGCAGTTTCCAGGGGACGAGAGGCTCGTCACATGCAGCAGATCGACGGTGGCGAAGCTGTCCTGTTCCTGCGACCAGGTGCCCTCATCGAGACAGTAGACGGCGCCGGGCTCCCCGCTCGCCTCGTTACCGATCATGAAACCTGAAATGCTGACGCTGCTGCCCGTCTGCGGTGCAGCCTCGGCCTCGATAAACAGGCTGTAGCTACCCCTGTTTTCCAGCCGGACCCTACCGCCGACCAGCGTGAGCCCCCCGGGCGCCGTTGTGAGCGGGGTTCCCGCAAGCGTTCCGCCGAACTCTGTCCTCGACGGCTCCGAACCGTTGCAGTAGTCCGTCGGGGACCGACACAGAAAAACCTCCCCGTCAACGGGGGAGCCTCCGGGACATTGTCCGAGCAAATGCCCGACCATGGCGAACTCTTGCTTGTCGACATTGTAAAGCGACCCGGAATCGACACACCAGATTTGACCGGCGTTCGAGCTCCCGCCGGGAAAGCCCAAGGCTCCCGAAACGGAGCGCGGCACCTCGCTGAAGTTTTGGCTGTCCAGCGACAAGAAGCCTCCATCGCCCACACCCAAACCCGAGGCCGCCTGCCAGGCTGCGAGCGAAAAGGTTTCCGAGACTGCTGCGCCGCCCACGGTTCCGTCGAACTGGACTTGCCCCGGCGAGCAGGTCACGCCCGGTAGAGGCGGAACCGTCACTGAGCCCGCCCCCCCCGTGCCTCCGGAAACTCCCCCCGTCGCGCCGGTCGATCCCCCGGTGCTCGTGTCACCGCCAACCCCGGTTCCTCCCGTGTTCGCACCCCCGGTCATTGCCCCCCCCGTGCCGCCTCCTCCTTCGGAGCCCGGGTTGGACGGGTCATCCGACCCGCCGCAGGCTAGCAGTAAAAGGCCCGAAGCAATAAGAGCACGCATCCTAGGCCGGGCGGTAGCGCTGCGGACCTGAAGCGTCAACACGAAGCGCCCATCACAAGGGGCTGGCGCTTTCGGATCCGCCGCCGCTTTTGACGTCCGATGCCGGCGAGCCGCAAGGCGTTTCTTCGGAAGCCGAGGCAAAAACCGTCGGGAACAGCGCTAGCACGGACACTCCGCCCCCCGAAACTCCAAGAGTCGAGACTCGGCCCGCAACAGCAAGCAAGGGCTCCCTCCCCGCGGACACGGCGCCACCGAGCATCTCGATTCCGGAGACTTGCGCCGCGGTATGTGAGAAGACAGCTCGGCTGAAATGCAGAGAGCAAGCTTCCTGCTCCGCGGAATGCCAGCGCGCATTTGGCCTTCCGGCCTGCCAGGCAGAGTTGGCGGCGCTTCTTCTCTGCACGACGCGCGAGAGCGCCGACAACTTCGAGTGCTCGGAAGGCGTGCCCGCCCTGAAGGACGGGTACTGCAGCACCGAGCAGGCGGCAGTCGTCGGATGCTTGGGGCAACTCCTTGGGGCGGGCCCAGCCCAATAAAGAGCCCTCACCGCCCACCTGTCGCGGAGTCGCTCGCCCGAGGCCATTCGGTGCGAACTCCTCACGTCACCGTGATGGTGCAACGGGCGGCCGATGAATAACCGAGTCCTTGCCCCCTAGAAACGAACGCGAGGGTCGCTTGCGCTCGCGCTCTAGAAACCCATCGCGCTCCGCGCGGCTTCCTTGGTGATGGCCCCCTGCTGAACTAATCGTCGGATGTGCATCTCGAAGGTCTGCATGCCGTACATGTCGGCACCCTGCTCCATCAGCTCCTTCAAGGAGGGGCTGCCGATGGGGCGCTTGATGGTCTGCCGAACCGAGCCAGTGCCGATGAGCACCTCGGCCGCGAGCACCATCCCCTTGCCGTCTTCGCGGGGCAGGAGGCGTTGGGCAATGATGCCCTGCATCGAGTCGCCGAGGCGATCCCGTAGATCGTCGCTCACCCCTCCGGCGAGGGCGATGACGCGGTTCATGGTGCGTGCGACGTCTGGAGTGTGGAGGGTCGAGAGCACCAGGTGACCCGTTTCGGCGGCCTTGAGAGCGATCTCCATCGTGATCGAGTCGCGGATCTCGCCGACGTGGATGACGTCGGGGTCTTGGCGCAGGGCCGCGCGTAGGGCGCTTTCGAAGCTCTCGGTGTCGAAGCCGATCTCGCGCTGACTGATCGAGCACTTTTGGTCGGTGTGCACGAACTCGACGGGATCTTCGATCGTCACCACGTGCCGCGAGAGGTTCTTGTTCATGTGGTCGATCATCGCGGCCAGCGTGCTGCTCTTGCCGGTGCCGGCGGCACCCACGCACAAAACCAGGCCGCGGTCTTTTTCGGCGAGCCCGCGGCAGGCCGCGGGGGCGCCGAGGCTCTCGAGCGTCGGGATGCGCGGCGGGATGACCCGCATCACGATCGCCAAACTGCCCCGTTGCCGGTAGACGTTGACGCGAAACCGACCGATGCCCTCCACGTCGTAAGAGGTGTCGTACTCGTTCAGCGTGCTCAGGGTGGCGAGCACCTCGGCGTCTCGGATCACGTGCTGCGCGACCGCCTGCGTGTCCTCCGGCCGCACCGGATCGATGCGAAAGAAGATGAGATCACCGCGCACCCGTGCGCCGGGAGGTTGACCGACCTTCAGGTGGATGTCCCGCGCGCCCCCCGCGATCGCCTTCTGCAGAAGCTGGTTCAGGTAAGAGACCGAAGTGTACGGGTTGCGTTGACTCGGGATGACGGAGTCCATTTTTGGGCGCATCCTAGCGGCCCGGAAGGCCCTTGTCCGCTGACTACATGGATGGGCTGAAAAAGCGCCCTCACCCGCTTGCATGCCGCGGTGCCCCTGAGCTAATACCCTGGCCCCTCGCGGAGGCGCCCCCGACCCGGGGCCTCGTCAGAGCCACGCTTCCAAGAGTCCGCCCAGATAGCTCAGTCGGTAGAGCAGGGGATTGAAAATCCCCGTGTCGGCAGTTCGATTCTGTCTCTGGGCACCGCGACGAACCCCTGAAGACGTAGGTTTTCGGGGGTTGGGTTCATTTGGGGAGCGCGCGACGACGGGGTTTCGAGGAAGCCCTGCCGCCGTGCGCGTCGGCGAAGCCGTGTCCGCAGTCCGGGCCCTCACTCAGGGTTTGCAAACGGGTCTTCGGGGCTCAGTGTCGAGGAGTCTTCCCCGAGTAGCAGCGGGGGCTCGGGCGGTAACGCCGGCTCTGATGGTAGCGGGGGCTCAGGTGACAGCGGTGGCTCGGCTGGCAGCGGCGGCGACCCGATCGGCGCCGGTGGCGGGGCCTCCGTGGGCGGCGGCACCGGAGGAGTGACCGATCCGAACGGTTCGGGAGGCCTCGGAACGACCGGTGGCGGTCCCAGCGGAGTCAAGGACCAGGTACCCCCGGATGACGCTGCCGGATGCAGCTGTCAGAGTGTCGGTGTCCGGCGAACGAGCTTCACGGCGACCTGGTCCGCCCTGCTCGCGCCGCTCGCCTTGCTCATGTTCGCTCGGCGTCGCCGCCGCGAGTGCGTCTGACGGCTGACATGGGAAGCCGGCAAGGCCCACAAGTTCGTGGGCTTTGCGAGCAGGGCCGCTCTTCGGGCGGAGAGGCGCGTAAATCCCGGCCACAAAAGGAAAGCGGCTCCGGACAGACTTATCCGGAGCCGCTTTTGCGTTTGGTGTCCATGCGGCCACCGGCTCGACCGAACGCTTCGATGAACGAGAGCTTCGGCCGGCCTAAGCTTCTTGACCTTCTCGAAAGCCGGGGGGCATCACGGTCACGACCATGCCCCGCAAACGCGCGCTCCGGCAGACGCACTTTTTCTCCCTGGGACCAGGAATTATTCAGACCCACTGCGGCTCGACTGCTTTTCCCCAGGTGAAGCGATACCCGCACGGCGAAGCACCGTCCGCTACGAGTCGCGACCCACCGCGACGACCTCGTCGAATAGGTCTCCGTAAAGAGAGAACGTTTGGCTGAGCGTCTCCTTCATCGCGGGGCCGAGGCTCGGATCGGTGATGAACTCGTCGATCGCTTCGATCCCCTCGGCGGCGTGCTTCTGATCAGCGATCACGTGCTTCGAGACGACGGTCAGAGCATCCACCGGGATCTGGCACCCCTCGGTGAGAACCCGAATCCAGGTGGGTCCGGCGAGCACCGTGAAGTACTCTGCCGCAAGGGAATAAACCAAGTAGAGTCGCGGGTCTCTCTCCGCGAGCTCACCCAGGTAGCGCACCAGTCGATGCGCAGCCGGTAGAGGGGAATACGAAGCTGCGAAGTCGCCCTTGCCGAGCAACCTCATGTCATCCTCGGCCCACTTTTCATGACCGATCTCTTCGGCACATTTCGATATCAGGAATTTTCCGAGGGCGTCATGGCCTCTCGCGCGCGCCTCCGCGTCAGCACGGAGTAGATGCTTTGGCGTGTGACTCACGGTCAAGTGGAGAGAGCTCAGATATCGCCCCACCGCTTCGCGAGTGAGCTCGCCCGCTCGCGCGGCCGCCACCACCGGATGGGCTTTCAACATTTGCTCCGAGTGCCGCTCGATCTCGGATTTCATCATCTCACTGAACATGCACGACTCCCTAAACGATCGACGCCTTCGCCGGTTCGGTCTTCCACGCTGAAGACCGAACCGGCTACTGGCTGGCAGCCGATCGGAGCGGCTGCTCCATTTCCCAGTCATCGAGACCCCCGCTTTGCGGCAGGTCGGTGTGTGCTTCTCTCGTCGCCCCCCTAGTTTCCGAGGAATTCGGGTGACCTACGGGACCTCACAGACTCGTCAGCGCGAACTTTTTCATTCTTCTCTCCTTTCACGGAAGGTGGTGATGGGTGGAACGGACATCGAATCGGACGGAGCGCGCGGGCTCTTCGAGTGCAACGGCCCTCGTCGGGGCGTGCGCACGTGTCCAGACCCAGCGCGGCAAAATCGGTCAAGGAAGACGGATTGGGCGTCCAGGTCGAGATGCTTGGTAAAACGCGTGCAGGCGCCCCACTGTTCCGACAGCACGCTCCCCGACGCGAAGAAGCCCTGGCGCAGGAGTGCGGCCACGCAGGCCAAGTTCGACGGCGCGGTCTCTGCTTCGATCCGGGCGACACCGGCAGCTCTCAGCACCTCGAACGCATGGGCGAGAAATCCTTGATAGAGGGCATTTCCTCGATATTCCGGGAGGAAGGCCGTACTGCGGATGTAGTAGCTCGACCAATCGAGAGGGTTGCCGACGAACAGCCCGACCGGGTCGGGCCCGTCGCGGAAGAGAAACAGATCGCAGGCTCGACGGAGATACTGTCTCCGCGCGGCGGACGGTGCGGCACGCCAGAACTGCGAATCGTCCCCGACACCAAACAGAGATCGGTATCGCTCACCCGTAAACCGATCCAACTCGTCCACCGTGACGACGTCGGCCGTCACGATCGTGCTCGGTCCGGATCGAACGACGAGCGGAAAATGCGCCCGAAAATCGATACCCCAGAGCCCTTCGCTCAAAGTCCCCTCGTTCACTGTCGCCTCCCCCAAAAAACGGGACCCTCACCGAAGATCCGCGAAGCCCCTCCCAATCCAACGAATCAAGCATTCGCGATCTTCCCTACTCGTGCAAAGGAAATTCACTCTCGCAAACAACACACATGGATTAAACTTCTACTTTGCACAACACCTCACGAATTGCGCCCTCAGCTTGCGCAAGTTGGCGCCCCTCCTCTTCCACTCACACCTAGAAACGAACGAGGTCGCAAATTTCACCGACATGAAACTCCTTCAGGGGCGCTAACATCGCCGTTTCACCTACACATTCGCAAACGATTGAAAGCGATGCCTTGCCGACTACGCACGATGAGTCAAAGACAGAGATGACTCAAAGACAGAGAAGACCGCAACGGCATCGATTGTCTTCCACCGTCTCAGCCCCATCGAGCGAGGACCGAAACGATGGTGGAATGACTCTCTTATGCACGTGCGGCTCTCGTTTCTTCGATCATCCAGAACGATGGTCGCCATAGGGGGTAGGCGGTGACGACAAAAAATGAGACTCTCGAGGGTTTGCAAACTCGATATCCACTTCCACTCGGATGGTCGGACGTATCGGTGTTCCGAGACGTCATCCAGCTCGGGAGCCTGCGAGTCGAGCGCGTGGGATTCGAGGGAGGTCGAACCCACGACGGAACTCGAGCCCACGGGAGCGCAGCTGGCATCGAGCAGGGAACTGCCGCTCGCGCGTGGTTCGAGTTCCTCGAGCGGGCGGTCACGCTCGATCGCGCGTCAAGCCGAAACACTAGTGATTCCGAGACCCGCCGAGCATCCCTGAGCAACGGAGTCGCTCTTCATTCGTCCATGGGCCGGGCTCGACAGGCAGCACGCCTGGAGCTCGTCGAACGGGACCACGTCCTCCGAGCGTGGGCGGGAGAGCTGGACGTCGTTCGAGTCGCCACTCCCTCTGCCTTGATCGAGGTCGACAGCCACGAGTGGCACGTTGGTGAAGTCGAAGAAGCGGCCGATGCCGTAGTCGTGGTCGCTCTGGGATTTCCACGTGATCTCGCACGCCCCATCAGCCGGGGCTTCGCAGCGCGGGCCCACCGAGAGGAGGCAAGGCAGGCCGCGGCGCGAGAGGCTCTACAAGGGCTTGCCTTTCTCTGGGACGAGGAAATCCCGACGGCGCCACCCGCACCGGCACCCACACCGATGTTCCACTTGGACTACTACCTCTACCCCCCCCATCACGAGGTGCTCCGAGCCTGGATGGCGAGGACTTGGTCCTCAAGGGGACACCGGAAGAAGGAGACTCGCAGCAAGGCCGTGACGTTCGACTACGTCGATTGGACGCCTCCCGAGTGGACCAATGACCTCTGCGTGGTCCGCGCCGCTTCACGGCAGCTGACACCGCTCGTGTTCGGACCGGACGAGCGTGGGGGCGAGGTTCACCCGATCCCCTGATCTGGACGGACTCGCCCGCGCTCGCCCATCGACGGCGACTCGGAGTCGGTCCTCAGGGCGACTCCAGCGGGAACCGTTTGCGTTGATTGCCGTCCGCCTCTTGGCCACCGCCGGTATCTTGACGGACCAGAACGGCTACGGGAGGCCATCCTCCCGCACGTGCCGCTCATGTCTTCTTCGTTCAGCGCAAGCGATGATCGCTGTGGACCCGTCCGTCGAGCACCTCGCGCACGCGTGTGAGAAGTTGATCGCGGCCGAAGGGTTTCGCAAGAAATTCCACACCTTCAGCGAGGATCCCGTGGTCGATGATGGTGCTGTCGGTGTAGCCCGAGACGAAAAGCACCCTCATCGAACGGCGGCTCTCGAGGATTCTGGCTGCGAGCTGAGGGCCGCTCATCTTCGGCATCACCACGTCGGAGACCAGCAAGTGAATGGGACCGTCGTAGGCCCTGGCAATTTCGAGAGCCTCGTCCGGTGAGGCCGACTCCAACACCCGAAATCCCGCCGTCTCGAGCACGCGCACCGTCAGCTCGCGCACCAGGTCCTCGTCTTCCACCACGAGGGCGGTTTCCGTCGCCCGCACCGATACCGGCGCCGAGGGAGGCTCGTGCCGAACTTCCTCGTCGACACAGGGCAAGTACACCTTGAACGTCGTTCCCCTACCCACCTCGCTGTAGACGTAGATATGCCCCCCGTTCTGCTTGACCGCGCCGTGCACGGTCGCGAGCCCGAGGCCCGTCCCTTCGCCCAGCGCCTTCGTGGAAAAGAAGGGCTCGAACAGACGCTCGAGCACTTCGCGGGTCATCCCGCGCCCCTGATCTGATACCGCTAGCATCACGTATTTCCCGGGCTTCACCTCCGGGTGTGACGCCACGTAGGTCTCGTCGAGCAGCGCGTTCCGCGTCTCGAGAGTGAGCTTCCCGCCACCGGGCTGTGCGTCACGAGCATTGACGGTCAGATTGGTGACGATGCGGTCGAATTGCGCGGGATCGATACGAACGTTCCAAAGGCCAGCCTCGAGTTTGGTAGTGAGCTCGATGCTTTCGCCGATGATCCGACGGATGAATCGTTCGAAATTCCGCAAGAGATCGTTGAGGCACACCACCTCGGGCGAAACAATCTGCTTGCGGGCAAAGCCCAGGAGTTGGGTGCAGAGGGTGGTCGCTCGCTCAGCGGCCTCGAGCACGAGCGTCAAATCCCGACGACAGGGGTGTGCTTCCGGCAACGCCTCGATCGACATCGACACGTAGTTGTTGATGACGAAGAGCATGTTGTTGAAATCGTGAGCGATACCGCCAGCGAGTCGCCCGATCGCCTCGAGCTTCTGGCTGTGAAGGAGCTGGGCTTCCAGCCTACGCAGCTCCCGGAGGTCGCGCATGACCGTCGAGAGGTAAGCGACCTCACCCTGGTCGTCGCGATGAGCCATCAGCACCTGTGAGACCGGAATTTCCTCCCCGTCCTTGGCGATGAGGGCACTCTCGCCCTGCCAGATCCCGGTTCGCATGACCGTCGGAACACCTTCCTCCAGCACGCGACGAGCGGCCTCGTCCGGATGGTAGCTCTTGATCGGTTTGCCTCGCAGGTCAGCGTCAGGTGGGTAGCCACAGAGCGCGAGACCGCCGGGATTGACGTAAAGGGTTTTCCCGTCGGGCGTCGCCATCCCGACGAAATCCGGCGAGCACTCCGCAATCAACCGAAAGCGCTCCGCTTCCCTCTCGACCCGCTTCGCCTCCGTTACGTCGCTGATGACCACGACGGCAGCGGTTCGGTTTCCCTCCTCGTCGTGAATCGGAGCCGCGTGTCCCGCGGTCCAGCGGTACTCGCCATGGCGCTTCAGCAGTACCAATTCACCGGCAACGGTTTCGCCCTTGAGCAGGGCTCGACTGAGCGGAAGCTCAGCCAGGGGGTAGTCGCTGCCATCGGGGTAATAGGCATGGAACCCTTCCTGCCCCATCATCGTCGGACCCAGAGGGCCCAGGATGCGCTCTGCCGCGCGATTGGCTTGGATCTTCCCCTGACTGTCCGCAATCACGATTCCGGCAGGCGACGCGTCGATGGCAGCCTCGAGACGGGTGTTCTGCTTGCGGAGCTCCTCGACCTCCAGGCGCAGACGCGCCAGCTCCTCCTGCTCCATCACGCTACGAGACTACGCTTTTTCTCGAGGAACGCGCGGACTGCAGCGCCGAATCCGCGCGCAGCTCCTCTAGGTCATCGATGCTCTTGGGCCAGTCTTTGCGAAGCAGTCGAGACAAGGCTCGGTCCGCCAATAGCTTGCCGCCCGTCTGGCAGCGGGGACAATAATTCACCTCGTTCTGCGCGTAGGCAATCCGCTGAATTTGGGTACCGCATTCCCGGCACTCCTTACCGTAGCGACCGTGAACCGCCATTCCCTCGTGAAAAGCCGTAACCTTTTCCGGGAAACCGTCTCCTGCCTCGCGCCGAAGGTGCCGAGTCCACTCGACCAACGTTTGGCGACAGGCCACGAAGAGGCGGTCGATTTCCTCCTCGGTCAGGCTCCCCGAGCGCTGCACGGGGCTGAGCCTCGCCCAGAACAACATCTCATCCGAATAGGCGTTGCCGATGCCGCTCAGGATGCGTGGGTCGGTGAGGACGCGCTTCAAGGTCCGGTTCTCCCGACGAAGTGCTTCTCCGAACGCTTCTCGCGACACCTCGAGCGGCTCTACGCCACCGCGATCGAGCCCTGCAAGCGCGGCTTCACCTCGTACGACATGCAAACTGGCCCTCTTCTTGGAGCTGGCTTCAGTCAGAATCACGGTGCCCGCGTCGAAGTCGAACGCGGCGTGCCCCATCTTGCCGGGGATGGGCGCCCCGGCCTCGCGCCACCGGAGCCGTCCGGAGATCATCAGATGAATGACGAGGAAGAGATCGTCTTCCAGTGACACAAGAATCCGCTTCCCGAGTCGCCGAAACCCCTGCACTCGACGCCCGAAGCTGGCCTCCAGCGGGGGGGCGAACGTCCGGAGCAACGAGGGGCTCTTGATTCGTACGCCTCTGAGGGGGCCCTCCCCCACGAGCGCCTGAAGGCGCTCCACGTAGATGGTCACATCGGGTAACTCGGGCAAGCCCCGAAAAGCTACCAAATCTACCTCTCTAGGGCATGGTCATTGACCCAGAAGAGGGAAAGCTTAGCGCCCCTCGAGCGGCTATGTTCCAGCAATGGCCGCTCGGAACAGCCCTACCCGCCGCCGGGCGACCGCCGAAGGTCGCCATCAGGCACCCGTCGTCCGACGGCGCAAGGTGCCCTCCCGAGGTGCGTCGGACGGCGCTGATCGCGCGGGCGTCACTTTGCGCTCTGTCGTTCGTGTGCTCACCGTCTCGGACGATCCCGACTACGAGCAACCTTGGCAAACCCGCGGGCCAGCCTTGGCGAGTGGTTCAGGCGCGATTGTACAAACCAAGCGAGGTCTCCGGATCCTGACCAACGCGCACGTCGTCCAAAACCAGGTCTTCGTCGAGGTACGGCGTCACGGTCAGTCGAAAAAGTATGCCGCCTACGTCGAAGGAGTCGGCCACGAGTGCGATCTCGCGATTCTTTCGGTCGAGGACGCCAGCTTCTATCGGGGCGCGCGCCCCATCCCCATCGACACGCGGATCCCTCCCCTGAGCTCACTCGTCAACGTGCTGGGCTATCCGATTGGAGGAGAGCGGCTCAGCGTGACTCAAGGCGTCCTGTCGCGCATCGAGATGACGCCGTACGCTCAAAGCCAGCGGCGTCTTCTTGCGGCCCAGATCGACGCAGCGGTGAACTCCGGCAACAGCGGTGGACCGGTGCTTCGCAATGGGAAGCTGGTCGGAATCGCTTTTCAGGGCCTCGAAGAGGGCGAGAACATCGGATACATGATCGCCGCTCCCGTCGTGCGCCATTTCCTAAAGGACCTCGACGCCGGCACGGTGAATGGCTTCCCCGATCTCGGCGCGTTCACGCAGAATCTCGAGGCAACCGCGCATCGGGGGGCACTCGGCTTGCCCGCGAGCCGCACGGGAGGCGTCTTGGTGGTCGACGTCGGCTACGAAGGCAGCAGTTGGAACAAGCTCGAGCGTGGCGACGTTCTGCTCGAGCTCGACGGGGTGGAAATCGCCGCCGACGGGACCGTCCCCTTTGAACATGGCTCGCGTATCGACTTCTCGTACGTCGTTTCGGAACGACACGTCGGAGAGACCATCCAAGCGAAAGTATGGCGGAATCGTCGTGTGCGAACGGTGAGTCTACTCCTCGAGCCACCCCGCTACTTGGTCCCCGAGGACCGGTACGACGTACGCCCCACCTACTATCTGTTCGGGGGACTCCTCTTCGTCCCCCTGACGCGCGATTACCTCCGCACCTGGGGCGGCCACTGGTGGGCTCACGCCCCGCATGGCTTGATGGAACGATACGAGCACGGATGTCGGAGGCGCGAGCGGCGTGAGATCGTCGTGCTGCAGAAGGTGCTCGCCGACGAGGTCAACATGGGCTTGCACGAGGTAGAAAGCCTCGAAATCGTGCGGGTGCAGGGCGAGCCCGTGCGCGATCTCCGACACTTGATCAACGTCGTGGAGAGCACGGAAGACGACTATGTCTTCTTCGAGGGCGTGGATCGGAGCCAGTTGGCTCTTGACCGGGCGGCAGCACTGGCCCGCCGGGAGTTCATCCTCGAGCGATTTGGAGTTCCGCACGATCGTTCGCCTGACCTCCGCCTCCGGCCCGTACGCAAGGTGCGAAGGCCGCGCAAGGCGTCGTCCGGGAAGGCGGGCGCCGGCAGTTGAGCCCAGCAGGGCGGGCATTCACTGTGGGGGCGCACTTCGAGCGTCACTGCCTTCCGAAAGTGCAGCCACTCGCGCGAGTACGGCTTTGGGGCTCATCGTGCCTTTGAAGACGTAGAGCGCACCGGTGGCGTCTTCGTCCAGCACCTCTTCGCTCACGCGGAGGCGGCTCGACACAGCGAACAGTACGCGCTCGGAAAGCCCCTCCTCGACGAGCTCCACCCGCTTCCAGACGGCATCGCGGCTCCAAAAGCCCATCACCTCGAAATACACTGGCTCTCGCCCCGCGCGCTCGAAGACCAGGTCGGGGACGCAGAGGCCCACACCCGGCAGATCGAGGATGTCCGCGCAAGGCCGCGCCTTCCAAGGCGACTTGGTTTTTTCGAGACGGGAGAGGAGCGCAGCTACCTCGTCGCGGAGCGGCGCTTCGTCGTCGCCCCACCCGCCGCCGCCGAACTTGCATTCGAGGCGGAGCGGAGCGCGCTGTTTGCCCCAACGGAGCTGCGCGGTGAGGGTGACGTCGTCGCACTCTTCGAGCGCAGGAACGAGAAGGGCCAACTGCAGGCCGTACTTCGTCGTCGACTCGAACATGCTGAACGGCCCGTCGATCTCGATGCGGTAGGTTCCCGAACCTCGTCGCTCCACGCGATACAGAAGCCTCCGAAACTTCAGCTTCTGAAAGAGTCGCCGAATTCCCTCGGGCCTTCGGGACTGTACCTCGAGCTCGACGCGCACCGCACGCAGGAGAACGGCCTGGAGCTGCCCGGAGTCGTAGCGTTCGACGAGCTCCTCTGCAGAGAGCGGCGCAACCTCTTCGAGACGCTCAGCACCCCGCAGATCCGCGTAGAGGGCGCTTTCGACTCCCTCGCTGGTCAGCCCGTGCCGCGCCCCCACCTGCTCTAGAACGCCTTCTCGGACGAGGCTCTCTCCCGCAGCAAGTGACTGCCGAGCCAGACTGGCAGCCTCGAAAACCTCTTTCCGGAGAACGCGGGGGTCCACGGGCGGCTCGGACTGGAAGCAGCACGCATCCTCGACCAACTTGCACAGGCCGTCGAACAACCGTTTGTGCTTTGGCTGAGCCACGATCCCACGCCAGGCTTCCTGCACCTCTTCGCGCGAATGACCGACCAGTCGCCGCGTCTCCGACAGAAGCCATTCGGAAAGGCGGAGCGCCTCGGCGCGCGTCTCCCCCGACAACAAGAGGATCTTCAAACGATCCCCCCGACGTTGGGTCCTCACGTGCTCCGGGCTGAGCATGGGGTCCCCTACCCCGGGCTCCTAGCGACGATCAAGAGCCCTCGTCGCGAACGTCACGAGTCAGCGCGCCGAGCACGATAGGCATCGTGCTCGCGGCGCCGCTCACTCGTGTACGTCTCGCTGGTACCGGCCGAGACCAGTTCGTAGAGAAGCGCCCGCTTGTCCGCCTGCCGCCGCAATATGCGACCGAGTCGCTGCACATGCTCACGCACCGAGCCACTCCCGCTGATCACCACGGCTACGTTGGCATCCGGAACGTCGACCCCTTCGTTGAGAACCTTCGAGGTCACGATTGCACCAAAGCGTCCCGACGAGAACCCCTCGAGCACGTCACTCCGCTCCCGCACCTTCGTCTGGTGAGTGATCACCGGGACCAGGAAGCGCCGGCTGATGGCATAGGCCGTGGCGTTATCCTGCGTGAAGACGATCGTGCGATCCTTCCGGTGCCGACCGAGAAGGTGCTCCAGATAGGCGAGCTTGCCCGTTGCGGCAAAGGCGAGCTCCCGCTGCTTGCGATAGGCCGCAAGTGCCCGCTGTCCGGCGGGGCTCCTGGAGGCCCGCATGATGAAATCATTGAACCCGCGAGGGCTCCCCATCCGGATCCCCTGTTGCCGCACGAATCCGAGATAAATGCTTCGCGCCTCATCGTATTCGCGGCGCTCCTCCTCGGTCAGATCGATGACGACCCGCTGAGTGTCGTACTCGGCGAGGTAGTCGCCCGAGAGCTCTCGGATGTCCTTGCGGTAGGCAACCGGACCGATCAACTCGTCGAGATCGGCCTCGCGCCCGTCGGCGCGCTCGGGAGTGGCCGTCAGGCCCAGGCGAAACGGTGCCAAACTCAGCTTGGCAGCGAGTCCGTAGGTATCGCCGGGCAAGTGGTGGCATTCGTCGAACACGACGAGCCCGAATCGCGCACCGAAGTTCTCCATGTGGGCGTACGCCGAATCGTACGTCGTGACCGTGAGCGGCCGGACATCATACTCCCCGCCCCCAACGAGACCCACCTCCGTTCCGAAGCTCGTACGCAAGAGATCGTACCACTGGCGCACCAAGTCCAGCGTGGGTGCCACGACGAGCGCGCTCCGCTTGCGGTCGGCGATCGCCATGACGGCCACATGGCTCTTCCCCGATCCGGTCGGCAACACCACGACGCCGCGACTCTTCGCCTTCTTCCACGCCTTCAACGCCTCGGCTTGAAATGGTCGAGGAGCCCGGGAGGCGAGCAGTCCCACGCCAAGCTCCTCGTAGGCGCGAGCCTGGTCGTGAACGGTCGTTCCGCGCTCATGAAGCCAGCGGATCAGCGACGCATACTCGATGGCGGGGGCGCGAAAGCAAGCGGTTCTGTCGTCCCATTGCCACGCCCTCGGGAGTTCTGCGTCCGTGCGGAGCCCCGCGAGCTCCAGGGTGCCGGATACGAAACGCAGCTCTGGCATTGACTGATCCATCGCTACCGTGTCGCCTACCGCAAGGCCACCCAAGTGATCCAGCGAATCCCCGTCGACCTGGTCATTTCGATCTTCGAGCCGTCACCACTCACGCGAGCCGTACCTACCGATTCGAAGCGGGCAGGAGTCAGCCACTGCGGATCGAGGTAGGTCCCGAGAGCGAGCACCTCCAGCTCCTCACCCGGAGGCAGCGATCCATCGTTGTCGAAGCTCAGGGTCGCCAACGACGGGTCGCGCGTGCCTTCGATGCGAAATTCCGCTTCGAACGGCCCCAGCGCGTACACATACCGAGCATCGAGCTCCGGCGCGAACTCAGCGACGAGAGCGTCATCCACGCGAGTTGCACGAAAACGTTTCCCTTCGTCTCCGAGAAATGCGTCGTTCACGTCGAGCACGAGCGACGTCCCCTCGGGCACGCCGAGGGTTATCCCCCCCGACGTCGCGCTCTGCGCAGGAGCGCCCGCGTCATCCAACTTGATCACGAGCGGTTCACTCGCCGCTTCGAAAGGCACCACTCGGAGGTCACCCACGTCGAGGTTCGGTTCGGGGAGGGTGTCCCCCAGTGGGTAGTAGAAGGTCGAGCGATCCGGTCGCCCATGCGGCTGCACCGAGTACTCCGAGACAATCACGTAACGCCCCACTTCCACCGCGAACACCCCGTCTCCTGCCGTGCGGCTTCGAAAGCAGATCGGACCGCACACCGTGACGTCGAGCTCCGGGACAGGGCTTCCAGTTTCATCGAGGACTCGCCCGGACACGCTTTGCAGGCACTCCGCTTCGGTGGGGAGGCCAGCCTCCTGCTCTCCGCAAGGCGACGACGTTCCAGAGCTCTCGCTTGAACTACACGAAACAGCCGTGACGAGCGTGGCAGCGACGACCAGGAGCACTTGAAGGGACGGTGCGCCTCGAGTCATCTGTTCTCGTGTTCGGTCCGGGCGGGCTCCGCCGCCGCTGCGCTAGCGCCTTCGCTTCCCATCGCCACCGAAGGCGACGCGTCGGGGGCCCCAGGCAGCGAATCGTCACTCGGAAGGACCCCCGCCGTTCCCACACAGCTCGGGTCATCCCCAGTGTCCAGGCACCGCACACCGACGACGTGGCTGGCCCCGAGGCGGCCAGCCGCAACCCGAACTCCGGCGCGCACCGAATCGAGCTTGCAGGGGGGATCGTCGCAGCGAGCGGTGAGCTCTCCCAGCTTGCGCGCACCGATCGGCATGTGGGTAGTCTCCTTCACCAGGTCGGCGCGCCGCGGTGCGCGTGCCGTCGGGACGTCTTCCGGCTCGAAGTCGACTCGAATCCGCCACGCTTCCAGTCCGCTCGGATCATCGAGCAACCGGGAACGTTCGGCGGTGTCGACGCTGCCGACTCCGGCACTCGTCAGGGGCCCCTCGCGCCGGGCGACGCTGCTCGTGCATCGAACGATGCGCTCGCTCCTGCGGCGGCGAGAATGGCAACGCCGACCCACGAGCAGATCCCCGCCGTTGCGGGCCGCCTCTTCGCGGAGGGCCGTTCCCAGGCGCCACTCGGTGCAATCCACGTCACTCAACCACTCGTCGTCGATCGTTTCCCGGCCCTCAGTGAGAGTGCACTCCGCAGAGACGCTTCCGATCAGGCGAAAATCCAGTGGCAGATGCGTCGACTCAGCAAGCACGCGCGCCTGCGCCCGGGGAGGCTCAGACGTCCCCCGGAACTTGGCGGCGCCTCGAGAACTCGCACAGCCTGCTCCCAGCCACACCACGCTCACGACGGCGAGCAGCCGCGGTCCATTGGCGAGCCGCTCCCCACGAAAGTCCGCGACCTCGCCGGTGCCCCAGTGGCTCAAGACCAGATCGAAGGGCCGCCCCTGGGTCTGCGCCGCGAGCAAGGTGTCGCGGGCCTGCTCGGCGG
>JBNKGC010000081.1:0-23805 GCA_050289625.1 Polyangiaceae bacterium | reverse complement strand
GCCGATCGAAGCTTCGTCCCCTGCGAACCGCTCCTGCTCGCGGCGGAGAATCTCGACCAGCTCATGGGCTGCCCGCATCGAGCCCAAGTCCAGGTCGCGGTAGGCGTTCGAAGAGGCGTCCGCGGGCGGCGATGCGTGGTTCGTTGGACACGTTCGTTCCATGTGCATTGTCTACAACTATCGGAAAATACAAGGTAAACACCTCGGCATGCGGCTTGCGAACGGGACGGGCATGGCTCACTCGACCTTGATCGTTCTCCAGCTCGTTCCTCTCGCCGTGGCGACGATCCTGTTCATCGCCACGCTGCACCTGGGTCGCTCCTGAGCGCCGATTCGCCTTCTCGATTCCCCCCTTCGGTGACCGGTGGGGTTCTTGCGCGTCGAAATCCAAGGGAGCCTCGGTTCAGCCCGGGATTCGAATACTGCACACGCGAGCATGTGGGTGTTCGGGGAAGCGAAACCTCAAGGATTTCCTCAAGGATTGGGCTGCTCTCCGTTGTTGACGGGATCTCCGAAGAACCGTAGCTTCGCCGTGCAGTGGGACGAAGTGGGGCATCGTGTTGCACTCTCCCAATCTGTGTGAATCTTTGGGTCGCACGGCGATGTTCCGCGGTCAGTTCCAACACTCGGTCGACGCAAAAGGGCGGATCAGCCTCCCGGCGCGGTTTCGCGACTCGTTGTTGGCTAGTGGGGATGCGCGGTTCGTGCTCACGCCAGCGCTTTTCGACCCTTGCTTGCACCTGTACCCGATGCGCGCCTGGGAGGAGTTCGAAGCGAAAGTCGCCGAGCTTCCCAGCATGGACCCGAACATCGTTCGATTCCGCCGCCTCTATGTTTCGGCGGCTGTCGAATGCGATCTGGACAAGGCGGGACGCGTTCTCGTGCCGAACCACCTACGCGAAAAGGCGTACCTCGACAAAGAGGCTCTGTGGGCTGGCATGGGGCGCCATCTCGAGCTCTGGGCGGCCAAGCGCTGGGAGGAAGCGTGCACGATTCCTGCGGAGGACGAGGAAGCCTTCAAGCAGGCCGTACTGGAGCAGATCAGAATATGACCATGCCGGCCTTCGAAGCACCCAACGAGTTTCAGCACATCACGGTCTTCCGTGATGAAGTTGTGAGAGCGCTCGCTCCGCGGGCGGGTGGGGTCTACGTGGACGTCACCGCCGGTGGGGGGGGGCATTCAGCCGCCCTTCTGGAGGCTGCTCCGGGCGCGCGCGTCATCGCTTGCGACCGAGACCCGCGCGCAATCGAAGCTGCGTCCGAGCGCCTCGCGCCGTTCGGGGACAGCGCGCGAGTCGTACAGGGTCGATTCTCCGACCTGGAGCAAATCCTCGAGCGACTTGGGCTCACCAAGGTTGACGGGCTGATGGCCGACCTCGGGGTGAGCTCACCTCAACTCGACGAGGCCGAGCGGGGCATGAGCTTTCGCAAGGAGGGGCCTCTCGACATGCGCATGGACCCCACGTCGGGAGAGACCGCACGGGAGCTCATCGCAAGGGTTTCGCAGGACGAGCTAGCCGACATCATCTACCAGCTCGGTGAAGAGCGACGTTCTCGTCGGGTGGCTCGTTGCATCAAGCAGGCTGACGAGGCAGGGGAGCTCGAGACGACGACGGATCTTCGTCGAGCCATCGTCCGTGCCGTCGGTCCTCGTCGCGTCGGGGGCATCGATCCGGCCACGCGGACCTTTCAGGCGCTACGCCTCGCGGTCAATCGAGAGCTCGACGAACTGTCCTTCTTGCTCGATGCCGCCGGTCGAGTCGTGAAGGCGGGAGGCACGATTGCCTGCATCAGCTTTCATTCGCTCGAGGATCGTCTCGTCAAGCGCGCCTTCTTGAACAAAGGCGTTTGGGAGCGCGTGACCAGAAAGCCTCAGGTGCCATCCGACGAGGAGCAGAGTGAAAACCCGCGCTCTCGAAGTGCGAAGCTTCGGGTGGCTCGGCGCTTGCCCATGGCTGGACCCGCTCGCGGAGGCGAGCCGGACGAGGAGATTGACTTCGATGGTGCCTGACCCGAACAGCCAGGTGCGTCGAGGTGATGGAGGGCAGTGCTAGTGGCTCGTCTGGACGATCGCCGTGCGAATGCGTTCTTGGTCCTCTGGACCATCGCGGTCGCGGCCGCGACGGCGGCGTTCATCTTCTACTTGGCGGTTCGGGTTCGCTCGATCGAGCTCGGTTATCGGCTGGGCAAGGCGCACGCCGAGGTGGCTCGCTTGCGCGAAGTGAAGCGGGTGCTGGAGCTGGAGCTGTCGGCTCATGAAACGCCCGAGCGGGTCGACTTGGTCGGTCGCACGCTCCTCGGGATGGAAGAGCCGAGCCCCGAGCGAATTCTTTCCGCGGGGCCGGAGCCCGAGATCGGGGGAGACGACGGGCTCGATTCGGTAGCAGAAAACCAGGCGCCGGGTGAGCGTGGGGGACGTCCGTGAACCGGATTCGCACCGAGCAGGGCAAGTGGATTCGAACCCGCATGGGTGTGCTGTGCGGCATCCTCGGTCTCGGGCTCGGCCTCGTTGTGTCGGCTGGTTTCGATCTGATGGTCGTGGACGGTCCGCATTGGCGTGAGCTTGCCGAAAAGCAGCGCCAGCGCCGCCTGCGCGTGCAGCCGAAGCGTGGGCTGGTCTACGATCGGAATGGCAGCGCCATGGCGGTGACCGTGGAGGTACCGAGCGTCAGCCTCGATGCCGTGGAGCTACTCCGGGGCGTTCCTTCCCAGAAGGTTCCTTTGGTCGCGCGCGACGCCGCCAATCGCATTGCGAAGGCGTTGTCTCTCGATCCTGCTCGGGTAGAGCGAAAGATTCTGGCGAAACGACGCTGGACCTGGCTGCGCCGCCGCGTGAGCGCAGAGCAGGCGGAAGCGGTTCGGAAGCTGTCGACTGGCGCGGACGGATCCGAACGCATCCGCGGGCTCATGGTGGAGGGGGAAGGCAAGCGCTTCTACCCACGCCGCGAGCTCGGGGCACCGCTCCTCGGATTCGTGGCACCGGACGGCAAGGGTAAGGACGGTCTAGAGTACTCTCTGAACAAGGAGCTCGAAGGGCAAGCCGATCGTCTTCGCGGGCTTCGGGATCGCTCGGGGCGGCTGATCTTCTCCGAGGGGATTGCCGACGATCAGGTGCTGGCGGGTCACAATCTCTACCTCACCATCGATCAGGGGATCCAGCACACTGCGGAGCGCGAGATCGCAAACGTCGCGCGGACCTTCGAAGCGGAGGGTGCCTCCGCCATCGTGGTGGATCCGAAGACCGGTGAGATTCTCGCAATGGCCAGCTGGCCTGGTTACAACCCCAACGACTACACGGAAAGCTCCGCGAACCAACGGAGGAACCGTGCGGTGACGGACGCCTTCGAGCCGGGCTCCACCATGAAGATCTTCACGGTGGCTGCGGGACTTTCGAGCGGGACGATTCAGCCGACGCAAAAGCTCTTCTGTGAGAAGGGCACGATGGCGGTCGACAACGTCGTCATCCGCGACACGCATCCCGCCGAGTGGTTGCCAATTTCCCAGGTTCTCGCCCAATCGTCGAACATCTGCTCTGCGAAAATTGGTCTCGGGCTCGGAGGCGAGAAACTGTACGAGGCCTTCCGCCGTTTCGGGTTTGGCCAAGAGACGGGAGTGCCGCTGCCGGGTGAATCGTCCGGTACCCTGCGTCCGCGAGGGCGCCCGTGGGTCCAGGTGGAAACGGCATCCGCCGCTTTTGGTCAGGGCATCAGCGTGACGAATCTCCAGCTCGCGATGGCGACGGCCGCGATCGCCAACGGCGGCGAGCTTCTCGAGCCCGTTCTCGTTCGCAAGGTCACCACGGCGGGTGGAGAACTCGTTCGGCAGGCCGCGCCGCGGCCCCGACGTCGAGTGGTGAGCAAGAAGGTGGCGCGCCAGGTCGCTGAGATGCTCGTTGCGGTCACGGAAGGCGGCGGGACCGGTACCGAAGCGGACATCGACGGCTACCAGGTGGCAGGAAAGACCGCGACCGCCCAAAAGACCGATCCGAAAACGGGGCGCTACTCGCTGGACGACTACGTGGCCTCGTTCATGGGCTTCCTCCCCGCGAAAGACCCGGTGGTGGCGATCGTCGTCACGGTCGATTCCCCGCGAATCGACCACGCGGGCGGAAACGTCGCTGCTCCCGTGTTTCGCCGAATCGGTGAGATGGTGCTGCGGTACAAGGGGCTCACACCGCGTGGAACCAAGGCTGCTGATTTGAAGGAGCTCGCCAGTCGCGCCGATCCGGCGCATGCCACGCACGCCATCCTCGCGCAGATGCGTGGCGAGTCCCCCGACATCCAGGAGATTCAGTCGGGGGGAACCGTCGGACAGGGTCAGGTTCGCCTCCCCAACATGATCGGCTACCCACTTCGCTCGGCCCTCCGCGAAGCCGTCGAGCTCGGGGTCGAGCCCCAGATCGAAGGCACTGGCCTTCTCACTCGGCAAGAGCCCGCGCCGGGAGCGATCGTCCAGCGCGGCGCCCCCGTAAAGCTCGTCTTCAAACCGGCTTCATGAACGCGATGACCCGCCCCATTCCCGTCGTGACGCTCAGCCAGCTCGAAAAGGAGCTTTCGGGTACCCACGCGCGTGTGCGCGGGGATGGAAACGTCGCTCTGGTCGACGTGACGCAGGACTCGCGTCGGATTCGTCCAGGAGCTCTCTTCGTGGCACGTCGGGGGAAAGTCGTCGACGGCACGGCCCTCGTGCCGGAAGCGCTGGATCGAGGAGCGGTGGCCGTGCTTTGCGAGCGAGGTACCGTCGAAGCGGATTGCCCGCTCCTCGAGGTGGACGATTTGAGTCTGGCAACGGCGCTTGCTGCCCACTCGGTCCACGGGAAACCGTCGGAAGCGCTTCGCGTCGTCGGCATCACCGGGACGAACGGCAAGACCACCACCGCCTTTCTCCTCGAACATGCCTTGACGGTTCTGGGGGATACTCCCGCGCGACTCGGAACGCTGGGCTTCACCATCGCGGGTCGCTTGGAGGAAGAAACCCTGACGACTCCGCAGGGAGACGACCTCGCCCGCTTCGTCGCCCGAGCGCGAGCCGAGGGGGCGAGCTCCTTCGTGATGGAGGTTTCGAGTCACGCGCTCGAGCAAGGGCGCGTGCGTGGCCTGCGTTTCTTTGTGGGGGCCTTGAGCAACCTCAGTCAGGATCACCTGGACTACCACGAGACGATGGAGGCCTACGCGGCCGCCAAACGGCGCCTGTTCGCGGACTACTCGCCGCAGTTCAGCGTCATCAACGTGGATGACGCCTTCGGCGCCGAAGTCGCCGCGGGGATTCCTGATGCCATTACCGTCAGCCGAACCGGTGGCACGGAGCGCCCCGCGACCATCGCTTGTGAGGAGATCACCCAGTCCCGCAGCGGGCTTCGCGCGAAGGTTCGCGTGAGGGAGGACTCGATTGACTTCTCGTCGAAGTTGGTCGGATGGCACAACCTCGACAACCTTCTCCTGGCCCTCGGTTGCCTCGTGGCCCTCGGTCACGAGCCGGCTCGGGCGGCTCGGGCGCTCGAGTCCGCCCCGGGCGTTCCGGGACGTCTCGAGCGGTGCGATGGTCCGGACGACGACATTACCGTGTTGGTCGACTACGCACACACGCCCGACGCGCTCAGGCGCGCTTTGGATGCGGTACGCGACCTCACGGATGGCGATCTGGTGTGCGTGTTCGGGTGCGGTGGCGATCGGGATCGTGGCAAGCGACCGCTCATGGGCCTAGCCGCGGCCGGCGTGGCCCAGCGTGTGGTGCTCACGAGCGACAACCCCCGTTCCGAGGACCCGGAATCGATCATTTCCGACATCTTGCCGGGTGTGGCAGATGCCTCAGGCAACGTGCTCGTCGAGGTGGACCGCCGCAAGGCCATCGCCCGAAGCATCGCTGAGGCGAAGCCTGGGGATCTGGTCCTGGTGGCTGGTAAGGGTCACGAGACCTATCAGCTTGTGGGAGATCAGGTTCTCGACTTCGACGACCGGGAAGAAGCTCGACGTGCGCTCGCCGAGCGGCGTGGAGGGCGCGGCTGATGGCGACGCCGATCCCCCAAAACCGCGCCGAGTTCACCATTGACGCACTCGCCCTCGCCACCGGCGGCGATGTCGTTCGCGCGGGCAGGGTGCAAACGGTGCGCGGCGTTTCGACCGACACACGCGGGGACCTGTCTGGTAAGGCGTTCGTCGCCCTGCGCGGGGCTCGGTTCGACGCCCACCGGCTCCTGGATGAGGCAGTACGGGCCGGTGCGGCTTGCCTCGTCGTGGAGGAGGAGCCCACGAGCGTGTTCGAAGCGGGAGTCGAGCCGGCCGTGATCGTGGTTCCTTCGACTCTCGACGCGCTCGGACGAATCGCGGCCGAGCACCGCCGTCGCTGGGGCGGCCGAGTGGTGACCATCGCGGGCAGCGCCGGGAAGACGACGACCCGATCCACCATCGAGGCACTGCTCGGGGAGCTCCGTCCCGGAAAGGTGCTGGCGACGCGGGGAAACCTGAACAACCGCATCGGCCTGCCGATGATGCTTCTCTCCGTGACGGAGGCGCACGACCTCTGCGTGCTCGAGGTGGGGACGAATCAAATCGGTGAGGTCGCTGCGCTCGCCGAGGTGGCCCAGTCCGATCTCGGCGTCCTCACTCTCGTCGATCTCGAGCATAGCGAGGGCCTCGGTGATCTCGATTCCATCGAGGAAGAGGAAGGCGCCCTGCTTGCGGCACTTTCGCCTGTCGCGACGGCAGTTGCCAACGGGGATGACTTCCGCGCGGCGCGTCAGGCAGCGCGCTCACCGGCAACGACCCGACTGACCTATGGGCTCGGTGAGGAGTGTGGGTATCGCGTCGTCGCTCGCTCGGGGATCGGACCGAGCGAAATCACGGTGAGGTGTCCGCACGGTAGAGCTGTGACCTTCCAGTGCCCGCTCCTGGGGGAGCCGGGGGCGTTGGCTGCGACGGCTGCTCTTGCCGTGGCCGAGTGCCTGACCGGCGCCGAGGTCGAGGGTGAATCACTGAGCCGAGCGTTCAGGCAGGTGGGGGAACCTGGACGTCTGAGCTTCATCGAGCTCGCCGACGGCGCGGTTGTGGTCGACGACAGTTACAACGCCAATCCCGTCAGCGTCAGGAAGAGCATCGAGACCGCTCGCGAAATCGCCAAAGCTCGAGGCGGGCGTCTGTGGCTCGTGCTCGGTGAGATGCGCGAGCTCGGTCCACAGTCGAAAGCGGAACACCGCAAGATCGGCGATTTCGTTGCGCAGTGTGAAGCCGACGGAGTGTTTGCCGTAGGCGGGGACGCGAGCGTCTTGGCCGACGCGTCTCGGGCCGGCGGCGTCCCGAGTTGGTTTTTCGCCGAGTCCGAGCTCGCGGTTGCGCCCGTTTTGGAACGCCTCGCTCCTCGGGACGTGGCGCTGGTGAAGGCATCCCGGGGGGTACGCGCGGAGCGAGTCGTCGAAGGACTCGTTCAGGGGCGCGGGAGGAGCAGATGATTTACGAGCTTCTGTACCCCTTGAGTGACGACTTTGGTTGGGCCGGCGTGCTCAACGTGCTTCGCTACACTCCGTTTCGAATCATCATGGCGGTCATCACGGCCATGGTGATTAGCTTCATGATCGCGCCTTGGTTCATCCAAAAGCTCCGAGGTAAGCAGATCAGTCAGATCATTCGCGAGGAGGGCCCCCAGTCCCATCTCAGCAAGGCCGGGACGCCCACCATGGGTGGGTCGTTGATCCTGCTGAGTTCGCTGTTGCCCACGGTGCTTTGGGGCAACGTCAGCAACGTCTTCGTCCTGCTCACGACGGGGGTTACCGCCGGGTACGGCTTGATCGGCTACATCGACGATCGCCTGAAGGTCGAAGGGAAGAACACCCGAGGCCTTCCGGGGCGCTACAAGTTGCTCGGGCAATTCATCATCGCGGGCTTGGCGTGCGGGTATCTCTTTTACGGATCCGAAGGGCTACCCGAGGGCTGGCTCGAGATTCGCTATCGCCTGAGCATCCCCTTCGTTGCCTTCGACAAGCACCCGATCGAGCTGCCTCCGTCGCTCTACCTGATCTTTGCGGTCATCGTGGTGGTGGGCACGAGCAACGCCGTCAACTTGACCGACGGGTTGGATGGGTTGGCCATCGGCCCGGTGATGGTCACGTCGGCGACGTACTTGCTCTGGGCCTACATCGCCGGATCCGTGCTGTTCGGCCAGCCGCTTGCCGGGTACCTCGACATCGCCGGGATTCCGGAAATGGCTGACCTGAGCGTGTTCGCTGCGGCGACCATCGGCGCGGGCATCGGCTTTCTCTGGTACAACACCTACCCGGCGCAGGTCTTCATGGGCGACGTCGGGTCGCTCGCGCTGGGTGGTGGGCTGGGCATGCTCGCCCTTCTCACGAAGAACGAGCTCCTCAGCGTCATCCTCGGTGGGATTTTCGTGCTCGAGGCGGTCAGCGTCATCACGCAGGTCGTTTCGTTCAAGCTTTTCGGTCGCCGCGTTTTCTTGATGGCACCGCTTCACCACCACTTCGAACAGAAGGGGTGGCCGGAGCCGCGGATCATCGTGCGCTTCTGGATCGTGTCCTTTCTCTTGGCCCTCGTAGCGCTGGCTTCGATGAAAGTGCGGTGAGCCATGGAACTGTCGGGAAAGCGAGTCATCGTTGTCGGATTGGGCAAGAGCGGCCTGTCCGCTGCGCGCCTCTGCCTCGAGAAGGGGGCCGAGGTGGTGGCAACCGATCGTGAGCCGCTGGAGAAGCTCCCTCCTTCGGTGAAGAAGCTCGGGGCCAAGCTCGTGACCGGGGGACACGAGGGGGTCGACTTCGCGGAGGCCGATCTGGTGGTCGTTTCTCCCGGCGTGCCCAACTTCCCCGACTTGCAGCTCGCAGAGGTTTCTGGAGTCGAGGTCATCGGCGAGGTCGAGTTGGCGAGCCGATTCATCGACGTGCCGATCGCCGCGGTAGGTGGCACGAACGGCAAGAGCACGACGACCGTGCTCCTTGGACACTTGCTGGAGGCCGAAGAGAGGCACACCTTCGTCGGCGGAAACCTCGGCGATCCAGCGTGTGAAGCCGTCGGTCAGGAGCTCGACGTGGTCGTGTTCGAGGTGTCGAGCTTCCAAATGGAACGCGTCCCCACGTTTCGCCCGCGAGTCAGCGTGCTCTTGAACGTGAGCGAGGATCACCTCGATCGTTACCCGAGCTATGCGGCTTACGCTCAGGCCAAGGGCAACGCCTTCGAGAATCAGCAAGAGAGCGACGTTGCGGTCGTACCTCACGGTGACACCCAGTGCCTGACCCAGGCGCGCCGCGGTCGAGGCAGGGTCGTGACCTTCGGTGACGACGGCGACTTCGCTGTCCACGGGCACGAGGTCGTCGTGCGGGCCAGCGGTGAGCGCTTCGATCTCGGAGAGGCCGACCTCTTCGGGCGCCACAACTATTGGAATGCGGCGGCGGCCATCGCTGCGGCCGACGCGCTCGGCGTGTCCTCCGAAGGCGTTCGCGAGGGGCTCCGTCGCTTCCGCGCCCTGCCGCATCGGATGGCTTTGGTCGGGCGCATCCGAGGCGTGAACTTCTACGACGATTCGAAGGCGACGAACGTGGGTGCGGCGGTCACGGCGCTCGCTGGCCTTACCGAGAGCAAGGGCGTCCTGGTTGCGGGGGGCCGTGACAAGATGGGCTCGTACGAACCCTTGGTCGAGGCACTGAAGAAAAAGGGACGAGCCGTGGTGGTGATGGGGGAAGCCGCCACCCGCATTTCACGCGCCGTTTCCGGAGTCGTGCCCGTGGAGATCGCTCGCAGCATGGGCGGGGCCGTGGAGCGAGCCTTCCGGCTGGCGCGGCCAGGTGATGCGGTGCTGCTCAGCCCGGCTTGTTCGAGTCTCGACATGTTCAAGAGCTTTGCCGAGCGAGGAGACCGATTCTCCGACGCGGTTGAGCACCTGGCGGCACGCCTGGCTGACGAGGAGGGAGCATGAAGAAGCTCGTCAAGGACCTGTTTGCTCGCGGACCGCGCGTGGGCGCGATGGATGTCGGTCTGGCAGCGGTCGTGGTGCTCCTGCTCGGGTTCGGGGTCGTGATGGTCTACAGCGCCAGCGTCGTCGAGGCCACGGCGGACTTCAAGGATCCCCACCACTTCCTCAAGCGCCACTCCGTGTTTGCCGTGGCGGCGCTCGGCTTGATGTTCCTGACGTCGCGCTTCGACTACCACAAGTTTCGCCTGCTCACGTATTTGATCCTCGGCGCAGTCACGGGGCTGATGATCCTCAGCGTCGCCGGCTTCGGACACACGGGGGGCGGTGCAGCTCGCTGGCTTCGCCTGGGGCCCATCCACGTTCAGCCTTCGGAGGCTGCCAAGGTCGCCCTCGTCTTGTGGCTCGGTTACTCCCTGGAAAAGAAGCGGGAGAAGGTGAAGAGCTTTTCGATCGGCATGCTGCCTCATTTCTTGATGGCAGGCGCGCTCGTACTGCTCTGCATGGCCCAGCCGGACTTCGGCGGCGCGGCGGTTTTGCTCTTCCTCACGTTTTCCCTCCTGTTCGTGGCGGGCGCTCGTCTCGGGTACCTGCTCGGTGCGTTGATGATCGGCGCAGGGTTTGCGGTGTGGGCCGTCCGCTTCACCGCCTACCGCTGGGAGCGCATGTTGGCGTGGTTCAACATGGCCGAGCACCGGCAGGACTTGGCCTACCAACCCTTCCAGTCGGTGATGAGCTTCGGTTCGGGTGAGGTCACGGGCATGGGACTCGGCAAGGGGCTTCAGGTGCTCTACCTGCCCGAGTCGCATACGGACTTCATTTCGGCCATCATCGGCGAAGAACTGGGGTTCGTCGGGATTGTCGGCCTCTGCGCGATCTACCTGGTCATCGTGGCGCGCGGCGTGCGGATCGCTCTGAACGCAGACGACGAATACGGCTCCTACGTGGCTTTCGGTCTTTCGATGCTGTTCGGGGTGCAAGCGCTCGTGAACATGTCGGTCGCCATGGCGATGCTTCCCACGAAGGGGCTGACGTTGCCGTTCATCAGTTACGGTGGCTCCTCGCTTTTGGTCAGTGCAGCCGCTATGGGAGTGCTGCTGAACATTTCGCGACCCCGCCTCGGGTACGCTCCTCGAGCGATTTCCCCTGGGCCGGCGCCGGAAGTTTCGGCGGTCATCGCGTCGGCATCGGGCGGAGGCGAGACCGAAGATTCAGAACCCGCGTCGGAACCCTCGCGGAAGAAGCGCGGTCCCAAGAAGGGGCGTGCGGAGAAGACCAAATGAGCGCCACGATCGTCATGGCAGGGGGAGGAACTGGAGGTCACGTTTTTCCCATGATCGCCGTGGCCCATGCTTTGCGGCGTTTGCGGCCCGATCTGCGCCTCGTTTTCGTGGGAACCGAGCGAGGGATGGAAAAGCGGGTCGTGCCCGAGGAGGGGTTCGAGCTCGAGCTGCTCGAGGTGCTTCCGATTCGAGGGGGCGGCGTTTCTGGCGCCGTCCGCGGGGTCGTCAGGGCACTTCGAACCCTCCCGGAGTCGCGCGCGCTGCTGCGTGAGCTCGGCGCCTCGGCGGTGTTCTCCATCGGCGGGTATGCCGCCGGCCCCATTTCCCTCGCGGCCCGCACCCTGGGGATCCCCGTGGGGTTGGCCGAACCGAACAGCGTGATCGGTCTCGCCAACCAGCTCATCGCTCCCTTCGTGCAGCGGGCGTACACGGCGTTTCGCGGGGCGGAGGCGCACTTTTCGCCGAGCGCGGTGAGGCCGACCGGTGTCCCCCTTCGCCAGGGCTTCGACCCACGACCGTACCCGCGACGGAGCGGACCGCTTCGTGTTCTCGTTCTCGGAGGCAGTCAGGGCGCGAAGACGTTGAACGAAACGTTCCCGAGTGCACTCGCGCGTGTGAAAGCTCCGTTGCGCGTCGTGCACCAGTGCGGCCGAGTCCACGCCGACGACGTCCGAGCTCGCTATGCGGAGCTGGGCGCGGATTGGGCAGAGGTGGTTCCCTTCATCGACGACATGCCGGCGGCTCTCGGCGAGGCTCAACTCGTGGTCGGGCGCTCGGGTGCTGGCGCTGTGAGTGAGATCTGCGCTGTCGGGCGCCCGAGCCTACTCGTGCCATACCCGTACGCTGCCGGCGACCACCAACGGATCAATGCCGAGGCCCTCCAGAAGGAAGGCGCTGCCGTATGCATTCCGGCGGCAGAAGCCAGCACTGAGCGCCTCACGGCCGAGCTGGAAGCGCTGTTGGAGGACGCGGGCACCTTGCCTCGCATGGCCCGCGCAGCAACGGCCCTCGGAAGGCCGCACGCGGCAGATGCGATCGCGCGCGACCTGCTCGGCCTCGCAGGGCTCGAGCCAGCTTCGGCGGCGGCTTTTCGAGGTCCCTATCAGCGCTTGATCGCGGAGGTGCTCTGATGTTTCGCGGTCGCGTGCGCCACGTGCACTTCATCGGTGTCGGCGGGATCGGGATGAGCGGACTCGCCGAAATCCTGCGGACCCTCGAGTTCGACGTCTCGGGCTCCGATCTCCGCGACGGGGAGAACACGCGCAACCTGCGCCGCCTGGGCGTGCGGATCGATTTGGGGCACCGTGCGGAGAATGTCCACGGCAGCGACGTCGTCGTGTACTCGAGTGCCATCCGAGCGGAAAACCCGGAGATCCTCGAGGCGAGGCATCTGGGCGTGCCGGTGATTTCCCGTGCGGAAATGCTGGCCGAGCTGATGCGGGTCAAGTACGGCGTGGCGATCGCGGGTTCCCACGGCAAAACCACGACGACGTCCCTCGTGGCGACCGTGCTGCGCGCGGCGGGGTTCGATCCCACCGTGGTCGTGGGTGGACGGATGGCTGCCCTCGGGAGCAACGCTCGCTTGGGGGCAGGCGATCTCCTCGTCGCCGAGGCCGACGAAAGCGATGGCTCGTTCCTGCGCCTTTCGCCCACGATCGCGGCGGTGACGAACATCGATCCCGAGCACTTGGATTTCTACGGTACCCACGAGCGCCTCAAGGACGCGTTCGTCGAGTTCATTGAAAAAGTGCCATTTTACGGATTGGCCGTTCTCTGCTTGGACCATCCCGACGTTCAGGATCTCCTTCCGAGGATCCAACGGCGCCACGTGACCTACGGCCTCAGTCCGCAAGCCGACTATTCGGCGCGATCCGTCCGCGCCCAGGGAGTGATGAGCAGCTTCGTGGCCCATCGCCGGGGAGAGTCTCTCGGGGAGTTTCTCGTGCGGATGCCCGGGCGACACAACGTGCTGAACACGCTGGCGGCCATCGCCATCGCCGACGAGCTGGAGGTGCCCCTCGATGTGATGAAAGACGCGCTGTCGACTTTTCACGGGGTTGGGCGTCGCTTCTCGGTCGTCGACGTGCCCGAGGGAGTCACCCTCGTGGATGACTACGGTCACCACCCGGCAGAGATCCGAGCCACTCTCGCGGCGGCGCGCGGAGCCTTCGACCAGCGGGTGCTCGTGGCGTTTCAACCGCACCGCTACACGCGCACGGCTCATCTGTTCGACGATTTCTCACGTGCCTTCAACGACGCCGACGAGGTGCTCCTCACCGACATCTATCCTGCCGGGGAATCTCCCATCGAGGGGGTGACCTCGGAGCGCTTGGCCGAGGCCATTCGCTCTCATGGCCACCACTCGGTCGATTACCTTTCGGATCGGGAGGAGCTCGCGCGCCAGCTAGCGACCCGTGCGCGCCCGGGGGACGTCGTCATCACCCTCGGCGCAGGGGACATCAACCGGGTCTTGAGTACGGTCGCTGCGGACATTCGGGCCTTGGGTCACGGACAGCAGGAGCAAGAGTGAGCAACCGACGCACGCGCAAAGCGAAGAAGGAAGCCGTCGCGCCGGAAGAGTCGTCATTTGCCGACGATTCTGTTTCGGTCGAAAGCACGACGAGCTGGGGTTCTCGCCTCTGGTCGTGGACGAAGGTGCTCGCTGGAGTTTCCCTCGTTCTCGCGGTGTCGGGGGCCGTGGCTTGGGCCGCCCATCGCTACGCGCTGACGACGCCGCGTTTTGCGATCGTCGATGCCGAGGTCGACGGATTGCGTCGTCTGTCAGCCGACAAAGTACTCGGCCTGGCTGGTATCGCGCGGGGAGACAACGTTTTCGCTCTGGACGTGGCGGAGGCCGAACGGCGCCTCGTCGAAAGCCCCTGGGTGGCGGAAGCGCGCATCACGCGCCGCTTGCCGGGACAGGTGCGAGTCGAGATCAGCGAGCGAGAAGCGGGGGCGCTTCTGGCCGTGGGCGAAGAGCTCTTCCTGGTGACCCGCGCCGGGCAGCCCTTCAAGAAGCTCGAAACGGGGGATCCGTACGATCTGCCCGTGGTAACGGGTGTGACGGCGGCGATGCTCGCCCGCGATCGGGAGCGCGCTCTGGAGGGGGTGGCGGAGGCGCTCGAGCTGATTCGCCACTACGAACGACTTCCCCTGGGAGCCGTCTTTCCTGCTCAGGAGGTTCATTTGAGCGAAGGCGGGAGCGCGACGCTCACGGTGGGCAAACAGGGCATGGCCTTGCACCTGGGGCCCGGCCCCTGGAAGCAGAAGCTCCTTCGGGCAGCGCGGGTCGTCGAGCGATCGCAAGCCCGTGGGACGCTACCGGGCATGGTGTTCCTCGACAACGACGCACACCCGGAGCGAGTGGTGGTGAGGATGCGATGAGTACGGTTCGAAATTTGGCCCCGTCAAAGCACGCGTGGCAGCGTCGGCCCAACCTCCGAGAGCCCGAGCCAGCGCACCCGACTCTGGCCCGACTTTGGACCTAGTTTTTCGATTTTTCGCAGCTGAAGAGACATGACCACGCACGCGCTTCCCCCCGAGATCATCGTTGGCCTCGACCTGGGCACCACCAAGGTGTCAGCGGTCGTGGGTGAGGTCGACGCGGACGGCATCACGGTGCTCGGTGTCGGCAACGTTCCTTGCCGAGGGCTCCGCAAGGGTGTCGTCAGCAACATCGAATGGACCGTGCGGTCCATTCGCGAAGCGGTCGACGCCGCCCAAACGATGGCCGGCGTCGAAATCGACACCGTCTACGCCGGAGTTGCCGGCAGCCACATTCGCAGCCTTGCTTCCGACGGGGTCTGTGCGATCAGTGGACGCGAAGTGACCCGCGCCGACGTGGAAAGGGTGCTCGAGGGTGCTCGGGCCATCCCGGTGGACGCCGATCGCATGATCCTCCACGTGCTGCCTCGCGAGTACGTGGTCGACAACCAGGACGGGATTCGCGATCCGGTCGGGATGAGTGGCGTTCGCCTCCAGGCCCGCGTGAACCTGGTAACCGCCGCCACGTCTTGCGTTCAAAATGTCGTGCGCTGCGTAGAGCGCTGCGGGCTCGACGTCGCGGACGTGGTCCTCGAGCCTCTGGCCAGCGCGGACGCGGTCGTTAGCGACGACGAGAAGGAAATCGGCGTTGCTGTCATCGACATCGGTGGTGGAACGACCGACGTTCTCCTCTACGCCGACGGTGGCATCGCTCACACCAGCGTGCTGCCCGTGGGCGGCAACAACATTACGAGTGATGTGGCCGCGGGGCTTCGCACGCCGATGGCCGAGGCGGAGCGCCTCAAGCGGAACTACGGTTGCGCGCTCGGTCGCATGGTGGCCGATGACGAGGAAATCGAAGTTCCCGGAGTCGGAGGGCATGCGCCTCGTCGGGCTGCACGTCGGCTCTTGAGCGACATCATCGAACCCCGCTGTGAGGAGATTTTCCACGAGGTTCGTCGTCGGATGGAGGAAACCGGCTTGCTCGACAGCGTGAGCGCCGGAGCGGTACTCACCGGGGGCGCCAACCTCATGGAAGGTGTTGCCGAGTGCGCCGAAGAAATCCTCGGGATGCCCGTTCGAATGGGCTTTCCAGTGGACGTGAAGGGCCTCGTGCAGCTGGTGCAGGGCCCGCAGTACGCCACGGGCGTCGGCCTGGTGCGCTACGGTGCGCAGCAGCTGTTCGAAGCCCATGCTCGCGCCGAGGAGGGGAATGTCGAGGTGACGCGTCAAGCGGAACCCGCGGCTCCTCGCCAGCGCGGTAGCTTCATCGATTGGTTCCGAGCGGCATTCTGAGCCGCTCAGCTTCGCTTTTCTTATCGATACCCTTTGGAGAACAAACGAACGACCGCGTCGCATTTCGGGGGAAGAGGCAGCCCCCGCGACACGGCTGTGCGGCTCCGAGCCGCACCCGGGAGGACATCATGAGTTTTTCGATCGAGTTTGCTGACGATTCGGACCAGTACCAAGCTCGAATCAAAGTCGTGGGAGTTGGCGGTTCAGGGAACAACGCCATCAACACGATGATTCACTTCGGACTGGACGGCGTCGAGTTCCTGAGCGTCAACACCGACGTTCAGGCGCTGAACGCCAATTCCGCTGCGGAGCGCGTGCACATTGGTGCCAGCGTCACGCGCGGACTCGGAGCCGGCGCCGACCCCGAGCGGGGACGCAAGGCCGCGCTCGAGGACGCCCAGCGACTCAAGGAGTCGCTCGAGGGCGCAGACATGGTTTTTGTCACCGCCGGAATGGGTGGTGGTACGGGCACCGGTGCGGCTCCGGTCATCGCGCAGATCGCGCGCGAAGCGGGCGCCCTCACCGTGGGTGTCGTGACGAAGCCCTTTGGATTCGAAGGGCGCCAGCGGTCGCGTCGTGCCGAAGCGGGCCTGGCGATGCTCAGCGAGCACGTCGATACGCTGATCACGATCCCCAATGAAAAGCTGATGACGATTGCGGACGACGATCTCACCTTCGTGGAGGCTTTCCGCAAGGCTGATGAGGTCCTGTATCAGGCAGTGCGCGGCATCAGCGACCTGATCACCCTGGACGGCATCGTCAACGTCGACTTCGCCGATGTCACCACCGTGATGGCCGGCATGGGCCGAGCCCTCATGGGATCGGGCTGCGCGAAGGGCGAAGGTCGTGCTCGGATTGCGGCCGAGGAGGCGGTGACGTCTCCGTTGCTCGACGACATCTCCGTCGAGGGCGCCACGGGCGTGCTGATCAACGTGGTCGGCGGAGCCGACATGCGAATGAGGGAGATCCAGGAAGCCGCTTCACTGATCCAGGAACAGGCTCACGAGGACGCGAACATCATCTTTGGTGCGAGCATCGACGAGAGCATGGGCGATGCCCTGAAGGTCACGGTCATCGCTACCGGCTTCGATCGCGCTCCGGAACAGGCGAGCCTCATGACGGAGGCCGCTCGAAGCGTCAGTGCTCCCGTTCGCCGGGAAAGCAGCGTCCCCGTCTCGAGGGAGGCGGCCGTGCACTCACGGTCCGAGGTCCCGGCCTACGCGGGGCGTCGTCCGGCTCCGAGCGCTCCTCAGATCGCGGCGACTCAAGGTCAGGCCCCCGCGCCCTCAGTGCGTGAGCGCATCACCTTTCCGTCGCAGGTCGACACGGACTGGGACACGCCCGCCTACCAGCGTCGACAGGGATCGGGCGGCTGAGGCCCACTAGCGAATCAAACTCCCAACGTTTCTCCATGGGTATGTTAGAGCGGCTCCTCTTTCGGGGAGCCGCTCGCTATTTGTCGCGCGCGGGAGCCGTGCCGGATGAGTTCGGCCAACCGAACTCATCCTGCCAGAGCAAGCGTGTCGCTGGCGACGCCTGGGAGAGCAGATCTCGACCCAGATCGACCACGTTCCGGTACCGCTCGGCGGGATTCGGCGCCAGCGCGCGGCCGACGATTTCGTCCGCGTGGGTGGAGACGTGCTGCAGCTTGCTCGGCGGATCGTAGTCCCGATGCGTCGCGGCGACCGCCGCCTCCGAGAGTCGACGACAGTGGGAAAAAGGACTCTTTCCCGTGATGCACTCGTACAGGATGCATCCGAGTGAGAAGCAATCGAGGCGCGCGTCGAGTTCGCCCAGGTTGAGCCATTCGGGGGCGAGGTAACCTGGCGTTCCGGCCACTTTCCTGCGGGTTGGGTCGAGCGCTGGTTCGACGCTCGTAAAGAAACTCACGCCAAAATCCAGAACTCGCGGTGTCACGCGGTCCACGTAGTCGCGGCCGAGGATCAGGTTCGTCGGCTTGAGATCTCCATGGACGACGCCCTTCGCGTGCGCGTAGGCCACCGCCGAGATGACGGGGAGCAAGAGCTCGGCCGCTTCGATCTCCGTCAGGGGACCGACCTGCCGCAGGTGTGTGGAGAAGCTCGGTCCCGACACGTACTGAAAAGTCATGAAGGCAACGCCAGAGTCCAGACCCGCGTCGAGCAGCCCGATGATGTTCGGGTGGTCGAGGCGGGCGACGATCTCTGCCTCCCGAAGGAAGCGGAGACCTGCGGCGGCGTCTCGCTGGTAGTATTCCGGCGAGATCATCTTCAGGGCGACCTCGCGCTGAAGCAGCTCGTCGCGGGCTCTGTAGACGGTGCCCATGCCGCCGTTTCCGAGCTGCTCCTCCAAGAGATAGCGGCCCAACCTTTCGCCGAGGCTGGGGGTCCGCGGAGGCGACGTGTCTGGCGCGGACTCGACGCTCACCGGCGTGACGTCAGCCATGATGGTCGATGGCGCGACCGCCGAAGCCGTCGACATATCGTCGGCGCAGGGTTGCGTGCTCGCGGGATTCTTCGTTAGGTCCAAACTGCGGCGCTCCGGACCAAGCCATCAGCCCAGATTCGGGCAGGCCCTTCCTCGCTGGACGGCGGGTCGAGGTTGCGGCTTAAGCCCTTGCCACCCGGGGGCGTCGCTGCGCACGATGCGGGATTGGCTCACGTTCAGGGTCCGTCAGGACTCGCTTCGGTTCCGCGACGAGTGCCCTTGCTGCGCTCGTCGGTCGAGCCAGAGCTCCATGCTGAGGCCGTCCTCGGCCCAGATCACGTGGTCGAACAGCGCGAAGATGATGCTCATGCCGAGACCGGAGGACCGTAATGGATCGACCTGGCTCGGTGGGGCGCGGGACTCGGCGGGGCAGGGAACACCGTCCCACCCGATGCGTACCCCAAACCCGTCATTCCGATCGAGCAGGGTCAAACGCACGGTGCGACTGGAGTGGTCTTCGGCGCGAATGTGCGCCTGGGAAAGGTACTGAAGGTAGCCGTCGCCGGATCGAGATTCCGAGTTCAGCTCGAGCGCACCATGGAGCACTGCATTCGTGAGAGCCTCGGTCATGCCGTGGTCGAGTTCGGCGGCGTCCACCCAGTCGGGCTTTCTGCTGAGAACCCACTGAACCGCGCAGCGTACCGCCTCCGGGTGCGGCGTGATGTTGAGCTCGTGGTGCATCGTCCCCGTCAGATCCAAGATCAGGGCCGTGGCGTCGTCGGGATGACCGACCAGGTCTTCTGCTGTTTGGGCGAGGATTCGCTCCATCAGAGACTCGGGTTCGAGCGGTTCCGTGATTCGAGTCAGCCCGAGGCGCCGCACCGCGTTCACCGAGTCGTCGGCCCATCCGAACGGCTCGGTCAGTCCGTCGCTGAGCAGAACGATGCGGTCACCGGGTTCAGCTGGGAGGGCAGTCGCTTCGTAGGAGGCGCCGGCGAACATGCCGACGGGCGTGCCGCTGGCGGAGACCGAAGCGAGCACGTCTCCGTCGCGCAGCACGATCACGGGCGGCAGACCCGCGTTGAGTATACGCACGGCATTTCCCTCCACCTCGATGGCGGCGACGCAGGAGTACTTACCGGTCTCTCGACGCGCCATCCGCTCGTTCAGGACCTGGATCGACTCCACCATGGACCGCTGGGCGACGAGATTCTTGAACTCGGTGCGCGTCTCTGCGGCCACCAAGGCAGATGCTGTGCCGTGGCCGCAGACATCGAGGAGGAAAGCGACGAGGCGCTCGTCGTCCGTGGTCACCACGTCGAATACGTCGCCGCCTACACGTCCACTCGGCACCACCGCGGCGACGACGTGCCAATCGTGCCACCGCACGGGAACGTGAGGGAGTTGAGCGCGTTGGACCCGTGAGGCTTCTTCCAGCTCTTCGCGCAAAGCCGCGATTTCGCGTCCCGCGGTGGCTTGGGCCCGATCGCGGTTCGCCCGGATGATCGATTTTACTCGAGTGAGCAGGATCCGCGGGTTCACGGGTTTGGTGATGTAGTCGTTGGCCCCCGCTTCGAGTGCGGCGTCGATGTCGTCAGGTGAGGTGGATGACGTCAGAACGACCACCGGAACGTGAGACAAGAGGAAGTGGTTTCGAATGTGCCGAAGGACCTCGACACCGTTCATTCGAGGCATCATGAAATCCAGCAGAACGAGCGACGGGATTTCGCGATTCATCACCTCGATCGCAACATCGCCATCGTCGGCGGTGAGCACGTGAAACCCAGCCTTGCTGAGAATGCTGCTGTAAAGCCGACGATTCGCAGACGTGTCGTCGACCACGAGTACGGAGCACGCTTCTGGACGGAGCGTGTCGAGAACTTGGTCGTTTGGCATGCCGGGGGCGTGGCGGTTGTCAGGAAGCTGCTTTGGTCCCTTCTTCGACGCTGTCGACCATCTTGAAGACTCGATCGAGGCGTGTGATCGCGAAGACTCGCTGTACCCCGTCGGAGACACCGGCGAGGACCAGGGTGCCTTCGGTCACCCTGAGCGACTGGTAGACTTGAACGATCGCTCCCAGCGCCGTCGAGTCGATGGTTTCCGTTTTCGACAGGTCGAGCACGATGTTCGTTCGGCGCTCGCCGATCTCCGCTCGGAGGGTGTCGACAAAAGTCTTCGTATTGCCCACGTCCACCCGGTGCGGCATTCGAACCACGCTGACTCCGTCGATGCGATCGATGGCGATCTCGTTCATGTGCTGTCTACCCTGTGTCGCTCGAGTCCCGCGGACGCGCGGGACGGATACCGACCGCGGCGAACCGCACTGAAGAACACGGCCGACCCGGTCCGGCGTTAAGCGACACATCGGGGGCGTCTCAGTTCGGTGCGCGTTTTGGTTGGGGCAGACTTTTGCCGTCGGTGGGCCCGAAGTTCGCTCCGGCCGCGGGTAGGTAAAGCGCTTTCATCAACCACTTCCGCGCAATGCGAGCGATGATGAACTTTCGCACACGTCTCAGCAGGGCGACCTCTCTGGGGTCGCGGACAACCAAACGATCAGAAGCTTCGGCGCTTCCACGGTGCGGGTGGGGCGAGGGGACCGGAGTCTCGCCATTCAGGGGGAACAGTGATGAATTCGGGACGCGATGTCGCTCGCAACGAGCGGTTTCGAGAGAAGTTCGAGGGGGCCGTAGCGTTGGTAACGGGAGGAGCCGGCTTCATCGGCTCGCACTTGGTACGCCGCCTCGTCGATCTGGGAGTCGAAGTTCGGGTTCTCGACGACCTGTCGAGCGGAAGTCGAGACAATCTGTCGTACGGTCTGGCGGACTTGCGGGTGGATTCCATCCTCGACCGCCGTGCGCTGGACCGCGCGCTCCGCGGGTGCCGGTACGTATTTCACCAAGCTGCGGTGGCGAGCGTGCCGCTCAGCATCCACGACCCCGAGCACTGCTACGCGGTCAATACGACTGCCGTGGGCCGCCTGCTCGACACCGCTCGCAGGCACCGTGTGGAGAAGGTCGTTCTCGCGTCCACCGCAGCCGTCTATGGACGCAACCCAGGGGTGCCGGCGCGGGAGTCGGACTTGCTCGAGCCCTGCTCCCCCTATGCGGCTAGCAGATGCGCTGCTGAGTTGATGGGTATGGCAGCTGCACGAAGTCACGGACTGGGAGTCGTCGGTCTGAGGTATTTCAACGTGTTCGGGAGCAGACGAGACCCGAGCTCTCCCTACGCGACGGTGGTCAGCGCGTTCGTAGATGCGCTCCTCCGAGGGGAGGCTCCCACCATCCACGGTGACGGACTGCAGACGCGCGACTTCACGCACGTCGACGACGTCGTCGAAGCGAACCTGCTGTCGGTCAGTGCGCCCGTGCCGATCGCCGGTCGGATCTTCAACGTGGGGACGGGTGTGGGTACCAACCTGCGAGATCTGGCTCGGGTTGCGTGTGCGGTCGTCGGACGCGACGTCGCACCGCAGTTCGCGCCCGCGAGGTCGACGGATGTGCGCGATTGTCTCGCCGACATCGCGCTCGCAAGAGCGCTGCTTGGCTACGAGCCGCGGGTCGGCCTGCGCGAGGGGATCGAGCGACTGGTGCGCCAGAGTCGGGCAAGCGCTGCAGCCTGACACACCTGCGGTGAGTTTTGCTGTTGGGGCGCGCTCGGGACCGGAGCCGGGCGCGCTTATCGCCGCAGAGGCGGAGCCGTTCTCCGTCTCGTGGTTCCCGAATCGTCCGACTCACCTTGCGAGGGGCCGGTGCCGCCCGAGGCGGAGCTCGTCCGGCTCCGAGATGCGCTCGATCGGGCTCGGACAAACCAGGAGACACTGGAAGCGCAGGTGCGCATCCTCCAAAAGACAGACCTCCTCGGGCGTTTGGCGTTTGGACTGGTGCACGAGATCTCCACCCCTCTGCAGTTCGTCCAGAGCAGCTTGGACGCCTTGGCGGGTGGCCTGAGCGAAAGGGGCACTCCTGGTGACGACTTGCGGCGCCGCTCGTCGGAAAGCCGAGCGGCGCTCCGGCGGGCGATGCTGGGGTTAGAACGCTGCGCTTCGGTCGTCCGAGCGATGCGCCAACTCGCTCACCCGGGAGAGGCGAACAAGCGGGTCATCGACCTGAACGAGGTCGTGGAGAGCGCTCTCCTCGTGTCCAGAAGTCGCTACAAACGCGTGGCCACTCTCCGAACGTGTTTGGGGGAGCTTCCGCCGGTCCGGTGCCATCCGGAGGAAATCGGTCAAGTCGTCGTCAACCTCGTCGTCAATGCCGCCCAGGCGTTGAGCGAGGCGCAAGCGCGCAGCGGTCAAGGAAAGATCCGGGTGGGCACGAGTGTGGAAGGCGCGTTGGTCGTCGTGCAAGTCGAGGACAACGGCACCGGCGTCGAGGAGCGAGTGCAGAGGCGCATGTTCGAGCCCTTCTTTACGACCAAGCCCCCCGGGGGCGGAACCGGTCAAGGGCTCAGCATCGCGAGGCACATCGTCGAGGCGCGCCACGGAGGGCGCATCGAAGTCGCCAGTGAAGTGGGCTCGGGAACGACCGTCTGCTTCAAGATCCCCGTCGCCGGGTGAGTCGCTTGAAACGCTTCAGGCGACGTCGGCGCGGAGTCCGGCTCGTGCGTGATCGTAACGCTCGTCCAGACGGCGGCGTCCGACGAGCAGCACTAGGGTGTAGAGGCTCATCGGTCCGATGAAGAAGACCCACACGTAAAATGGAGCGCGCGTGTCCCAAATGGCCGCTAGCGTCGCGGCCGTCATGAGAAAGAGATGAGTTCCGACCCCGTCGAAGGTCCACGCCCGCATGTAGCCGCGATAGACCTCGCGGTACGCGCTGCGCTCGGCGTCCGTCGTCGCTCGGAGCTCCGTGCCTCGCTTGGCCTCTGCCTTGCGTTGATTGATGGTGAAGGTCGCGAAGCTCTTCACGATTGCCGCATAGAAGCGTCGACCAGCGCGAAGGTGCTGCTGACGTTCGGCCTCGATGGCTTCGAGACTGGGGTAGGCGTCGGCGCCCTTGTCCGGAGGCTCCGTGTTCAGGAGGTAGAGGTTCTTCAGGTGGTCGTACAGGTGCGCTTGCCACTTGAGGGCAGCCCCCGCGGCCGAGCCTACGACGAACATGACCCAGACCGAGGCGTCATGGCGCAGGAGGAACGCGAACTGACCCACGAAAATGGAGGTGATGCTGACGACGTCGACCCAACCGTCCAAGGCGCGCCCCGCGAAGCTGGAGGTGCCTCGGAGTCGGGCGAGCTGTCCGTCGCTGCAGTCGAGCACGATCGAAAGAAAGAAGATTGCGGCGCCGAGAGCGAGCTGCCAGGGAGCGGAGGCCGTTCCCACCACGATTCCGGCCAGAATGCCGACGGCTCCCGACGCGATGGTGACTTGGTCGGGCATGATGCTCGTGGGCGCGAGCAACCGAACCACGAGGTTGGCGGCTCGACGATGCAA
>JBNKGC010000080.1:0-23947 GCA_050289625.1 Polyangiaceae bacterium | reverse complement strand
GGCCCCCGGCACCAGATCGAGCCCCTCGGTTTCCGCAATGGGCTTGTCGAGATTGATGGTTGGGGGGAAAACTCCACGCACGAGGGCTTGGATGCAGAGGACACTTTCGAGCGCACCGGCCGCACCGAGCATGTGACCCGTCATCGACTTCGTGCTGGAGATGGCGAGCCCGCCCGTTGCGTGAGCCCCGAAGACTGCGCGTGCCGCCAGGAGCTCATTGACATCCCCGACGCCCGTGGAAGTCGCGTGGGCATTGACGTAGCCCACGTCCGAGGGATTCATCTTCGCGTTTGTGAGAGCCATGCGCATGGAGCGCTGAGCCCCTTCGCCTTCGGGCGCGGGTGAGGTCATGTGATACGCGTCGGCCGTCGCGCCATAACCCGCCACTTCAGCGAGGATCGTCGCACCACGCTTCTTCGCGGCATCGTACTCTTCGAGCACGAGCATGCCCGCTCCTTCGGCAAGCACGAACCCATCCCGCCCCTCGTCCCACGGGCGACTCGCCTTCTCTGGCTCGTCGTTCCGCGTCGAAAGGGCTCGCATCTGAGCGAAACCGGCGACACAGAGCCCCGTCACCGTGGCCTCGGTTCCACCAGCCAGGCAGGCGTCCATCTCGCCGAGACGAATCGCGCGAACGGCTTCGCCGATGGCGTGTGCCCCCGAGGCGCATGCACTGGTCGTGGCGAAACTGGACCCCTTGAACCCGTAGCGCATGCTGAGCTGGCCCGGAGCCAGGTTCGCGATGACGGCGGGGATGAAATACGGGGAAATCCGCTTGGGTCCTTTCTCGAACAGGACCCTGCCCATTTGTTCGATCAGGGGCAGACCGCCGATGCCGACACCGATGATGGTACCGATCTTCTCGCGCTCTTCTTCCGTGGGCTCGATGCCAGACGCCTTGACTGCCTCGTCCGCCGCCGCAGTCGCGTACTGGATGAAGGTGTCCGACTCGCGGAGCTTGCGCTTTTCGATGAACTGGGTGGGCTCGAATCCCTTCACCTCGCCGGCAATGCGCACGGAATAGTCGGACGCGTCGAAGCGAGTGATGGGAGCGATGCCGCTCTTGCCCGCCTGGATCGCCTCCCAGGTCGACGCCACGTCGAGGCCACACGGGGAAATGGCCCCTACACCAGTCACTACTACTCTACGCATCGTATTCTCCTCAGCATTCCGGGGACGGAGCCGACGGCGCGGCATCCTTAGCGTCACGCCCCCCCGGGCGTCCAGCCCGACCGCGCCCCACTCGATCCGCCGCAGACTCGAACTCTGCTGGAAGATCGCGTGAGGCGAACCGCACGCTGAACAACACGAGCATAGGGTGATCATGTGACGAGAGCATGCCGCAGAGCGGCATTTCGGATGGCCGAACCCGGGGCGCCCCCCCCCCCGATTCAAAGCGTGGGATTTCCAAAGAAGACCCCACTGCGAGGAACTCTACGCAGCTGATGACACAACACCTCGGCCGTCGCCCTCGAGCGACAATTCACTTTCCTGTCCGCCGCAGCGAAACCAGCAAGCGGCGCGAAAGCTGAACTCCAGAAGCGGGGCGAAAATTGGTCAGTCCAGTGCCGGTGGGTCCGCGACGCCCCCGAACGACTTCGCGCCGCGCGCCGCGGGCTCCACGACCACGCAGCGCGGCTAGCGGAAAAACGCCCCAAAAATTCGGGATCTAGCGGTGCATGTCCCGCGTGCGCAGGCGCGAGGATCCATTGTCTTGGGTCGAAATGCCAAGAGGTGGTAATTCTCAGGGTCCATGGAGTCGTCGGACCCGCATCTTCCACGCCCGGATTCGCCGGATGAAAATGCAGTCCCCACGCCCGAGCTGCGCTCGAGCGTGAGGCGCCGTCCGTCCATGCGGGACTTCCGGATCCAGCCCAGCCCGAGAACCGGATCCGTCCTCGGCGGACGGTACCGACTCGAGGGGTTCCTGGCGAGCGGAGGGACGGCCGAGGTGTACCTCGCCCGCGACCTGATCGAAGACACGCTGGTCGTGGTCAAGCAGCTCAAGCCCGATGCGGCCGGGCACCCCGAGCTCAGGGCCCGCTTTCTGAACGAGGCGCACGCGACCGAGCGGGTCGATCACCCCGCCGTGGTCCGTGCCCTCGGGATCGAGGAACCCGAAGGCGAAGCACCTTTCCTGATCATGGAGGCGCTCCGCGGTGAAGCCCTCGGCGAGTACCTGCGCCGCACCGGAACGATCTCTGTGGGTGGGGGCGTCATTTTGGTACGCCAGGCAGCGGCCGCTCTCGCCGCGGTGCACGACGCTGGGATCATCCATCGCGACGTCAAGCCGGACAATCTCTTCCTGGTCGCTCGAGGTGACGATCTCGTCGAACTGAAGCTGCTCGACTTCGGAATGGCCAAGCTCGCGGACGAAAGAGACGCCTCCGAGTCGACGAGCATTCTTGGCACGGCTCAATACATGGCCCCCGAGCAGATCCTCGTGGAGCCGGTCGACTGCCGCGCCGACGTGTACGGCCTTGGGGTCGTCATGTTCCGCCTGTTCACCGGGCACCTGCCCTTCGAAGGGCAGAGCCCGAAAGACTTGCTGCGTCACCAGCTGTTTTCGCCGGTTCCTCCAGCGTCCTGGCTGCTCGAAAACATCGACCCACGCCTCGAGCGCATCATCGAGCGAGCGACGCAGAAAAATCCCGACAACCGCTTCGCTACGATGCGGGAGGTCGTCCAGGCGCTCGACGCGATCTTGGGCGATGGCCCCGAAGTGGCCGTCCCGCCGGCGCGACACGTACCTGATCTGTACGCCCCGGTCACGCAGAGAGGTCGACAGGTCGCACGCCACCTCGCCAAAGACTTCGGGGCGTATGCTTGCGCCCCGCCACCGTCCACCGCGGCAGGCTGAGCTCAGCCCAGAGTCCGCGTGGGGACGACCCACTTCGACCCCTCAGGAATCGAGTCCATGCGTCATCAACACGCCATCAGCCGAACTCTGTCGAATCGCTTCGTTCTCCCAGCAACTTTGAGCCTCGCCTGGACTTGGGCCTGCGGCGGACCCTCGACTCCTGCAGAGCCCCCCCCGAGCGCGGAAGCCGAAGAGACTCTCTCTGACGCCGAGGCAACGGAAGTGGAGGCCGACGTTGCCGAGGGCAAGGTCAAGTTCGACGAGATGAAGCATGGCGAGCAAGTCGACTACATGAAGAAAGTCGTGGCTCCGCAAATGGCAAAGCTCTTTCAAAGTCACGACGCGGAGGAGTTCGCAAAGATGGGCTGTCCGACGTGCCACGGCCCAGGGGTGAAGAAGGGCAACTTCGAGATGCCGAACGGCGATCTTCCCAAACTGAATCCGAACGACATGTTCGCCGAGCACGTAGCGGACGAGCCCGAAATGACGAAGTTCATGATGGAGCAGGTGGTACCGGAGATGGCCAAGCTGCTCGGTGAGGAACCCTTCAACCCCGAAACGGGCAAGGGCTTCGGCTGCTTCGACTGCCACGTGAAGAAGTAAGCTGATACATTCCTCCGAATGTCGGCCAGCGAGGGCAAGGCGACGCGCTCGAGCGCTGCCACCTATTTGGTGAGCGCGGCTTCCCTCGTCGTCATTGTCGCTGGGCTGAAGATTGCCCGACCGCTCTTGTTGCCGCTGGTCGCGTCGGCTTTTCTGGCCGCGCTCACCACTCCTGCGGTTTTTCTGCTTCGCGCTCGAAAGATCCCCCCGCCCCTGTCCGTGCCGCTGATCTTGCTCCTGGTCCTGCTCGTGACCGCGGGCATCGGGGCGTTCCTCGGGACCTCAGTCAATCAGTTCGTCGCCGCCGCGCCCACCTATCAGGAGCGACTGAACGGCATGGTGAGGGCGTTTTCCAACTGGCTCGGCGAATACGGCGTGTCCCTCTCGAGCCAGGAGCTTCTGGACATGATCCAGCCGGGCTCGGCCATCCAGATCGCCGGCAGTACGCTCTCCGAGGTCGCGGGACTCTTGTCGAACACGCTCCTCGTGACACTGACCACCGTGTTCATCCTCTTCGAGGTCACCGAGCTTCCACAGAAGTTTCGACTTGCCCTCGGCAGACCCGATGCGGACTTGAGGGAGCACGCGCGCATCGTCCTGCAGATCAAAGACTACGTCGTTCTCAAGACGTACGTCAGCCTGGGAACCGGGGCACTGGTGGCCGGCGCTCTCTGGCTTTTGGGAGTGGACTTTCCCTTGCTCTGGGGATTTTTGGCGTTCCTCCTAAACTACATCCCCAACATCGGCTCGATCATCGCCGCCATTCCCGCGGTCCTCCTCGCCCTGGTGCAGTTTGGCCCCGGGCGGGCGCTCGTCGTCGCCGGAGCATTCGTCGGCGTGAACATGGTGATTGGCAACCTGGTCGAGCCGCGCGTGATGGGGCGGCAGTTCGGCCTGAGCGCCCTCGTCGTCTTCCTCTCCCTGATTTTCTGGGGTTGGCTCTGGGGCCCGCTCGGGATGCTCCTTTCAGTCCCGCTCACGATGATCGTGCGCATCGTGCTGGCGAACGGCGAACAAACTCGGCCGTTCGCCATCCTGATGGGCAACCTCTCCAAAGCCGAATCCTCGGACAACGGCGCGTCCCCGGACGAACCTGCTCAAAACGACGCCACCGGGAACTAATCACTTGCGAGGTGGTCGCAATTCATTGCAGGTCCGAAAAGGTGAGCGATTTCGATCCAGCAAACGACTCCACGGCGCCTCTTCCGCCGAAGCTGTCGTCTGCCAAGTCGGGCGCGACTCCTCTGGTCGGAAGCTCTCGAGTGATGCAGCGCCTCCGAAGTCTCGTCGCGCGCGTCGCCCATGCCGATGCCGCGGTGCTCGTGCGAGGCGAGACAGGAACGGGGAAAGAGCTCGTCGCCCGTGCCATTCACGCGGCAAGTCACCGTGCCCGCCAGCCGTTCATCGCGGTGAACTGTTCGGCGCTACCGGGTACCCTCGTCGAGTCGATGATCTTCGGGCACCACCGGGGTGCCTTCACCGGTGCTGACCGGCGCATTCGAGGGCAGTTTGAGCTAGCCGGCGAAGGAACGCTCCTGCTCGACGAAATCGCCGAGATGCCGGTGGAGCTCCAGGCGAAGCTGCTACGCGTGCTGGAAGACAAGACGTTTCGTCCCCTCGGCGGCGAAGCGGAGCTCCCTTTGCGGGCTCGCGTGATCGCCGCGACGCACGTGGACCTGGAAGAGCGCATCGCTCGTGGTGAGTTCCGCGCCGATCTGTTCTACCGGCTCAACGTCGTGCGCATCGACGTGCCTCCCCTCCGCCGTCGTCTCGAAGATTTGGACGAGCTCCTCGCAACATTCAACGGCGGGCTTCGACGCCCGGTGGAGTTCACCGAGGACGCCCTCGGCTGGCTGCGCGGGCGACGCTGGGACGGCAACGTTCGCGAACTGAAGAACACGATCGAGCGGGTGAGCCTGCTCTGTGAAGAACCTCGCGTCGACGCAGAGCTCCTGGAAGATCTCTTGGCTCCCCCACCTTCCTCCAATCGCGGCCCTTCCCTGAGCAGCCTGGCCCGGCGGCTCCTGAACACCCCCACCGGAGAGCTTCCCAAGCTCGAGGCCATGGAACGGGCCGTCGTGGTCGAGGCCATGGCCGCGATGCACGGAAACAAGAGCGCGGCGGCTCGGCTTTTGGGCCTCGAGCGCAAGGCTCTCGAGCGGCGTTGGGACAAGATCCAGGGGCGCCCTCGCCGGGCCTTGACCGAGTCCCACGTCCGCCTGCGCCGGCCCGTGCTACCCGGCGACCCGACCGAGCCAGGTGAGGAAGGGCCTCGCGACGACGACCACTCGGATCGGGAGGGGAACGGTCGCCCCCTCTGACACTCCAACCCCGCGACACAACTCGGAAACAGTGAGTCGAAGATGTCGTGCGCTGCGCTGCGCGTGTGTTCGGTTGCCCTCGGCGCCCTGATGGTCTACTCGCCAGCGGGGCGGTTTTCTGCGCCAAGCTTGCGCAGTCAACCCGCCGAAAATTCCAAGCCTTTTTTAGATGAATCGGCCAAGGAAACGGCCGCATGAATCGACCGGGCCCGGCAGACGACCTCCGGGACGACACCCACGAAGGCACCACGACCCAAAGCATCGGGGAAGATGATGAAGCGCAGGAAGATCGGTCTCATTGGAGCAGGCAACATCGGCGGCGAGCTGGCCAACCTCGCCATGACCAAGCAGCTGGGAGACGTCGTTCTCTTCGACATCCCGGCCAAGGAGGATTTCGCCAAGGGCAAGGCTCTCGATCTGGAGCAGTCCGCCACCCAGTGTGGCGCCGATTCGAACGTCGTCGGCACCTCGAGCTGGGAGGACGTGGCGGGCGCTGACGTCCTGATCATCACCGCGGGTGTGCCCCGCAAGCCGGGCCAGAGCCGCGACGACCTGGTGGGCATCAACCTGCCCATCATTCAGAACGTCGCAGAGAACGCCAAGAAGCACTGTCCGGACGCGTTCTCCATCATCATTTCGAATCCGCTCGACGCGATGGTCTACGAGTACCAACGCAAGACTGGCTTCAAGAAAGAGATGGTTGCCGGTATGGCGGGCGTGCTCGACAGCGCGCGCTTCACCCTGTTCCTCGCTCGCGAGGCGGGGCTCAGCGTGAAGGACGTTCGAGCCATGGTGCTCGGAGGTCACGGTGACGACATGGTTCCCGTGCTCTCGAACTGCACGGTCGATGGCGTGCCGATCACCCAGTTCATCAGCAAGGAAAAGCTCGACGCAATCGTGGCTCGCACCCGCAAGGGTGGCGGGGAGATCGTCGGGCTCATGGGTACCAGCGCGTACTACGCGCCGGCCGCAAGCGCGATCACCATGGCGGAGGCCTACCTCAACGACGAGAAGCGCCTGCTTCCCGCAGCGGCGTATCTCGACGGTCAATACGGCTACAAGGACTTCTTCATGGGCGTGCCCTGCATCATCGGCGGCGGCGGCATCGAGAAGATCATCGAGGTCGAACTCAATGCGGACGAAAAAGCGATGCTCGAGAAGAGCGTCCAGAGCGTGCAGGCCGTGGTCGACGTTGTGAAGGCGAAGGGCTGAAGGCCTCGGGCAGCACCGAAAGAAATACCGAGAGATGAAGATCCACGAGTATCAGGGCAAGCAGATCTTCGCGAAGTACGGTATCCCCATTCCGAAGGGGATACCGGCCTTCACCGTCAACGAGGCGGAAGAGGCCGCGAGGAAGCTGATCGACGAGACCGGCAGCGAGGTTTGCGTCGTCAAGGCGCAGATCCACGCGGGCGGTCGCGGCAAGGGTGGCGGCGTCAAGGTCGTCAAGGGCACGAAAGCGGTGCGGGACACCGCGAGCCAAATGCTCGGCATGCAGCTCGTGACCCACCAGACCGGCCCGGAGGGCCAGAAGGTGCGGCGCCTCTACATCGAGCAGGGCCTCGACATCAAGCGCGAGCTCTACGTCGCCCTGGTCGTCGACCGAGAAGCCCGCCGCGTCGCCATCATGGCCTCCACCGAAGGCGGAATGGACATCGAAGAGGTTGCGGCGGCGACCCCGGAGAAGATCATCACCGAGCACATCGACCCGCTCCTCGGGCTCACGCCCTTCCAGGCGCGCAAGCTCGCCTTCGGCCTGAAGGTGGGTGAGGGTTCACCGAACCCGAAAGAGACCATCAAGCAATTCGTGAAGCTGGTGATGGGCCTCGGCAAGCTGTTCGAGAAGGAAGATTGCTCGCTCTGTGAGATCAATCCTCTCGTCGTGAGCGGCGAAGGGAACATCGTGGCACTGGATGCCAAGGTGAACTTCGATCCGAATGCGGAAGCCCGCCACCCAGAGTGGGCGAGCCTGATGGACGAAGCCGAAGAAGATCCGGTCGAGCTCGAGGCGAAGGCCGTGGGCCTGTCGTACGTGTCTCTCGACGGCAACATCGGCTGCCTGGTGAATGGCGCTGGGCTCGCCATGAGCACGATGGACATCATCAAGCACTACGGCGGAGATCCGGCGAACTTCCTGGACGTCGGTGGTGGCGCCAACAAGGAGCAGGTCACGAAGGCCTTCAAGATGATCCTCAGCTCCGACAAGGTGAAGGGGATCTTCGTGAACATCTTCGGCGGCATCATGAAGTGCGACGTCATCGCCGAAGGCGTGGTCGCGGCCACCAAGGAGCTCGGCCTCACCGTGCCGCTGGTCGTGCGACTCGAAGGTACCAATGTGGAAGCGGGCAAGAAGATCCTGGCCGAAAGCGGCCTGAAGATTGAACCGGTCAACACGATGGCCGACGGCGCGAAGGCCATCGTCGCCGCCGTGAGCTGAAAGACCCAGGAAGAGAGAGAAAGAAACCCATGTCAGTTCTCGTTGGAAAAGACACCAAGGTCGTCTTCCAGGGCATCACCGGGTCTGCCGGCTCATTTCACGCGAAGCAGTGCATCGCGTACGGAACCAACGTCGTCGCAGGCTGTACGCCGAACCGCGGCGGTGAGCTCTTCGAGGCCGAAGGCCCGAACGGCAGCGTGAAGGTCCCCGTCTTCGACACGGTGGCCGAAGCCGTGAAGGAGACGGGCGCAGACACCTCCTGCGTATTCGTGCCCCCGCTCGGCGCCGCCGACGCGATCCTCGAGGCGATGGACGCCGGCTGCAAGCTGGTGGTCGCCATCACCGAGGGCATTCCGGTCATGGACATGGTCCGGGTGCGCCGCGCTCTCGAGACATCGAGCACGCGCCTCATCGGACCGAACTGCCCCGGCATCATCACCCCGGGCGAGTGCAAGATCGGCATCATGCCCGGTCACATTCACAAGCCCGGTCCGATCGGGGTCGTTTCGAAGAGCGGTACCCTCACCTACGAAGCCGTCGGGCAGCTCACGGCGCTCGGCCTCGGCCAGTCCACCTGCATCGGCGTCGGTGGCGACCCCGTCGCCGGCCTCGATTTCATCGACTGCCTGAAGCTCTTCAACGAAGACCCGGGCACCGAGGCCGTCATCATGATGGGCGAAATCGGCGGCAACGCCGAGGAAAACGCGGCCGAGTGGATCAAGGCGAACATGAAGAAGCCCGTCGCGGGTTTCATCGCCGGCACCACGGCCCCTCCCGGCAAGCGCATGGGCCACGCCGGCGCCATCATCAGCGGAGGCAAAGGCACTGCGAAGGAAAAGATCGCTGCGCTCGAGGCCGCGGGCGTCAAGGTCGCAGCCACCCCGGCGGAGATGGGAAGCACGCTGAAGAGCTTGCTCTGAGCGCAAGGCTCGCAGGAGACCCGCTCCGCGCGGAGTGAGTTCCCTGTCGAGTGAAGCGAAGTGAAAAGGGTCGACCGTGCGTCGGCCCTTTTTTTCGTTCGCCAGGCGTTCCCCGACACCCTGTCGGCATGGAGCGCAGGGCCATCGACCAACATCGAACGCAACCTGTCGGATGTGCGTTCCTTCTCCGATGTGGGCCAGCCTCGCCGCCTCCAACTACCGGTGGTGCAAGTCGATGTAGCGCTCGTTCTACCTGCCATTTCGGTGAGTCAAGGAGCGCAGCTTTCCTTCTGGGACGGTCTCATCGTGGCGGCCGCCTCGGGCGCCGGCTGTAGCCGCATTCTGACGGAAGACTTGAACGCTGGGCAAACCATCGCCGGAGTCCTCGTGCACAATCCCTTTGCTCACGGCGATCAGCGTCCCTGAAGACCATCCCGGTCCCTTCAGCGAGCAGCCGGTCGGGCATCCTCTCGGTGCTCTTTTCACACAACTCGCGTCCCGAGTGTCCGATATCGGAAAGCGATGTCGCCGCTCGATCCACCACCGGTGCGCCTGTCCTTCGACCGAGGTACGGTCGTGCTCTCAGGCATCGCTCACTCGCTCGCTCGAAGCCTTCCCGGCGTACTCTGGGACTCCAGAACCCGGCAGTATCGCGCTCCGGCCTGGCGCTACCGCGAGCTGCTCGCTGCATTGAGGGAAAGCGGCTCGCGGGGTCGACTTGGCTCCCCAGGAAGGAGGGGCGCGCCTGACGGGGCTCGACTCATCGTCGTCGACGAGATAGCCAAGAACCTCGAGCGAACCAATCAGATCTGGAATGAAGTCGAGCTTCGTTCCTACCAGAAGGCCGCCCTCACCGCGTGGCAGCTCGCCGAGGGCCGGGGCATCGTGGTGCTGCCGACCGGCAGCGGCAAGACGCGTTTGGCTGTCGCCGCAATCCGATCGATCGCACCCCAGAGAACCCTCTGTCTGGTCCCCACTCGCGTACTTCTTCATCAATGGGTCGCGGAGCTCTCCCAGTGGTACCGCGGCAAGATCGGGTGCTGGGGCGACGGAAGACGCCAGACCGAGGCGATCACCGTCGCGACCTTCGAGAGCGGACTGCGTCACGCGGCGAAGATCGGGGCATCGTTTGGTTTCGTGGTCATCGACGAAGTCCACCACTTCGGTGATCGGATCAAGGACGAAGCGCTCGAGATGTGCGTTGCACCGATGCGCCTCGGGCTGACGGCCACGCCGCCGGAAGACCCCATTCAGCTCGAACGCCTCCTCGAGCTCGTCGGCCCCGTGCAGTTCCAGCTGTCGATTGCCGACCTCACCGGAACCTATCTGGCCAGCTACGACGTCGTGGTGCTCAGTGCGTCGCTGAACGACGAGGAGCTCGCGCGGTATCGAGCGGAACACGCGGTCTTCGCCCGGGTGTTTCGAGCCTTTCGCCGCTCGAGCCCAACGGGATCTTGGAACGAATTCGTTGCCGTAGCTTCCCGGAGCGACGAGGGGCGTCGCGCGCTCGCCGCGTGGCGACGCTCCAAGCAAATCGAGGCTTTCCCTCAGGCAAAGCGGGCACTGCTCGCAGAGCTCCTCGAACGACACAGGGGCGGTCGCGTGCTCGTGTTCACTCCCGACAATGCTTCGACCTACGAGGTCGCCCGTGAGCATTTCGTCATGCCCCTGACCTGCGACATCAAGCGAAAGGAGCGCGAGGAAGTCCTCGAACGGTTCCGGCGAGGCGAGCTTCGCGCACTCGTCTCGTCGCGCGTACTCAACGAAGGTCTCGACGTACCGGACGCCGACGTCGCGATCATCGTCGGAGGCGCCCTCGGACTGCGCGAACACGTTCAGCGGGTCGGGCGCCTGCTTCGACCCGCTCCTGGCAAACGCGCCACCGTCTACGAGCTCGTTGCATCTGGAACCAGCGAGACCTGGTCATCCCTTCGCCGGAGGAAGGCACTTGTTACCCGCACGACTGCTACCGCTTGAACGCGACAAACACCGCATCATTCCAAGCTATCTGACAGCAGCGGACCACGTGTGGCTCGAAGCGCTGCTCGAAGAGTGCGAACGCTACGTCGGCAGAAGGAGAGTCGAGCTCGAGGAGAGGCTCAAGGAACCGCTCTCGGTGCCGGCGCCCCGTGCCAAACTCGGCGTCGCGACGCGCGTGCTCTTGAGGGAGTACACCGATCAGACTCGTTCACCCACGCCGCCCGTCGCCATTCGGCGCGCGCTCTTCGGGGCACGAGCGCAGGTAGCGACACCTGACGACGCGCTCGTCTCGGCTTCGCGACAACTGGGCATGAGCCCCACCGAGATCCGAGAATGCTTGTTTGCCGATCTCCCGTTCGAACGTCGCCTTGCGCCCCTCCGGTCTCCGATATCGAGCACCGAGCTCGCGCTGCGATCGAATCACGCGATGGTTGCTTCGTTGCTCAAGAGGGCGACGGTCGTACGTGTCCTGGCTGAAGGCGATGTGCGGGCGTTGGTCCGAGCCGTCAAGCTGCACGGACTTCTGTGCACGGCGGAGCCCGAAGATCACGGCCGGAAGGTTCGGATTTCGGTATCCGGTCCCTACTCGCTCTTTCGGCATACTCTCGTCTATGGACGCGCCTTGGCCAGCCTGGTGTCGAGCGTGGCGCGATGCAAACGCTTCGAGCTCCGAGCCACCTGCGCCCTTCGGGACGAACGAGACCTCGTCGAGTTGACGGTACGCGCGGGCGATCCCGTGGTTCCCGCGGGACGAGGCAAGACCTACGACAGCAAAGTCGAGGAACGCTTTGCACGCGACTTCTCGAAAATCGCGCTCGACTGGGACGTCATCCGCGAACCCGAGGGGGTGCCCGTGCGAGGAGGTTGGATCTTCCCGGACTTCCTGATTCGACATCGGCGCGATCCACAACGGTACGCCCTCGTCGAAATCGTGGGCTTTTGGACGCCGGAGTATCTCCAGCACAAGCTGGGCACGCTCCGCAGCGCAAACTTGGAGCGTCTCATCCTCTGCATCGATGGTGCGAGAAACTGCGCAAGCGAGGAGCTTCCCGAAGATGCTCGCGTGATTCGATACAACCGGCGCGTGCCAGCAGAAGAGGTTCTGAAGATGCTGGAGGCGTGACCTGCCTCGCCCAACCTCGACATCCTCCTCCTTGATAGAAGGCCGACGCTCGAGCGCCCTGCGCAACCGAGGTTCCCGACGCGTTCTCGGCACCAACCACCGCTGACCCGCCGCGCGCATGGGGGGATCGGGCCCCTCGCCGGAAACCGCTCCTACCAGTGCCCCTATTCCGGCACCTGCGACGATGGTCGGAAGCTCCCCCTCGACATCAACGAAATTGATCAAGTCGTTGAAGCTGTAGACATAAAGGTTTGCCTGTCCGCCTGAGAAGAGCGTCGGATCTTTCGCTGTCCACCTCCCACCTCCGGGTCGTAATCCCGTGCGCCATGTCCGACTTCTCCTGCGCAGATCAGCAGGATCAGCGGTGGCTCCCGATGCACTTTTCGGCGACGCGTTTCCGAGCACCACGCGAAGGCGGCCAGACAATGCCTCGCGGAGGGCGACCGGCCCTCCTCTGGAGCAACGATCCATTACCCGCCGAGCCTTGTCGTACTAGTAGCTCTGCCCTTGCCGCCCTCGATGCACCAAGGAGCTGGAGCACGACGAAGCGCAAGCCGAGGGGCAGCGAACTTGGATTTCGACCCACAAGTCAAGTGGACCGAACGACCGGCCCTCACTGTCCGCAGTCAGTGGGATGAGGACCCAATCGGCTACGGAAGGTCAGTCCTGTGCCTGTACCGCTCTCGTTCTCCTCGGTCATCGCAAGCGATGCTTGCCCAGCTGGGTGTCACTCAAGGCGAATACGCTGGCACCCCGTTCAACCCCAGGTTGTACAGGTGGTCTCAGCTACTTCAGCGGACGACCACCACCGGAGGCACGCTCGGAATCGAGAAGTCTTCCCAGGCCGGGGTGAGGTTCGCCGTGTTCAGCTCCTCGTAGGAGTCGGGACCCGTAGCGAGGTACCTCTGGTTCCAGAGATAGATGGGCGCGTAGGACACGATGGCGCCGGTGGCGGGATCGTGTTCCACGACGCTCATGTAGAGCTGGGACGACTTGGCGTCGATCGGCGGCGTGTACGGAGTGGCGGTCAGGTTGAACTGGCCGGGATAACCGCGCGCCGAGGAGAAGATGATGAAGTAGTAGTTCTTTCCCTCGTACTCGCGCACCGCGGACGACCACTTCGGCCAGCTGTTGAGAACACCGGGGCTGACTTCGCCCGAGCAGGCGACCGGATCGTTACCGCGCAGACGGTGGGGGGTCCCGCCGCCGCTCGGAACCACCGCGACCTCGCCCATGCGGTTGTAGTAGGGACCGTCGGGCGCAGCGCCCGGAGCCGGGTTCACGCACGGAGGATCGGCGTTGGGATCCGGCAAGCAACGGGCGGTGGAGCTGGGAGCCGGAGCCTGGTTGAAGGCGATGAACGCATCGTCCGGTGAGAACGCCGGGTAGTACTCCAGCATTCCTGGATCCGATGCACCCTGGAGCGGAGTGGAACCCGCTGCGCTCGCGCGAGGGGAGGTCAGCTCGAGCACCTTGATGTCGGCCGTGTTGTTGTGCCAGTCGGGGTGACCGTCCTTCGACGACTCGCTGACCGTGTAGGCGAGGCGCAGGCCGGTCTTGCTCGACGCCGGCGTGGAAATGCTGCCGCTCGTTTCGGTCGTGAGCACACCCCAAGCGGTGCCCTTCGCCGCGAGGATGGCTTCCTCCCGCGCCACGGCCGCCTGCTGCCGCGCGTCGTCGTAGTAGTCGTCCGCGAAAGGAATGGTCTGGGTGGTCGCGGGAACGTTGCTCGGGATGGTCGCCGTCGTCGACAGATCGATCCAGATGAGATCGTGGACCGTGGGCACCGGCTTCGTGGGGCTGTAGTCGATGTAGATGTGGCTGGCCCGGCGCCCCATCGTCGTGATCATCGTGCGGTCACCCTCAGCCCAGGGAGCCGGCATCATCGTGGACATCCCGAGGAACGGGATCTTCATCAGCTCCCGCGCCCCGGCGGAGAGGTAGTCGGGGGGAGTTCCCGTGAGTCCTTCTTCGACCGAGCCAAGCCCCATGTTCCACGGATAGTCGTCCGTGAACGCCATCGCCGTTCCGTCCGGTGTCGCGCTGTGACATCCGATGCAGCGCGGCACGCCCGGATCGAACCCCGCGACGTAGCTGCCGACGTTCTCGCCACGAAGATCGCGACCGTTGGCCTGCACAACGTTCGCGATTCCAGTCACCTGCTCCGCGCGCATGGTGTCCACGACGGCTTCGTCGCCCATCGTGAAGCCGTAGAGGCGGCTCGATCCTGCTTCGACGACCGAACTCGTCGTTCCCCAAAACACCATCGAACCGCCCGCCAACACCGGAATCACGCGGAAGGTGCCGCGCATGCCGGTGAAGGTTCCGCCGTTCGCGCCACGAATGGTGACGGTGATTTCGTCGGAGACGCCGCTCGAAATCTTCTCCCACATCTCACCGGGCATGAGCCACTCGGTGTCGGTGGTGTAGACGCGTAGATCGTTCGTCTGGCTTGCCGCACTCAGACGGATCTCCCAGAGAGTCTCGGTGCCCGCGCCGGTCCAACGGAAGCGCGGGCGGAGCCAGTTCATCGGGTAGAGCGCACCCACACCGCGTTCGTCGGAGAGGTGAGGCTCGAAGACGCAAACGCCACCGCCGAAGTCATCGGGGTTGGCCTCGAAGGCGGTGATCGCCGAAGCATCGACTCCCTGCTCCAGGTACGGGTCCTGCTGAAACGCGGCGGAGTTGGCGGAGAACGTGATGCCACCACCGCCACCGTTCGCACCGAAGTTCAGACCGCCGCCACCGCCGCTTCCGTTGACCCCAGCGCCTCCGGTGCCAACGCCATCGCCGACGGTTCGTTCGTCAGCCGGATCGGAACACGCGATGGCCACGAGGCAAGACGATGCAAGACAGGCGAGTGCGAGCGGCGGGAGGACTGAGCGGAACATGATGACCTCGTCGGAGAATGTAAGACAGAAGCTCCCTTCAGCTGCTAGCACGCGTGGGTCGCGGACGGATCGGCCAAATGCACTTGGTTGCAGAGGAAATTCGGCTTCTGTGGAGCTCGAGAGGAAAAATCCAACCAGGGTCTCTGGGAGAGCCCGTCCCGGTGGACGGTCAGCCGTCCGAACGGCGCGCTGCATCGTCGGGTCAGCCGGGCGGCGACCCGCTCCTCGCCCGTCGACCTCCACAACTGATGCGACACCGCTACTCGGTCACCCTCGCCCCTGAGCCTTCGCGATCGCCGGTGCATAAGCCACGGTGGAGAAGGCGCAGATCCGCCACCATGGATGGCGTAGCTCGGCAAGTGAGCGCTGTTCGGTCGAAGCACTCTCGGCTCGTACCCCAACTCCCTCGCTGACCTATCGGGTCACCGCGCCATCACGCACGTCCTCGCGCGCGATCCACCCGAGCTCGGTCGCGCGATGAGATCCGAACCTCGCCTCGCCGGTCGCTCCTCTCGTGATGGTGGTCGACTCTCCAACCCTCCCGATGGACAGGACAGGCAGGACACGACGGGAGGTCGTCACCAGCGTTTCGTGCTCGACAGCGCGCATTCACCACCTCACGCTCGCAATCGACACACAATCGGCATCAATCGATTCGTTGCGCCTGGGCATCGGCAATCGATCGCCATCTGCCGACCACACCGCACGGCGCCTTGCGATCGATCGGCCATGATGGAAACGAGCATCCTCGCAATCGACCAACATACCGAAGCGATTCGCTCACGCGATTCGACGATGAACGACGACGAAATGGTGAACGTACGGACGCGAGCTTCACGTCGTCCCAGAACTCATTGAAAACGTAGGCAATTGTGGCATAAGTGCGGCCCCAGGTTTCGAGATTCCTTCGAGACCACACGGATTGCTTGGAGACCACACGGGGCGCAGATGCCCTGGACTCCTACGAGGTGACCTCATGGCCGTTCAACGCACACTTGCCATCATCAAGCCCGACGTCGTCGAGAATCGCGCGCAGGGCACCGTCATTCAACGCATCCTCGACGAGGGTTTCGACATCCTCGCGATGCGTCAGACACGCCTCTCGCGACGTGAAGCAGAGGGATTCTACGCAGTGCACCGGGAGCGTCCGTTCTTCGACGAGCTCTGCACGTTCATGAGCCGCGGTCCGGTCGTCGTGCTCGCTCTTCAGCGTGAGGACGCCGTCGCACATTGGCGCAAGGTCATCGGTGCCACGAATCCCGCCGACGCCGAACCGGGCACCATCCGCGCAGAACTCGGCAAGAGCGTCGGTGAAAACGCTACCCACGGCTCGGACTCCGAAGAAAACGGCCTGATCGAGTGTGGCTACTTTTTCTCCGGCATCGAGCAGGTCTGAGGTCACAATACCGGCATGTTGAGCGGCACTCCGCCCTCATCGCGGACATACCTCAGCCGAGTTCCAGGTGTGGTCGAGGCCCGTGGGGCCATGCGTGATGCCCTGGCGGGCCTCTCGAACCTCGACCACCTGCTTCGGTCGATGAAGGTAGGTCCCAAGGCCCTGGAGCAGGCCATTCCGGCAGTGCTCTCCGGGATCAAGCCGTGTACACGCGCGGCCGAGGAACTTCTCGACACCCTGCGACGCCACGCCAACGACGCGGGCGTCGACGCCCTCAACGAGCTTCACGCCTATCTCGGAGAGCGCTTGGTCGAGCTCACCACGGGCCTGACCGATGCCTGCGAGCAACGCCTCAGCGCACGCCGGCGACTGCAGCTCGAGTCCCTCGTGGGGCGACGCCTACCGGAGCTCGAAGCGGCGCGGGATCTGCTCGACGTTCTCCTCGAATGCATGTGGGCTCCGTCGCTCCCGTTGCCTCTCGCCGACCTCCTCGGGGACGCGCTCTCCGCCGATTTCGGCAGCGGCATCCCGCAGTTTCGCGCCACGGTCGGCGGTGATCTGGACATCGTCGAAGTCGATGTCCCGCCGGGCGTGCTGTCGTTCACTCTGGCGCTTCTGACGGGTGAATACATGCGGCTTCACGCCGCATCACCTCACATCCAAGTGACGGATTCCGAGGCAGGCGTTCTCCTGACCCTTCAGCCCAAGGGGTCGGAAGGACGGCCTCTCGCCTTCGCGGCTCGCCCCGTCATCGATCCGGCTTGTCGCATCCTCGAGCTGGCACTGAGGTCTCGGGGTGGGCACCTCAGCCAAGGCGAACCCACGGAGCTCTTGCTCCCCACGAAGTGGCAAGCCGCAATCAATGCCAGTTGAGCTAGCCCTTGCCCCGCTGTCGCCGGCTCGGTAACACCCTGGCGCCATGGACTTAAGCGAGATCCGACCGCTCATCGAGGCTGCTTTCGCCGATCGCAGTCTGCTTTCCGACGACACGCACAAGCAGGCGGTGGTCGAGGCAATCGACCTGCTCGATCGAGGTGAAATCCGCGTGGCTACGCAGGAAGGCCCGGGCAAGTGGACGACCCACGCCTGGGTGAAGCAGGCCGTGCTCCTCTACTTCGGTGTTCAGAGCATGGAAAAGCTCGAGGTCGGTCCGTTCGAGTTTCACGACAAGCTCCCTCTGAAGCGGAACCTCGACCGCGCCGGCGTTCGAGTGGTACCGCCGGGTACCGTCCGTCACGGGGCTCACATGGAGTCCGGATCCATCTTGATGCCCGGCTACGTCAACATCGGCGCCTACGTGGCCACCGGAACCATGGTGGACACCTGGGCCACCGTCGGCTCGTGCGCGCAGATCGGGAAGAACTGTCACCTCTCGGGAGGCGTCGGCATCGGCGGAGTCCTCGAACCACCCGGAGCTCAGCCCGTCATCATCGAAGACGGTTGCTTCATCGGTTCCCGCTGCATCATCGTCGAGGGGATGCTCGTGGAGAGCGAAGCCGTCATCGGGGCCGGGGTCACCCTCACCGCGTCCACTGCCATCGTCGACGTGACCGGTCCCGAGCCGGTCGAGACGCGCGGCCGGATTCCGGCGCGGAGTGTCGTCATCCCGGGGATGCGCCCGAAGAAGTTCCCCGCAGGACAATACCAGATCCCCTGCGCGCTCATCATCGGGCAGCGCAAGGAGAGTACCGACAAAAAGACCAGCTTGAACGCCGCCCTACGCGACTTCAACGTGGCGGTGTGATGGGGACCGGCGGCGCGACTTTTCTCGTGCCGCACGGGACGGTACCGCGGGTGTTGCTCGCCGCACTTCTGGTCTTCGTCCCGACCGCCTGCGACGAGAGCAGGACGCCGATGGTTTCACCGGCGTCGTCCGCAAGCGCCTCCACGCCCACCGCTCCCCGGTCCCTGGGTCCCGAGGAGTTTCGACGGGCGCTGGAAGCCCTGGCTCCCCACGCGGGCTCGGGAGAGTCGGTGCTCGAAGTGCGCGCCCGCCCTGGTGAGGTGCGGATGCAAGTCCGCGCCGACGAGGGCGACGAAATCCTCGAGCTCATCTACGACGGTGCCGTTCGGGGTCCCTTCTCCACCCTCGCCCGCGGCGAAGGCTCGCTCGAAGACAATCTCTTTTCCTTCGGTTCGGTGGAGTGGGCGCGACTCCCCGAGCAGTTTCCAGCGGCGTGCGATGCGGTCGATCCGGACGATGGGATGGTCGAGGAAGTGGTAGTTCGACGCCATCTGCCATTCAGTCGAAACATCGTGGCCCGCATCTACGTCGAGAGCCCGCGTCTCAGCGGATACGTGGACGCGAATCGCCGCGGTCACCTCCTTCAGCGGTAGGGTTGGCGAGACGTTTTCGGTGAAAGACTCGCCGGCTTCGAGCCGCAAAGCTGTCCGACGTGCGCCCCTCCCGCGAAGCGGTTTTGGGGTGGGGACCCTGCCGCGCAGCGGTACGGCCCACGAGGTCCGGAGCCCTTTTCGCGCCGGGACCGAGCTTCAGGTCTTGATCTCGTCTTCGGCTCGCTGAAAGTTGAGCGCGAGATGTCCGACGAAGATCGCCTCGAACGTGCCATCACCGCCCTCAACGCGCTGAACGCAGAAGATCCCAACCAGCTGTCGATCAACGGCGTCGACCGACCGAAAGAGCTCGTGCAAGCCGAGCGACTCGAACGGTGGGTGCTCCGTCTCGAACCGGAAGCCTCCATCCCCCTGCGCCTGGCTGCGCGATGCCAGCACCTTCGGCGTTGGGAAATCCCGCGCAGCCAATATCCGGACGGCCGGGTAGGCTACCTGAAGTGGCGCAAGGAGCTCGCCCGTTTCCACGCCGAACGCGCCTCGCAAGTTCTCCGGGAGGTAGGCTTCGACGAGACGACCATCGATGCGGTACGCGCCATCAACCTCAAGCAGGGGCTGAAAACGAGCAGCGACACCCAGACGATGGAGGACGCTCTTTGCCTGGCCTTTCTCGAGCACGAATTCGTGGACTTCGCTCCCAAATATGACGACGCAAAGGTCATCGACATCGTGCAGAAGACCTGGCGCAAGATGAGCGAGAAGGGTCACGAGCACGCCCTCAGCCTCCCCTTCTCCCCCGAGGTCGGCGCGTTGGTTCAAAAAGCCTTGAGCGGCGGGCCTTCGTGAATTCGTCGTCCCAAAACGGCAGCTCGGCGGAGCAAGCCACCCCCGGCCCGCCTGGCATCTCGGTCACGGATCTGTTCATCTACCCAATCAAGTCGTGTGGCGGCATTCGACTGGAACGCGCCGACGTCGGAAGCGGCGGGTTCGAAGGCGACCGCCGATGGATGATCGTCGACGACGCGGGCCATTTCGTGACCCAGCGCACGCTCCCGAGCCTTTGTCGCCTACTCGTGAGCCGATCGGATGGCGGCTTTCGCGTGAGGACCGACGGGCAGCCTTCCCATGAGCTTCCTTTCGGGATCGAGCAGGGATCTCCCACTCGCGTGGTGGTCTGGAATGACACGGTGGATGCTCTCGAGCATGCGCCGCTCAGTCGTTGGCTCTCGGAAACCCTCGGGGGGAATTACCGCGGGGTGTTCATTCCTTCCGGTGCTCTGCGCCGCGTCTCGCCGAAGCGAGCGCGACCCGAAGACCGTGTGGGCTTCGCCGACGCCTACCCGTTCTTGCTCGCCTCGCGCGAGTCCCTCGCGGAGGTCGTCCGACGAGCTGGGTGCGACCTCCAAATGGAGCGCTTTCGCCCCAACATCGTCGTGTCCGGATGCGCCCGGCACCACGACGAGGACAATTGGCACACGCTCCGCATCGGGGGCGTGCCGTTTCGCATGGCCAAGCTCTGCGACCGCTGCACCGTCACCACGGTCGATCCGCAAACAGGCGACCGCGGCAAGGAACCCCTGCGGACGCTTTCGACCTACCGGCGCTGGGACGGCAAGGTGTGGTTCGGCGTGAACCTGATCCACGACGATGGAGGCAGCGTGTGCGTCGGCGACTCAGTCGTGATCGATGGCCGCATCCCGTAGTCGAGAACTGCGCTGCACTCCGCTCCGCTCGTGACGGGCGCGGCAGCCTGTGCTCGGTGGAGCCCAAGCAAGCTCGCGGACCAAGCAAGCTCGCGGACCAAGCAAAGAGCACCCGGAGCGTGGTGACCGCCTCGAAGAGCCGGCCACCAACACCCCGGCTGCTGCCTCCCTACATTGTCGGATTTCTCCGACGAGGATTTGCTACCAATTGGCTCGCACGGGCGAAATGGGGAATCCGCCGAGTCGGTCAGATCGTCGCAACCCGTCAAACCCATTGAGAAAAGCGCACGACAGGTTGCGTCCCAAAGCGGGATCCAGCCGCCTCTCGGCGAAATGACCGTGCGTCGTGACCCAGGGATCGCAGCGACCCGTGTGCGGATCGATATCCAAATGCAAAGAAGCCGCCAAACGGGCGGCGGCTTCTTTGCTGGTGGACAGGGTTCAGTCAGGCGGCCCGTGCACGAATCGTGAGCGGTTCGCGCGCGTCGCCTTCGCGGACGAGCTCGAACTGCTTGCCGTCGAAGACCTCGCTCAGTGCCGCCGCCACTTCGCCCTTCACGGCGTCGAAGGCCGCGTCGTCGTTCGTCACGTGCAGGCGATCGGGAATGCGGATCAAGATCTCGCTGGTTCCGAAGCTCGGCTTCGGTCCCTCCTGGGACAGGAGCTTCGCGGCGTTGAGCGCTCTCCGGAGTGAGTCCTCGACGATCTTGGCTCCTTCGGGAAGGGCCCGCTTGCGACTGTAGAGAAGGCCCGGTCGGTTCTCCGGGCCCACCTCGACGAAGTAGTCCGAGCCGTGCCCGACGAAGAGGATCCCCGGACCCTCCGGCACGTGGGTGTAGTCTGCGACGTCGATCATGAGCTCGTCGAGGACCGACTCGCGAATCCACCGGTGAAACACGACAACGAACTGTTCGATGTCCGACTCGGCGAGGTTGTCGGCGTAGAGCTTGATCTGAAGCTTGGTGGCGTCCATCGGATTAGGCCTTTTCTTGTACAGACGGGACGGATGAGGAGCGATTCCCTCGGTCAGCTCACTGCGCTGCGGCAGCATTCGCCACCATCTTCTGATGGCAGCTGTGCGCCGCTTCGATGAAGAGCTGCGCCTCCTCGATGACGTCGCGCGCCGCGGTGGGGCTTCCGTCCCCTAGGCCCTCGGCATGCAAACGGGTGAGGTAGTGAGCGAACTTCGCGCCCGCGTACTTGTCGAGGAAGAGCCCCGTCTCGATGAAGTTCTTCTTGAAGTCGGCGACGATCTCGTCGGGATCTTCGGAGAGGTTCGGGTTGATGTCGCGAGCCAGAGCCCGAGCCGCCTGGAGCATGGCCTTGTAGCCGAGCTCCGCCGCTTTCAACGCATCCTTCTCGTCGAGGGAAAGCTGGGCTTCGAAGAGCTCGCGCTCCGCGGCACTGAGTCCCATCTCGGAAAAGGAGACGACTTCGCCAGCGCACTCGCCAACGCCGATGTCGCCGATGGTGTACTCGCGCGGGTCACCCCAGTCGGAGTAGTAGCTCGGATCCTCTTCGTACGAGGGCACTTTCGTCGTCGGATCGATGAGCTTCTTGACCTCTCGCTTGCCGATCCGATCGACCCACTCGCGAAACTTCTCATCGTCCTTCCGCCCTGCGGTGTAGGCCGCAGTGAGGATCTCGAGGGCCTTCGGCACGTTCTTCGAGGGGATCGCGCCGATGGGCAGCCCGTAGCTGCCGGCATTGTTCGTCCACTCACCGCCCACGACGAGCTGGAAGTGGGGCACGCGGCGACCGCCGACGTTGCGGCTGACCCCGAGGAAGCCGATGTCGGCGACGTGGTGCTGACCGCAGCTGTTGAAGCAGCCCGAGCATTTGACGTGCAGTTCGGCTGCGGCCGGGGCCATGTTCTGAACCACCTGGAGCTGCCGACGGAGCTCCACGGCGAGGCCACGCGACGAAGAAATCCCGAGCTTGCAGGTGTCCGTGCCCGGGCACGAGGTGATGTCGTCAATCGTCCCGGCGCCAGCTTCCGCCAGGCCGAGGACACGAAGCTTCTCGTACACCGCGGGGAGATCGCCGCTCGGCACCCAGCGGATCACGAGATTCTGGTCCGCCGTGAGGCGAAGCGTGTCGCCGGCGTGCTCGCGCATGATGTCGGCGATGCCGCGCCCCTGCTTGGGGGTGAAGTCGCCAAGCGGCAGCTTCACGATCACGACCGAGTAGCCATCCTGCTTCTGGGGACGCACGTTGTGCTTTGCCCATGCGGAAAAGTCGGCGGACAGTCCCTCGGTCCGAAGCGGGGAGCCCGCCTTGATCGGCTTCTCGTCGGTGACGTGAAGGCTCTCGAGGAACGCGGTCCACCGCGGATCCGGACGCAGGTTCGCTCGTTCCTCGAGCACGATGCGACGGAACTCTTCGATACCGAGCTTCTTCACGAGGAACTTCACGCGAGCGCGTGAGCGATTCTGTTTTTCGCCCAGGCGGCCGAACACGCGGCATACGGCCTGCGCCATCGGAAGGAGCTCTTCCTCGGGGAGGAACTCGTCGAACAATTGGGCAGCGTGAGGCACCGCACCGAGTCCGCCGCCCACGTAGAACTCGAAGCCGCGCTTGCCGTCCTTCACCTTGCCGATGCAGCCGAGATCGTGAAAGTTCGTGAGGCCGCAAGGCTCGGTCGCGCAGCCACTGAAGGCGACCTTGAACTTGCGCCCGAAGTCGAACGTATCGTCATGGCCCAGCAGGAAGAAGGCCAAGGCGTTCGCATAAGGCGTGACGTCGAACGTCTCGCCGCGGCACACGCCCGAGTACTGGCAGGCGGTCACGTTGCGCACCGAGTTTCCGCAGGCTTCGCGCGTCGTGATGCCCGTAGCCGCGAGCCGGCGCATCAAATCCGGAGTGTCGTCCAGGTGAATGAAGTGCAGCTGGATGTCCTGCCGGGTCGTCACGTGCAGGATCTGATCGGAGTACTCCTCCGCAAGATCGCACTGCACCTCGAGCTGCTCGGCGGTGAGCTTCCCGAACGGGATCTTGATGCGCATCATGCCCGGCGCATCCCAGTAGGTCTCCGGACCCTTGGTGAGCTCACCGGACGGGTACTCCAGCTTGCGCGTCTCCACGCCGTCGTGACGCTGACCATTGTCGTAGCGTTGCCCGTAGGCACCGCGACGGAGCCGCGTCTCGGCGAAGATCTTGTCCTCGATCTTCCCCTGCTTCTTCAGCTCGATCTGCGTCTGAAAGACGTCGATCTCCTCGGCCCAGTCCTCGCGAACTCTGCCGTTCAGCTCTTCTTTCCAAGTCTTGGAAACGGTCATTGGTCGGCTCCCGAAGCCTCGTGTGGAGGCTGGCTGCGATGTATACCCCCTATTTCCGGTGAGACAAGTGCGGGAATACGATCCAGCGACTGGGGCTCCGGCAGCCACGGGCCCCCAACGGGGCGAGGGCCCGTGACTGCCTC
>JBNKGC010000079.1:0-24166 GCA_050289625.1 Polyangiaceae bacterium | reverse complement strand
CGCTCGGCCTAGGGCCTCGCGTGGGAGTTGGCGTTGGGCGGCTCCCTGAGGCTTCGACGGAACTACGGGAGGCGATTGCCTTCTCGGTCGAGCTCGATGATCGGTCGATCGAGTGCCTGAAGCCCTTCCAGAAGCGTTTTCTTGTCGCCGGCGATGGCGATGCTGTAGCTGCTCGTGTCGCAGTTCTGCCGACCGGCTTCGTTTGCTTCCTCGGTCGTCACCGCTTCCACGTGCTGGGGCCACGTCTGCCAAAAGTCGACCGGGCGGTCGTAGATCGGAACGGTCGCGAAGCGCAGCGCGACATACTCGACGTGCTCGAATTTCGCGGGGTAGCCGAGGAGCAGGCCGCTCACCGCTTCAATTCTCTGGGCGTCGCTGATGGGGCGGTCTTTGCACACGTCGGCGAGCTCCCGAAAGATTTCGTCGATGCTCGCGCGCGTCGTGTCGGTCTTCACGTTGGCTGCCACCTCGAAGTAGCCGGCATCGCGGTAGCGACGGAAGTCGCTGCGAGCCCCGTAGGTGTAGCCCTTGTCTTCGCGAAGGTTCAGGTTGATGCGGCTTGTGAACGCCTCACCGATCTCGCGGCTGTAGATCATGGCCGGGAAATAGTCCTTGGCGTCGGCGCCGGGGGCACGCTTGGCGATCGCGAGGGACGACTGTGCCGCTCCTTCGTAGTCGACCAAGTAGATGGCACCTCGCTCGGGGGGAGGTGAAAGCGGCCGCTTCGTCGCTGACGACTTGCCTTTCCAATCCCCGAAGGCTGCCTCGAGCGCTTCCTTGGTTCGGGATTGCTCGATCCCCCCAACGACGACGATGTCGACGGCGTCGGGGGCCACGAGGGCTTGGTGGTGCTTCTTGAGATCCGCGTATGTAATGCTCTTCAGAGAGTGCTGGGTGCCGTCGGCGGGCCCTCCCGCGTAGCCCGTTCCGAACAGGGCTCGGTCCATCGACAGGCGATTGACGGCACTCGCATCCGACGCTTCCGCAATGGCTTGAGCGATGAAATGTTGTTTGCGCCGGTCGAACTCCTCGCGCGGCAGGCGGGGGCGCCGGACGATGTCCGAGAGCAGAGCGATGCTCGATTCGAAATTTTCCCCCAAGAGGTTCATGCCGAGAAGCACGTAGTCGACCCCTGCGGAGGCTTCGTACGCCGTGGCGAGCCGACCAAGCTCCTCATTCAGTTCGAGAGCGCTCAGCTTGCCCGCTCCCTCGTCCAGCATGTCGGCGACCAGGGCAGTAAGCCCTTCCTTGCCTTCGGGATCCGTCGCTGCACCGCGCGGGATGACAAATTGAACGGAGACCAGTGGCGTCGGACCTTGCTCGAGGTGCCACACGCGGATTCCGTTCGACAGACTGAAGCGAGTGGCCGCCGGCGGCGCCCATTCAGGGACCTTCACTCCCTGGGGTAGCGCCGCATAGCGCAGGTCCGCTGGCGCCTGCGTTGCGGCCTCAGAAGGAGGCGGAGGTGGCACCATGGGGTAAGCGGGAGGCTTCTCTTGGCATGCCACCGCGGCGCCAATCGAGCCGAGTGCGAAGAGGGAAGCGAGACGGGCAGGTCGCGCGAGGTGTCCGCGTCCGTTCGTTGGTCGATTCACCAAGTGGTTCCGTTTCACTTGGCACCTCCCGTCTGGTTGGCCGCAGGCGCGGCGGTGGCCCTAGCGGTGTGCTTCGCCGTCGAAAGCTTTTCGATGGGAGCACTCCGCTTGCCCGGTACGAAGTCGATACGAACCATATTGTTCAAGTCGATGTAGTTCTGTGCTGCCCTGTACACCGACTCGGGTGTGGCGCTCACGTAGCGTTCGAGGTCTTGCGACAAAAAGTCGGGATTTCCGGTGTGCAGGTAGTACGAAGCAAGGAGCGAAGCTCGGGAGCTCACCGACTCCACCTGCCCGTAGAAGTTCTTCTTGTACCCGTTCTTGGCGCGAACGAGCTCGTCGTCCGTGGGAGGCTTCGCGAGGGCCTCCTTCAGAGTCGCCATCAGCTCCTGGTGGAGTGTCTCGATGGAGACGCCGGGGGCCGCCGTCGCCGAAATGACGTAGAAGCTCGACAGCTTCTGCGAAGCCTGGAACGCCTGAACGTCTTTCGCGACCTTCTTCTCGTAGACGAGTGGCTGGAAGAGGCGGCTCGTTTTGCCTTGCGAAAGCACGCTCGACAGTAGATCGAGCTCGGCATCGCCGGCCGCATACAGGGCCGGACTGTTCCACGCGAGGTAGATTCGCGGAAGCTCCACGTCGTCTTGCTTCACCCAGTGGGTGATGCCCTGAAGCTTGGGTATTTCGGCCCTGGGCGGAGTGGCACGTTCCCCTGCGGGGATGTCTCCAAAGTATTTTTCCACGAGCCCTTTGACTTGGGCCTTCTGGAAATCTCCGACGACGGCTAGAACGGCGTTGGCGGGGACGTAGTAGCGTTTGAAGAACTCCTGCACGTCCCCGAGTGAGGCAGCCGTAAGATCTTCGTGAGAACCGATGGGAGTGTGCTGATAGGGATGCCCATCGGGGTACAGAGCTTTGCCCAAGTACACCCAGACCAGTCCGTACGGCGTGACTTCGTAGCGCTGACGGCGCTCGTTCTTCACGACGTCGCGTTGGTTGTCGAGTTTCTTCTGGGTGAGGACCGGCAGGAGTGAACGCATGCGGTCCGATTCCATCCACAGGGACAGCTCGAGGTAATTGCTCGGGACCTGCTCGTAGTAGTTCGTGCGATCTTGGCTGGTGGTGCCGTTGATCGAGCCGCCGATGGGCTCGAAGGGCGCGAAGAACTCGTGGTCGTAGTGCTCGGAGCCTTGAAACATCAGGTGTTCGAAGAGGTGCGCGAAGCCCGTGCGTCCCTTCTTCTCGTGCCCCGAGCCGACCATGTAGAGCACCTCGCTCGCGACCACCGGTAGCCGGTGGTCTTCGCTCAGCAGGACCGTCAGCCCGTTGTCCAGGGTATACATCTCCACCTCCACCTGCGGCGCCAGCGAAGCTGCTCGGGCCACGGGGGGAGTCGGTTCCTGGGGCGCGGGAGTCGCGCCTGGAGTCGAGCTCGGCGGAGCTGCGACGGCCAAGGACGTGGAAATGCAACCAGCCAGTATGCTTGGGCCGACCAGCCCGAGCCTCTTCGCCATCCTCATCGGACGACAACGGTCCCCGAGGCACCGGACGATGTCAAAGCACCGGCCCGAGAGGCGCTCCTGCAAGCTTTTGCAGATTCGTCGCAGGCCCTGTGAGGGTCGGAAACCTCTGGAGAGGCCTTCATTACGAGGCGCAGCCAAGCGCGCGTCTTCGACTCCGGATCGCCCAATTGGAGGACATCCGAGTCGGGCCGCTGGTCGCGGCTTTCGCTCGATGTAGGAGGAACGGAGGATTGCAAGGAGAGGGGATGGCCCGTCCGCGGAGATCGTTGGTGGCACACTGTGACTCAAATGTCGTGGCGCGGCCGGGGTGGGAGAGTGTCTCCTCGTGGTGGCTGCGCGAGTGAATGTGGGTGCGAACCGTGTGGGGCGGCTTTTCATTCCGGCTCGAGTGGAGTTGGCCCAGAGCTTGCTCTACCGTGGGACGCACGAAGGTGCGGTGACCTCAGACTCGCCGCGCGCATGCGCTCCCTGAGAGCTCGCAAACATGAGAGCTTTACGAACGACGATTCTTTCCCTTTCCGCGCTTGGTCTGGCCCTGGCCTGCTCCAACTCGGACGACTCCGCTTCGTTTGGGGGCGATCCCCGTCTTGGTGGGACCGGCGGCGCGACTGGCTCACCGCCCGTGGTCAACGGGGGCGGCAACGGCGGATTGCCACCCGAAGAGGAGCTCGAAGGGGACTTCGAAGCGCCCGTCGCGTCGGGGCGGTACTTGTGGTCGGCCAATCCAGCGAGCAATCGCGTCGCGCTCGTCGATGCTGTGAGCCTCGAGGTGAGGACCCTCGAAGCCGGCTACGCTCCGACCTACTTGGCGGGTCGTCCCGCCACGGACTCGGTTTTGGGAGGCGCGTTGGTGATCAACGCCCTGAGCCATGACGCCACCGTATTCGCCCTGAGTGAAGGTGACGACGACACTCTGGCGGTCACCGCGACCACCGTTCCCGTTCACGAAGGAGCCAACGCGTGGCGCGTTGGTCCCCGCGGGGAGTTCGCGATCGCCTGGAGCAACGTGCGTGCGGTTGCCAACCCCGATCCGACCCAGGGGTTTCAGGACGTCACGGTGCTGGACTTTCGTAGCGGCGAGATCGTCACGACCCGCCTCAGCGTCGGCTACCGTCCCTCGCACGTCGCGATCGACGAAGAGGGGGCGCGGGCCTTCGTGGTATCCGAGCCCGGGATCAGCGTCATCGATCTGGGGGGTGGGAGCGAGCCGTCCGTCGAAAAGGAGCTTTTCCTTCCGGAGCAAACCACGACCCGTGCTCGCGACGTTTCACTCACCCCCGACGGCAAGTTGGCGTTCGTGCGCCTCGAGGGCGAGAGCGACGTGCTGATCGTGGATACTGACTCCGACGAGAGAGTCTCGGTGGAGTTGCCAGCGGAGGTCACGGATCTCGACCTCAGCGCCGACGGAACCCGCGCCATCGCGGTGATGCGTGGCGGTCAGGCGACTTCCTCCGAGATGGCGCTTGGCGGCGCGGCGGGCGGCGCTTCGCTTCCCGCTGTCGAGCCATCCCGAATCGCAGTTCTCCCAGTCGATACGATCGTGTCGGACCCCAGCGCGGTCGCTCTCCTCGAGATCGACGAGCTCTTCGGAAGCGCCGTGGTCTCGAACGATGGCGGAACCGCGCTCGTGTTCACCAACGCCACGCCCCACGACCGGCTGACCATCGTGGATCTCCAATCGCTCGACCACCGCAGTCTCGACCTGAAGGCTCCCGTGCGGGCCGTCTACCTCACCGGCGACGCCTCCCACGCGGTGGCTTTGCTTTCGCCTCCCGCGGGGAGCACGAAGCTCGGGGCGTTTGGCTTGATCCCCGTGAGTGAGCCGTTGCCGCCCCGCATCGAAGGGACGGCCGCACCCACGCAATTCGTGGCCACTTCCGTGGATCCGCTGCGTGCCCTGGTGACGACGCGGGGGAATGGAACGACCGGCTACGAGGCCTTCTTGGCACGTTTCCCCGAGCTTCGGGTCGACCGCGTGTCGATGCCGAGCGCGCCCATTGCAGCCGGCATGGTACCCGACGCCGGTCGTGGCTTCGTATCTCAGGAGCATCCGGAAGGACGCGTGACCTTCGTAGCCTTGGAGGACGGTGTGGCACGAACGCTGACGGGCTTCGAGCTCGGCTCGAAGGTGGTGGACGGACCATGAAAGCATCGCTTCGAGGCTTCTTTTTTTCGTGTGCGAGTCTGGCGGCCGTGGTTGCGGTGGCGTGCTCCGACGATGACGGCGGTCGAGGGGCCGCCCTCGACGGCGCCGGACCCTCGGGGAGCGGCGCGGACTTCGATGGCGATCAGGGCGGTGTCAACTTCGACTCGGGAACGGGGGGCACGCTCGGGCTCGGTGACGTGGCCATGGGCGGCGCCGGCGTGATCGCCACGCTGCCCGACGAGGAGGAAGACGATTCGGCGTTTCGGGCTCCTGTGGCCACCGGAGATCACCTGTGGTTTGCCAATCCGGAGAGCAGTCGCGTCGCGTTGATCGACGCAACCACCCTCGAGGTGCGAGTTTTGAACGCCGGGTTTCAGCCCACCTACGTGGCAGCAGTTCCCACCGAGGACGGCTCGAGCTCAGCCCTGGTTCTCAACGTGGGCAGTCAAGATGCGACGTGGTTCCGCGTGGGAGAGCAGAGCGTCGATTCGGTCACGTTCGAAACGCACGCTGGCGCAAACCGCTGGGCAGTGAGCGATTCGGGACGTTGGGCCATTGCGTGGAGTGCTGCCGAAAAGGGGGTGCCTCTCGATCCCACCGAAGGACTGCAAGACATCACCATCGTGGATCTCTCCCAAGATCCACCCGCCACCAAGCGTTTGACCGTTGGCTACCGTCCTAGCGCCCTCGGGTTCGACTCTGCCGAGTCACGAGCGCTTGTCGTGGCCGAGCCGGGCATCAGTGTGGTGGAGCTTTCGGCCGAGCCCCACGTTTCCGCCTGGGAAGATCTGGGGGAAGGCGCCGGGCGCGACGTCTCGCTCACTCCCGACGGATCGCACGCCCTCGTCCGACGCCAAGGGTCTCGCGAGATCGAGATTGTGGCTCTCGACGGGGGCGTCTCTCGAACGATCGAGCTGAGCGCTCCGGTCACGGACCTGGATCTGAGCGATGACGGCTCGCGAGCCGTCGCGGTCGTGCGCGAGCAGCGAGAGCTCGTCGTCTTGGAGTTTCCGGAGATCCTCGACGCGCCGGGTGTCTTCGATTCCGTAGTCGTGCCTGGCGAGGTCTTCGGAAGCGCCGCTCTCACGAGCGATGGCGACACCGTGGCTTTGTACACGAACGCCGTCGACAGCGACCGGGTCACCATCGTGGATCTCCGCGAAGGTGACGGGTATCTCGGCTACCGCACCGTGAGCATCAAGGCGCCGGTGAAGAGCATGACGACCACACCGGACGGCGAGCACGCGATCGCCCTGCAAGGTGTGGTGCAGGGAAGCGCCAAGGCAGGCTCGTTCGGCATCATCCCGCTGCGAGCCGAGCGCTTCCCCCGAGTCGTGGGGACGGAGGCTCCGACACGTCACGTCAGCGTGGGGAACAGCCGAGCGCTGGTCACCACCACCAGCTCGGACGGCTCGGTGGGCGTCCACGCCGCGCATCTCATCGAAATGCCCTCGCTCCGGGTCGACGAGGTGCGCCTGGCGAGTCCGCCGACCGCAGCGGGCCTCTTGAGCGATCTCGGGCTGGGCTACGTCGCCCAGTCGCACCTCGAGGGGCGACTCACCATCTTGGATTTCATGAGCGCCGAAGCGCGGACTCTGACTGGGTTCGAGCTGGGCGCGAAGGTCGTGGAATGAAGTATTCGAAACTACAGCGAGCATCGCTTGCGATGCTCGACGAAAACATGAGCGGCACGTGCAGACCAGTGGCGGAGGCTCAATCAACGCAAGTGGTTCCCGCTGTAGAGCGCCTGTTCGTGGAGCAGAGCGAAGTCGAGCAGGCGAAAACCGCCCTCTCGCGAGAGGTGCGGGGCGGCTTTCGCAGGCGCCTCGGAGGCAACTTGATCGGCGCTCTCGCAGCTCTGCTCGTCGTCGCTTGCGGCGATCGAGATTCGAAATGGGACGAAGGTGTCGGGGATGTCGACAGTTACGGGCTGTCGGGGTCCGTCGCATTGCTCGACGACAGGCTCGATCGGATCGTCCTGCTGACGTCCCCCGCGGATGGAGAGCTCGCCACGAAGGAGATCTCCATCGGCAAGAATGTGGCTGCGATCGCCCGTTCGGCGGACGCAGAGTCCCTGTTCGTACTGTCGAAGGGGGTGCAGCCCAGGCGAAATCCCGAGGATGAACTGCCCAAGCTGAGCGTGTTGGATGGTGGTCCGAATCCGAAGCTCGTTCGTGAGTTCACCCTGACCGATCCGATGCTCAAGCTCGCCGTCGACCCCGAAGGGGAGTGGGTGGCGGCGTTCGAAGGAGACAGCACGGTCACCAATCCGAACGAGATCGTCCTGCTCTCCCTCGACGACGACGAGGACGAACCGCGCTCGAAGACGATTCGGAGCTTCGGCGGGTTTCCCCTCGAGCTGATCTTCACCGAGCCCCTCAACGTGCCTGAGGGGGGAGCGCGGCGTTTTCTCGTCGTGCGTACCGATCGCGACGTCACCCTGGTGGATCTCGAACACTTGGACCAAGACGAGGTGACCGTGAAACTGCCGCAGACCGAAGGAGGCGAATCGGCAGAACCGGCTCAAATCGTCTACGACGATGGCGACATCGACGACCCGAGCGATGCGCGTCTCGCGGTGCGCCTGGCGGGCGAGTCGGACATCGTCCTGCTCCAGCTCGGAACTCCGACGACGGCGGGCAAGGACTTCTCCACGACCGTGAACATCGTGGACGCGGGCGGCATCCCGAGCGCCATCGACTTCGTCCAAACGGATGGCGGACTCAGGTTGGCGGCCCTGGTTCCTGGGAGGAGTCAGGCGACGCTGATCGATCCGCGAACCACGCTGACCGAGACGGTGGCTTTCCCGGTGCCCTACGCCGCGATGAGGCGCATCACCGACGTAGTCGGCGGAGGGGTGGGGGACAACGATGTGGCTCTGCTCTACAGCAGCCAAACGCGAGGGATCGCCTTCTGGTCCTTGGGGCAGACGAGCGGCACGCCCTTCAGAAGCGTGGACGCCAACGACATCGATCTCGCGGTCGAGGAAGTGCTCGATGTGCCAGCGCCGAACGAACACCTCAAGTTGCTCTCCGGTACCGGGGCGTCGCGCTTCTTCGTGCTCGATCTCGAGAAGCGCCAGACGTTCCCCATGTTGACCAGGTCGCCTGGGTTCGAAGCGAACGTCGCGCCCGACGGCCGGCGCATTTGGGCATTCCACTCGGGACTTGGTGACTTCTCCAGCGTCGAACTCAGCGACCTTCACCCCACCTCGCTCTCGGTGCGTCAAGGCGTGAGCCAAGTCCACGACATCGAGCGGGCGGACGGCAGCCGGGCTGCGATCGTGCTCCACGGGACCGACGATGCGAACGGCGAGACCCCCGTGGCAGCGACGCTGATCGATGCTGAACACCCCGACTCAGCCGAGACCCACTTCTTCGGCGGTTTGCTTCTGGAGGGACTGTGATGAAGACCAACTTCGCCCTCGGCCTGCTCGCCGCCTTGTCGGCTTTTTCCCCCGCGACCTGGGCTCAGCAGCCCAGTCCGGGCTCGCCTTCCCCAACCCAGTCCGCTTCGCCCGAGGCCGCTGACGACGCGGCGAAGGGCAGCGCCGACGAGCCGCCCGTCGAAGCACCCGCGCCTGGATCGGATGAGGAGACCGGAGAGGCTTGGACTGCGACAGAAGCCGACGAGTCACCCCCCAAGACTTCCGACGAGGATGGGGCCGAACCGAACTCAGCGGCGGAGGAAAGCGATCCGTCGCCGAACGAGGTGGCAGCCGTGGAAGCTCCCGAGGAGCAGGCGGCGACCGTCTCCACCGGACTGGGCAAGCCGAAGGACGCCGCTGCGCAGCGGTTCACCATCCCGGGCCCGGCGGAGCGAGACGACTTGGACGACACGACCGCGGACGACGACTCCCAGCCCCTCGCTCAGCGACACTGGGATTTCCAGTTCGGATTCCGAAACTCGTTCGTGAAGAGTGCTTCGTTCGATCCCTTCTCTGACGATGACGTGCTGACTCAGCTCAGCGTTGGAGTGGGAGGAACCCTTCATGCTCGCGAGCGAGTTAGCGTGGCCGTGCTTGGATTTTGGGAGGTCGGCTCTGTCGAGGCGACCGCTCGCGAGTTCAACAGCGAGCTTTCCCTGCGGCGCTACGCCCTCGGGCTCGAGGCTCGCTACCACGCCACGCGCCGAGTCTACGGATACGCACGCTTGACTCCTGCGGTCGCTCACACCGTCGCCAGTCTCTCGAACTCATCCGGCAACGCCCCGTACGAATCGGAAAGCTGGGGGTTTCAACTCGACGCAGCGCTGGGCGCAGCGCTCCGCGTCTTCGGCAGCGGCAACCCGGGGAGTGCGCACGGCCTCTGGGCCCTCGTCGAAGGAGGGTACGGTCTGGCACCTGAGCAAGAGCTCGCGTTCAGCCCCGTGGGCCAAGGTGCTCCCGAACGCGCGGTACCGTTCGAACTCGAGCCACTCTCCCTGAGTGGTGCCCAGCTTCGCTTCGCCGTTGCACTGACACTCTAGGTGGTGCCGTCCTGCCTCGTGCGGGACGCGCTCCCTCAGCACGGAACGCGCGTCTCAGCAGGCTTCGGGCAGGGGACTGGTCTGAACGATGCTGCCGAGGGCGACCGGCAGAGCTCGGCGCTCGGTCTCGAGTACTTCGCGCACGGCGCCAATGCAGCCTCCGCAGCAGGTTCCGGCGCCGCAATGGCGCCCCACATGGCCCACCGTGCGCGCGCCTTCCGCGGCGGCACGGCGAATGGTGCGATCGGTGACCTGTCGGCAGTGGCAGATGATCATGGATGTGTTTCGAAAGCAGGGAACGGAGCGAAAAGTGGCGGGCGGCGAAGCCCGACTCAGGATGGTGTAGCATCCTGAAAGTGACTTTCAATATCATTAGCACGCACCCCTGACGATCGACTTCCGGACCTTGGGTCCGTGCCTGGAAGCGACCGGAATTGCAGGAGAAAAATCCACCCTTCGGCAGGGGCACGACTGCGGCCCTCGGGGCCCTCGACGGCAATCCGGGCTCCCGGCGGGGTGTGCGCGGAACGGGTTTAAGCTTATAAGAGTCGGCGACTTGCGGGTCGTCGGGACCCGCGCGACATCGGGAGGAAGGGCGACATGAAGGGCGACCCCAAGGTCATCGAGCTTTTGAACGAGGTGCTCACGTCGGAGCTCACGGCCATCAACCAGTACTTCATTCACGCCAAAATGCTCCAAAACTGGGGCTATCCCCGTCTCGCGTCCAAAAAGCGCGAGGAATCCATCGAGGAGATGAAGCACGCCGAAGAGGTCATGGAGCGCATCCTTTACCTGGAGGGCATCCCGAACATGCAGCGCCTCAACCCCGTCCGCGTCGGCGAAGATCCCGTGGAGATGCACCAGGTCGACCTGGCCCTGGAAGTGGATTCCGTCGAGCGACTCAACCGCGGCGTGGCACTTTCGCGGGACGCCGGTGACAACGGGTCGCGCCAGCTCCTCGAGCGAATCCTGCGCGAGGAGGAGGAGGCCATCGACTACCTCGAGGCGCAGCTCGGTCTCATCGAAACGTTGGGCCGCGAAAACTACCTGGCCGAACACATCAACGAGTAGCCACCGAACGTCTTCGTGCGGCCGGGCGCCGCGCCGGGCCTCGAGGTGGCGCAGCGCTCAGCGCAGGCGGAAGGTGACGGGCACCGGCAAGGCCGTCGGCTTCCAGCCTGCAGGCGGCGCTGGAACCGAGCCGACCGCGCGAATGCCCGCCAGAGCCGCGCGGTCGAGAAGCTCGTGGCCTGAGCCTGCTGCCAGGGAAACGCTGGTGATCCGTCCCGAGGCGTCAATCATCACGTGGACCTGCGCCGTGCCCTGTTGGCGGAGGCGCTGGGCTCGCTTCGGGTAGTCACGCTGGGCGTTCTGCCGAAGAACGGCGCTGACCTGCCGATACCAGGTCGCCAGGCGCGCCGTCTGTTCGGCGTCTGCGCGCTTGCTTCCGCCTTCTACGCCGAACTGCGATTTCGCGTTTTCGGTCGAGCGGGAAGGCAGCGGAGACGTGCTCAAAATGCGCTTCTCTGTCTGGCGCCGAGGCGCCGCGGAAAACGAGAAGTTGGGATCTGCGTACGGGTTTTCCGCAGCGAGCACGGCCGGCGGCGACTCCTCCACCGGCGCCTGCTCGACGACCTCTTTCGGAGCGGTGGCGCTCGGCTCGGGTGGCGCCACCGCGGGGAGGGGAGCGTCGAGAGTTCCTTCGGCCAAAGTTGGCTCCGGTCTCATCTCGGGCTCGGGGACGACTTCTTCAGGTAAGGCGGTGAGCTCGATGTCAATGGTGGTCGGCAGCGCGGAAGCGCGCGCCGGTTCCGGGGCGGCGGCGAACAGGGCGAAGCCGAGCACATGCAGTGCGACCGAGCCAATCAAGAAGTAGCCTGAACGATCCTCACGACGTCGTTCGAGCGTCGATGCACGGTCGTCCGACTCGGGCGGACGAGACGCGCGGCGCGCGGGATGGCTCCAGGCGGTGTCTCCGATGGGCGTGACGGCGGACATCGAGTCGAAGGAGGTTTGCGAAGTGGGGACAGCCCCACGGGGACGACCGAGCAAGAAAATGAAAGTCGTTTTCAATAACGGTCGGCCCATTCGTACCTGAAGGGGCGCGCGGGCGTCAACTAGCCGGCGTGCGGTGAGGGCTTCGGCTTTCACGCGCCCCCCTTGGGGGCGAGGGGCGCGTGAAAGCCGGCGAAGGCCTGCGTATCGCCGGCTAGTCGGTTCTCTTTCGGGGTCTTTGCAAAGACCCCGCCCTACCGCTTCGCGGCAGGGTCCCACCCCAAAACCGCTACGCGGGAGCCCCAGGGTGACGCCAGCGACCGGTCCTCCGCTTCGGGGCAGGGTCCCACCCCAAAACCGCTACGCGGGAGGTTCCTGCGAGATGCCGGCTCGCCGCCCAACCGCTTCGGGGCAGGGTCCCACCCCAAAACCGTAAGCGCTTCGGGGAGAGTTCTGCCGCTTCGCGGGAGGTTTCCAGCCGAGAGGTTGCCGGCGGGGAAAGTCAGAGGTCGAGTTTCAGGCCCGCTTGAAACCACTGCGGGCTGCCCGGGCGCGCCCCGTAGGGACGACGTGAGGCCAGATAAGCCGTGTCGAAGGGGTTATCGAGCTTGGCGTACAGCCAGCCGCCTGCCGTCACGCGAACCCGTCCGCTGACGCTGAAAACGAGGTAGGAGTCCGTTCGGTCCTCCGGCCTGGGCGTTCCGGTGCCCGCGACTTCGCGCGCGGCGGACGCGTAGACGGCGGAAAGGTCGACGGACCACTTCTCTTCTTGGCGGGCGCCCACGACCACGCTGAGCTGGTGCGTTGGCACGTAGGGGAGCTCGAAACCAGCCTCGATCTGGCCCCACTCGGGGTTGGACGAGTCGAAGTCGTTCAGGAACTCGGACTGGATCAGCGTATACGTGGTGCGCAGGGGAAGGAGAAGCGGTCCAGCGTCGTGCTCGTAGGCGGCAGCGACTTCGAGCCCGTAGACGTGGACCTCGCCTCCGTTGAACTGCTCGCCAACCTGGTCGTCCGAGCAACTGGCGGCCTCGTTGCACGTGGACGTCAGATTCGAATAGTCGTTCAAAAAGCCCACCACCTCGGCGAACGCTCGGTCGGTCGAACCGCGGGCCCCCAGCTCGTACGTGATGCTGCGTTCCGGGTTTGCGTCCGCGTTCTGACTGCGGCGCTGGGGAGCGACGGGACTGAACCCCGTGTAGATGCCCGCCAAGAGCCCCAGCTCGTCCGTGAGTGCATAGTGAGCGCCAGCTCCCGGCAGAAACGCGGTTTGACTCGACTCGTTGTCGAACGAGGGCTCGAGGGCGTCCTCGTAGGAGGTGCTCACGACCTCGACCCGGGCCCCTGGGCTCAATCGCAGGCGCTGGATCTGGATTTCGTCGACGACGTGTATCGAGAGGGCACGAGCCTCTCCGTGGTTTTGCGTGGTGATGCGGTTGGGCTGGCCGGTGGCTGCAAGGTTGCCGGAGGTCATCGTGAAGGAGTGCTCGGTGTGAACACGCTCCACTTCGTCGTGATGAAACCTGAGACCGACCTCCACCTCGTGACTGAAGCCGCCCAAATCGCCTTCCGCTCGAGCTTTTGCCTGGATCCCTTGGGAGACGTAGTGGCGATGGTTCTCGCCGTGGAGGAGGGTCTCGGCGCTGCTGGCCGAGTCCACCTCTCCGGTGAGCACCTCATAGAAGACTCGGTTCCTCGCTGAATCCGGGTCGGCGAGAACTTCGGTGATGCTGGCCCCCTCGAAGCCGTTCAGTTTGAACCAGTTTCGCGTGAAGACGTTCCGGTACCCGGTGATGCTCACCTCGAAACCGTCGCTCGGGATCACGGTGTAGGTCGCCTGGGTCTGACCGCGGTGCCAGCGCATCTGGTCGAGTGCCGTCGACACATAACGACGCCGCGGGTTGTCACGAAGATCCTCGTCGGTGAGGCCGACGTAGGTTTCGTTGGAAAGCTCGGTGGCAAACCCGAGCTTCACGTCGAGCTGGTGATACACGTCGGCTTCCGGCGCCGAGTTGACGCGCCATTTGGCCATCAGCTCGTTCTTGTCGAAACCGGTGTCGCCGCCGCCGTCGAGCTCTTTGAAACCGGTGGCCCCCAGGTGGACCCCCTCGAGCACGAAGCCGGTGCGATCCGTTCCGTACCCGTAGCGTAGATGCAGCTTCTGGTAGCCGTACTGACCGAGGGCCGCGTCCACCATTCCAGCGCCCCCGTCGGGGATCGGCGCTGTGTGCAGGTCGATCGCGCCGCCGATCGCATTGGGGCCGAACCGGATCTGGGCTCCCCCCTTGTGCACGTCGACGGCCGTCATGCGCGTGATCAGGGGGAAGTAGTACGCTGCGGGAGCAGAGTAGGGCGCCGGACCGAGGAGGATTCCGTCCTCCATCAGCGCGACCTTCTTGCTGCGCTCGGGGCTCGTTCCGCGCAGGCCGATGTTCGGGCGCAGGCCGAGACCGTCCTCGCCACGCACTTGGACACCCGGCACGCGCAGAAGAACCTTCTGCACGTCATCTTCTTCGAATTGCTCGAGTTCGGCCTCGGTGAGCTCGGTCTTGGTCGCCGTCGGATCGTCGGTCTCGACCAGTGGCGCCTCGACGACGACCTCGTCGAGGACTGGGGGCGGGCTGTCCGCGGTGGAGGCAGAGGACTCGGCGCCCGGTTCGGTCGAGGGGGCGAGAGGCGCGGGTGGCTGGGCGCCGCCCGGTTCCGCCCGAACGCTCGCCGGAAAGAAAAAACACGTCGCGGCGACGCAGGGCGCGGCCCCAAGCCCCCCGATCAGTCTGCCCCCGGGGCGCCAGCGAAAACCGTTCCGTTCAGTGCTTGTCTCGCGCGGCGAGGCGAGCGGGTGAAGTCGAAGGGCGCGCAAGCACGTAGTCGAAATAAGCGACGCTGTCCGGGACATGGAGGAGATCGATGGTGGGGTCGAGGAACCGCTCAGGTGGGCGGCCGTTGAAGGAAATCCAGGTGTCGGCGCGCACCTCCACTGGGTGTCCGAAGCGCGCGCGGTAATCACGACCGATGTGATGGGCGAGCTGCAGGATGAGATCCGGCTGACCGCCCATCTCGCGAACTTGGCGCGAGGTGAGGTACTTCGACGGGCTCACGAGCTGCCGCTTGCCTGTCACCTGGTCGGTGACTTCATAGGTGATGCTCGCGCTCTTTTCACGCACCATCACTCGCCACGAAAAGCGCATGCCGTGCTCGGCCCACAGCACGTCGCTCGGGTAGGCCAGGTGCCGGAGCGGGACGAGCACCTGCAGGGCCATGTAGATCGCGAGCGCGCCCGCTGCAGCCCGTCGCGGTGCGGTCCAGATCACCCACCCGCGGGGTGACGTCGGGCCGGTCTCGTGGGGCGCGAGGCTCGGGGCGGGGGTACCCAAGGCGATGGAGATGAACCGACGTGGCCAGCTGGGAGAAAAGAACACCAGCGTGGCCGTGGTCATGATGTACGGGAAGAGTCCGATGTCGAAGAAAACCCGCGTCAGGCTGTGGAAGACGACCACCACCGCGTAGGCGAAGGGTCGGGTTCGCCGTCCGAGAAGGAACGCCCAGATCGTCAGATCGTACAGGAAACCGCACCAGGACAGCGTCAGCGGGGCCAGTTCGTGGCCGAGCAGTGGCCCGATGAGGGGGCGGTCGGTGAGGGGAGTCAGCCAAACGTCGAGAGGTTGACCGTGGAGGAGCCAATCGCTCCCGAACTTCGCGAGACCGGCGTAAAAGTACACCACGGCGAGCTGGAACCGGAGCACGTACACGGCGACGGCAGGCACCGTAGCTGAAGGCATTTTCCTATGCCTTCGCCTCATCCACCACGCGTCGATCGACCAGAGGCGATTGGCCGGTAGGAAGATCAGGAGCAAGCTCAGCAGGCCCGCGAGATAGTGATGATTCAGGTAGTTCGTGACGTCGATCAGCTCGAGATAGGCGAACGCGACGAACATCACGAAGGCGCTCAGTCGGTAGCAAAAGCCCACAGCCACACAGAAGGCCGACAGAGAGAGCAGCGCGACGTGCAGGTGCATCCCCCAGCCGGGCCACGCTTCGACCCACTCGAAGCCAGTGTATTTGAAGAAGAAGCTTTGATTGGAGTAGAAGCGCGCGATCCAGTCGTTTTGGAAGTAGCGCAGGGCGCCCCAGCACATGATCGCCCCGAACAGGATCCGGAAAGCGGCCAACGACGCGGCGTCCACGGGGCGAGTGGCCCATTCGAGGAGGCGGCGGGAAGGTCGTTCCGGGCGAGGTGTCTGTCGACCCGGTTTGCTGACGGAGGGGGCGACGCTCATCATCAGTCCGTGTCGCTTGCGCCGTGGTCGGGGGTTTCGAGCGCCAGAACGCTGGAAAACTGGGTCTTCAGCAGGTCCGTCAGACGCTTGATCGCTTCGAAGGCGTCGCGGACTTGCTGGGGGTCCGTCGCCAGGGCCTCCGTCAGGGTCCCTTTGATGGCCGCGACGGCGGCCTGCGCTTCGTCGATTCGAGTGGCGACTTCGGCGGCGAGCTCCTCCTGCCCGAGGTTGACGAGAAGGTCGTCGAAGCCGGGGTCGGCTCCATCAGGGGGGCCGCCGAAGTAAACCAATTCGAGCCCGGCGAGGTTTTGCGCGATGTGGTCTTTAGAAGTGAACGAAAAAGGCGACTCGACGTCGTCCGGGCAGACCTCGTCGGTGCACCCCATCAGACCGGCGGGCACAGCGACCTTCATGTCCTTCGTTTCCGTGTCGACGTACAAGAGCGCGCCCGACACGTCATTGAACGCATCCTGGCTCGAAGAGTAGCGCGTGCTGCCGCTGCCTGCGTCGATGAGCTCCGCGACGAAGTTGCCGCCGTCAGCGCTGAATGCGTCCCGCGCTGCGCGCGCATCCTCGACCAGGAGCTGGCTCGCCGCCGCGGCGTAGTCGGCTCGGCCCTGTGTCACGGCGCTCGGCCCGAGGGCGTCCCAACTTCCCTCTGAGTTGATCACGTTGGTGGCTGGGCAGTCGTTGGTCGTCCCCTCGACGAAAATCAGGTACTCGAGTGCATCGAGCCCCTTTTCGTTCACCAGGGCGGCGCGAAGTGCAGCCAGGTCTTGGTGGCGTCCTTCCACGAGAACCATGTCGACGCGGCACGGGTTCGTGAGCGGCCAAGAGTAAATCTTGTCTCGCAGATCGTCGCCGCCGAGAGCCATGGGCGCCAGGGGGCCTACCTGCATGACCTCGATCATCTGCCATGTGCTCATGGCGTTGGTCCAGGCCGCCTGGGCTGCCGCGCGGTCATCTTCCGTCAGGGAGGCAGCGTACTTCGCCGTCGCCTCTTCGAGCGCTTCGGCCTTTTCCAGGAAGGTCTCGAGCGCTGGCAGATACACGTCGTTGGCAATCCCCGTGAGGATTTCCCGGCGAAGCTCGGGGTCGCCCGGCTCGACGATCTCGTCGGCCTCCTCGCCTGCCGAGCTGCACGCGAAGGCGACACCCAACGTGATGCCCACGGTCAGGCACGCGCCGAGCGCGATTCCACGGCGCGAGAAACCCCGGGAGCGCCATGAGGCGCCCCGGGGCTCGGAAAGGTTCCCAGCTGGGGAGTTCGAGGAGGAGTTCACCATTGTTCAGCGTCGTTTTCGAAACCGTAGGCGTCTCGCAACAGGTCGCGCGCTTCGATGAGCGCATCACCGTATGCTTCGATGTAGCTGGTGAGGTCGTTGATCAAGACGTGACGCAGGGTCTGGCCGGGGTAAGAGACACTGCTCCCATCTTGAAATCGACTTTCGAATTCATAGGTGTCGGGTCGAGCCCCCGCACCACCCGCCGTGGCCGCCTCGTTCGGCAGATCGGCTCCGCAGGTCGTCGCGGCCAAGGCAGCACTCAAGCAAATTCCTACTGAAGACTTCAACGTTCGTTCTCGGTGGATGCCCCGTCCCATTGGGGCCCGTGAAGCGACTGGTACTACGGCCGAGTGATAACGACAATCATTTTCAAAAACATCCCGGGAGTCAGCACGGACGGCGGACGAAACCGGGGGCACTGGGCCCGATTACAAAACGGCGGACGGCAATCAGCATGGCTGATCACCGCTGTAGGCTGACCCGGAGTGGCCAAAGGCGCTCGAACCTCGCCATCTAGCTTCCGAGTACCAATAGGCCCAAATGAAAAACGGGTGGAGCTGGTTTGGCTCCACCCGTCGCGTGCTCTGCGGGCTCCCGAGGCGATCCTCCGAATCGATCGGAGGTCGAAGCCCGGTACGCCGGGCGATACTCAGCGCGCGCGGCCCATCTTCTTGCCGGCAATGGCGAGGGACAGCTCGACCTGGGACAAAAGCTTCTTCGCTCTGGCCGGGCCGAGTGCGATCACCAGCTCACGGAACGTGCTCTCGAGCCGCTTCTTGTTCCCCTTGACGCTCTTTTTGCCTTCCTTGGCGAGCAGCGCCCGGGCCTGTTTGTTTGCGGCGGAGCGAATGTTGTGGACGTAGGCCTTGGAGATCACCATGCCCTTCTTGCCGGCTCGGTCCACGACCTCACTCGCCGGCATGCTTCTCGGCAGCGACCGGACGAATGCCGCCTTGTCCCCCTGGCGGATCGTCGCGCCTTCGGAGGAAGTCGAGGCCTTGGTCCTTCGCGAGGCCTTCTTGCTGGTGGCGGCCTTCTTCTTGGTGGTCTTCTTTGTCGCGCGCTTCTTCGTTGCCATTCCTTGTCCTCGTTTCCCTAGCAGCCCGCTCGATACTCAGATCGTTCGCACAAAGGAATCATGAACACTGGTGAGTATTATGTGGGTTAATCGGCCTGAGGTCCAGTCGAGATGTGAGGAGAGCGTGTCTCTCTCCTCGCTCCGTGGCGGATCGGCCCGTCGGTTTTCGAATCGACTGTTATCTGTGCTGACGGCAGGTGCCGGTGAGCCATTCAGTGCTCTTCGAACTCGATTTGGGGTGGGCCGGATTTGGGATGGGCCGGATTTGGGGTGGGTGGTCGGTGGTCGATGTGGGGTCGCCAGTGTGACGAGCTCTCCGGAGTCATCTGCTTCTGAGGTCCGAGGAGGCACTCAGAAGCAGATGACTGCGTTCATCCAGTGGTTGGTTTGTGGGGTCGCGGGCGGGAATCTCTCTCTGTTTCTTGGAGATTTGCGCGAAGTGCCAGCTGGGGGGAGTTGCCCCTCGTGCGCGCGACGTGGCGGTGTGATGTCGAATTTGCACAAGTAGGGGTGGGTCGTCTTCGCCTCGTGTGGCTGACTCGTTCGCCTCCTGCGGATGTCCGCGTTGCGCCTGACCACGACCGCTGTTTCGTGTCGTCTGACTCGTCTTTGCCTCGTGTGGTCTGACTCGCTCGTGTCGATCTGGACCAGTTTGCGACGGGGTGATTTGTTATGCGATGGCCACATGTGATTGTTCGAAAGGACACAGAGTGACTGGCGAGCGGGGGGTGCCCCTGCACCTTTCCGCGCATCGAACTTGCAGCGTGCTGGAAAAGTCCCGTCAACACGCTGTCCTACAGCGGTGACCGCTTGCGGTGTGCTCTGTATTCGCCAGGCCTGCTCCTTCGGACCCGATTTCCTCGGGTCGCGTGCCGCTTCGGTGATACGCCCGCCCCCGCGACACGTGATCGCGGGGAACCAGCGCTGCGGTCGTTCGCCGGGCGGACGTTTCAGGGTTCTTTCCCCGCAGACCGAGGGAAAGGAGAAGGCGTCGTCCCGGGACATCGGTTCGGATCCGGCCAGGTGGCGATGCCCCACGTCCTCAGCGACAAGCCGCTGGGGGGCGAAGACCATCCCCGATGCCTTAAGCGCGAGCGCGCTCGTCAAGCTTGAGTTTTGGCGAGGCTTTCGCGAGCACCGGAGCGGAACGTACGTGGGTACTTGAGCACCGGAGCGCAGGGAAAACGAAGCCAAAACTCAAGATCGGCGGGCGTCCTGGTCCGTCAAGGTACCGGGGGAGGGGGCGAAAAGCCGGGAACGCTCTCGCCGTTTTGGCCCACGGAAGACGAGGGCCAAAACGGCTGCGGGAAGGGGCATCCCACTCATGTTGTCCGCGATCACCGCAAGGGGTGAATCGAGACTCCGTCAGAAATCTACCGTGATCCCGAGCTTGCGACGGAGGGCGAAGAACTTGGCGCTCACCGAATAGAGCACCAACTCCCGGAACCGATCCTGCGAAGTGACGGCCACGGTCCCCTCTTCGGTAGCGCGGACGACCTCGACGGCGGTTTCGAGGTCGTGGGCGAGGACGAGACCGGCCCGATCCGCGGTGAGATCGATGGCTGCCATCCACCGTTTCAGATCGAGGGAGGCACCGGATTGGATGAGCTTCGACACGATGCTCGAGAGATGTTCCTTCACGTCGCTCGCGAGTGCGCCTTGAAGTGCGTGGAGCGCTTCGTTGACCGGACCCTCGAGATCCGCCGCGACCGGGAACTGCGGTGCGGTGAGTTTGATCGCCGCGAAGAGCCAGCTTTTCAGACCGGTTCCCGTCGAGATGAAGTGGCGCAAATACATGGCTGGCCGGTAGTAGGCGAGCTGACGAGCGGCCACGAAGGCGGCGGCTTGCCCCGGAACCTGGGAGCTGAGTCCGACACGACCGAGCACCAGGCACGGGGTGGGGGTGTGCAGGAACGAGAGTCCACCCTGGTCGTTCGTGTTCTCGAAGCAGGCGGGTGCCGGCATTCCGAGCACGCCGGCGGCGTAGTGCAGGGTCTGCGCGAGAGGCGCGGGGTGTGTGGCTGGGTCGATCTGGTGCTGCGGGGTGAAGCCCAGGTTCTCCAGAGGCTGCGAACGCGAGGCGATCACAGCGGGTTCGATCAAGGAGAACAGCGCGGTGAGCAGCGGGCTCGCCTCCTCGTGCATCACGAGCTGCATCCAGTCCTCCTCTTCGAAGGCGGCTTGAGCGGGTGCGGCCGTCTCGGAACGCATCCGATTGTAGAACCGCTCCTCGTCGGGCTCTGCGAGCTGCAATACGGTTTGCGTCTGGCACAAACACCAGCTGGCGTCGGCATCGCGGTTGGCGGTGTAGAGCTTGCGCAGGGCCTTGTAGGCATCCTGGCGATAGGGGTTCTCGCGGAGGTTCGCCTCTTGGAGGTGGACTGCCTTGTCGAGGTATCCGGTGGGGTTGGTTTCGTACAGGGCGGCGAGCTGGGCGTTGCGCTGTCGGTTGTCCGGCTGCTTCTCGAAGGCTGCTTCGAGACATTCGATCGCCCGATCGATGTCTCCGAAGTTCACCTGATAGAGCGTGCCGAGTTCGTCGTAGGCCTGGATGGCGGACTCGTCGTCTCCCCAATCGAGGGCCAGGTGCAGGCGGCGCTGCAAGAGCTCCTCCACGCCTGGGAAGTTGCCTGCGCCGCGCTGGAGCTCGATGGCTTCCTTGAGGGCCTTGAGGTTCTTCGGATCGAGCCTGAGTACCTGGTCGAAATACTCCGCTGCCTGGGCCGTGTCGCCGATTTGGCGAGCCGTCACCATGGCGGCCGTGTGGAGGTATTTCACCTTCTGCGCCGGCTCGTCCACGAAGTCGGCCAGCTTGAGGACGACGTCGACGAGTTTGTTCCAGTCCTTTTCCTCGCTGTAAAGCTGCATCAGTTTGCCAAGCAGCTTGCGGTCGTCGGGCCTCTCTTCGAGAGCGGCGACATAGCTCTTCGCTGCGAGAGTGCGGTCGTTCAGCTGGGTCGACGCGATCTCCCCCGTTTCCACGAGCAACTGCACGCGCTCGTCGCCATCGGCGAGATCGAGATGACGCGACTTGGCTCGGATCACCTCGTTCCAGTTTTGGAGATCGGCATAAGCCTGGGCGAGGGACTCCAAGGGTTCGGCGAGGCCCGGGTCGAGGTCCGTCGCTTCCTCCAGTTTCGCGATCGCGCCGGCAGTGTCGCCCATCCGCCTCAAGGACTCACCGAGGCGGTAGGTCTCGAGACCTCGATCCTCGTCGCTCATCTCGTGGCCGAAACGCGCGAGGTAGCCGCTCAAAAGCTCCGCGGCACGAGCGGGGGATCCGTGCTCGAAAGTGACGAAGGCGACACGGGCGAGGGCTCCGGCATCGTCCGGAGCGAGACGAAGCAGCGTGTCCATTGGTGCGAGCGCCGCCTCTGTCGAGCCTGAACGACTCAGGGCATCGACGTAGCGAACGAGAATGCGGACTGCCTCCTCCTGGTCCAAGGAGTCTGCCCGCTCGGCGAGACGCCCGTAATGGGCGCTCGCTTCGACATAGCGCCCGTCCTCGAAGGCTACGTTGCCGAGGACGAGCAGCGCGTCCCGGTTGGTTGCATCGTACTGAAGCGCCTGCTTCGCGGCGCGTTCTGCGCGGTGGGTGTCCTTCAGTTTGTCGCGCAAGAGGCGGGCGAGCTCGCCTCCGAGCCGTGCTTTGGCGCGCTCTCCTTCGGTGACCTCGAGCTCTTGCTCGAGCAACCGAACGGCGGCGTTGGTGTCACCACGGGCCACGTAGGCCGAGCGCAGGAGCGCGGCGGTGCCTCGGTCGTTCGGGTTCGTTTCGAGGGCCTGGGTGAAGTAGTCGATTGCTCCGTCGCGATCACCCCGTTGTTCGAGGAGCTTGGCAGCGCGGACGAGCTGCTCTCCCCGCGCCTCGGGGCTCGACGCTTGGTCGGCGAGGGCCATGATGGCTTCGAGAGCGGCGTCCGCGTCGCCGGAGCTTTCTCGCAGCTTGGCGAGCGCTTCCAGGGCGCCGCTGTGCTCGGGGGCGACTTGGAGCACGAGCTCGTAGGCGTGGGTGGCCCGCTCGGGTGAACCGATCTGCTCGGTCAGGACGCGGCCCCATGCCATCGCGAGCGAAACCCGCTCGCTCGGATCCTCGACCAACTGGAGCTGGCGTTCGTACAGGGCCGATGCCTCCTCCCAGCGGTCGAGTACTCGATAGTGTCGAGCCAGTGCCGCCATGGCGGAAAGGCGACCCGGATCGATTTCGAGGGCCCGTTCGAGGGCGCTCGCGGCGCGGTTGTGGTCGAGAAACTCCTCTTCGTAGACGGCCGCAATGCGTTCGAGCAAACCGATTCGTTGCTTGGGCGTGGCAGCGACACGCAGCTGTGTCTCGAGGGTCTCGGTCAGCTCCTGGTACTTGCCAGCCTTGCCGTAGACGCGTTCGAGCCCGCGGAGCGCATCGAGGGATTGCGGATCTTCCTCGAGCGCGCCTTGGTAGCGGCGCACTGCCTCGTCCGGATCTCCCAGACGGTCTTCGTAGGCCTCGGCGATGCGGCAGATCGTACGGATCTTCTCGTGGCCCCGCTGCGCCTCGGCGCGGTGGTCGAGGAGCCTGACCAGTGCGTCGAAGTCAGCGGTCTTTTCGTAGATGCGCGCCAGCGCGTCACCCGACGCCACGTGGCTCGGATCTTCGGCCAGCACTTCCTCGTAGATGAGTCGTGCGCCTCCGGTGTCGCCCATTTGGTGCTCGAGGATCTCGGCGGCTTCGGTACGGAGATCGCGACGCCTGGCAGGTGTGGCTGCCGCATCGGCCCGCTTGGTGAGGATCATCCCGAGCTCAGCCCACTGCTGTGACTTCCGGTAGATGTTGGTCAGCCCGACGAGAGCGCGCTCGTTCGAAGGTTCGGTCGCGAGGACCGTCTGCAAGCACGGAAGCGCGAGATCCGGCCTGGAGATGGCCTTGCCGTACCAATCGGCTACCCGCAGCAGGAGCTGGTTCCGAATCTCCTGCGGTTGATTGGGATTTTGGGCAATCTCACCGACGGAAGCGAAGACCTCGCCCCAGACGTTCTCGTTGCTGCCCGCGAGCCGCTCGATTTCGTCCGCGTAGCGCTCCTCGGTCGGTTCGTCGCAGTACGCCTGAGTGTAGGCGACGACGGCCTGTTCCTTGTCGTCCAGCTCTCGGGCGTAAATGCGCCCGATCTCGGCCATGGCTCGCGCCCGCTCGCGCGCGCTCTCCGCGGCTTCGGCCCGCATGAGCAGCATCTCGACGAGCTCCTCGTACTTGCCGGCGCGCCGGCGCACTTCCTCGAGGCCGGCGAGGGCCGTTCGGTTGCGGGGATCCAGCGCCAGGAGCTCTTCGTAGACCGTCTCCGCTTTTTCCAGGGTCGAGTTGCTGGCCTCGAAAAGGCGAGCGGCGCGGAACAAGAGGTTCGACTTCTGCTCGGCGTAGGCCGGATCGTCGATCATGGTCGCTGCGAGGCGGAATGCCTGACCGATCCGTTCGGGACTGGCGCCCCGGTCCACGGCGCCTTCGAGCTGAACAGCCACCTCGATGTCGTCGGGTGCGCCCAGAAGAGCTTGTTCGAGGCTGTCGACTTCTTCCGGCGTGATGTCTCCCGCTCCGCCCCGTCCGAGACGATCGAGGACTTCGAGCAGCTCGGTGGCACTCGACGGGCGGGAGGAGGGCTCTTTGGAGAGCAGTCGAAGGACGAACTCGTCGAGCTCGGGCGGGATCCAGCCGCGCGGCGCCACGCTGCTCGGAGGGGTCGGCTTTTCTTTCAGATGGCCGAATGCGGCGTCGAGGACGTCCTCGCCGAAGGCGGGCTTGCCGCTCAAGAGTTCGTACAGAGCAGCGCC
>JBNKGC010000078.1:0-25189 GCA_050289625.1 Polyangiaceae bacterium | reverse complement strand
CCCCCTGAAACCTGAGTTGCCCGGCGCCGTGGCGTCCGGTAACAGTTCAGCAGATGGCCTTGAAGCAGCTACAGCTCTTCGTGCGGGGGCGCGTTCAGGGCGTCTATTTTCGAGCGTCCACGCAGCGTGAGGCGCGCCGATTGGGGCTTTGCGGCTGGGTTCGCAACCGCTCCGACGGCTCTGTCGAAATCCTCGCCGAGGGAGAAGAACTGTCGATCCGCGAACTTTACAGCTGGGCCCAGAAGGGGCCCAGCGCCGCGCGCGTGGATCGCGTCGATACGCGTTGGCGTGGCTACACTGGTGACTTTCCGGACTTTCGCATCGTCGAGTGAGCGCCGCGGCTCCCGGCTACGGCTTCGGAGGCGACGCCGAGCGAGCGCGCTCCTCGTGGGCCTGAGCCTGGCGTCCGCAGCGCTCCGCGCCGAAGACGCACCGTCAGCCGCATCCGCCGCCGCCACCGAAACTAGCGGCGCGGAAGCGGAAGCTCCGCCACGCGGCCCCGACACGCCGCTGGCGGACCTGCCCGAGCCGCCCGGACTGGCCTTGCCTGATCCCCGAGCGGCGGATCTGGAGGGGCTGGACCACCTGCTTGAGAAAATCAGCTCGCCCGATCCAGTTCTGCGCCAACGCGCAGTCCGTGAGTTGGTCGAAGCCACGCCGCAAATGACCGCGGCGCTCCACTACCGGCTCGAGTCCATCGCCGACAAGGCAGACAAGCAGGGCATGAAGGACCTGCTCGAGCGGATCCGGCGCAAGGGGCGCGACGCCGTCCGCGACCAGATGCGGCGAACCGGAGAAAAGGGGAAAGTCGACACCCCCGATTACCTGGAAATGGTGGTCGAGTACGCCGAACCCAAGAACTCGGAGTGGCGGGACCTGATCAGCGTTCTTGCCATCAGCCGCATGCTCACCGAAATTGGGACCACGCAGGCGGCCCGTTCCTTGGTCCACGTCTACGTGCGCTTCGGAGAGTTCCTTCGCGTGGACACGCAGCTGCAGCTCGAGTCCCTCGGCGACCGTGGTCTCGCTGCACTGATCGAAGCGCGGCGCCACCCCGCGCACAAGATCGCCGCGTGGGCCGAACGCCAGCTCGATCTCACGGGCCGCGCCATTCCCAGTGAAGCGGTGCAGATGAAGGACCAGCGCGCCCTCGCAGACATCTTGCGAGCCTTCGGCCGCATTCGCGATCCCGACGCAGCGCGCATCATCATCAGCTTTGCCAACAGCGAGCGCACGCAGGTTCGCACAGCTGCGCGCCAGGCCGTCGTGCTCCTTGGGGACGTCGCCAATTGGCAGCTTCGCGATTCGTACGAGAACACGACGGGCAAACGCGCGAAACGGGAATGGACCTGGAAGCGCACCGCCCGGGAGCTCTTCACCGAATACGACCGACTACGCCTCGCCGAAGTGTTCGAGCTTTTCGAGCAAGGTCAGGCCGCCCAGAAGGAAGGCGAGCTCGACGTGATGCGCGACAAGTTCGATCGCGTGCTCGCCGTCAACCCGTTGTTCGAGCGCCGAGACGAGATGGCGGACGGGTTCCTCGCCTACGCGGAAAGCAAGAAGGACAGCGACCGCGATTCGGCCATCGAGGCACTCCGCCGCGCGGAACGCGTCACGACCGACGAGAACAAGGCTAGTCGGTTCCGGAGCTTTCGCTTCGCCCTGGAGGCACGCCAGCTTCTCGATCGAGGCCTGGCCGACCAGGGCCTGATCGACAAGGCGCTCAGCCTCGATCCGCAAAACGAGCTCGCGCGACAAACCCTCGAGGAGGGAGCTTCGGGGGGGCGACCGACGGTGAGCCGAGGCTCGCGCTACCTGGCCGCCGGAATCATTGCCAGTGTGGCCCTGCTGGGTGCCCTCGGGATCCTCTTCGTCGGAGCCCGACGGCGCCGCAGCGCGCAGGTCCGTCCCGACACGCCGCCGGACGACGACGCGCGGGCCGAACACCCCACCCCTTCGCGCGAACCTGGCGACCGCACCGAGCCGAGTGAGGACACCATCGAAGACGCCTCCCCGGGCAAGTCGGACGAGACGACTGAACAACAATCACCGCCGGACGAAAGCAGCACTGTCTCACAGCGGAGCTAGATCCCGACGCGAAGGATCCATCGGTCGCGGCCCGCGGCCTCCTTCAGGGGCGAGGGCCCGCGACGGCCTCCGTAGCCCAACCAGCAGGCAAGGTCCGCACGAAAAAGAGGCTGGAACCCCATAGCTGGTAACACTTCGACTTGAGCCGTTCGCCGGAGAACCCGAGGCATGCGACCTCGGTGCGCAGGAACCGACCGAGGCACGCGAGGCTGTAGGCCGAGGAGTGCCGAGGCGCGGGAAACCCGCCGGCGAGCAAGCCCCTTTGTGAGCCGCCGGATTTTCCGGCGGACTGTGGGGTGAGGAGTCGCGGCTCTGCCGCGACGACGAGGGGGGCGGGGCCGCCCCCCCTGAAAGCTGAGAGGCCTGCACCCTCCCGGGCGACCGGCCTCTGCGAGCGAGGACCTCAGCGGTCCTCGAGCGACAGACTCACTCTTCGCTCTTGGTCTCTTCCTTCGCCTCGGAACCTGCGCCTCCGTCGACGAACTCGATGATCGACATCGGCGCGTTGTCACCGCGACGATTCCCGACCTTGATGATGCGGGTGTAGCCGCCGGGACGATCCTTGAAGCGCTGGGCCAGATCGACGAAGACCTTCTCGACGAGATCGACCTTCTTCGACTCATCACCGCTGTCGACCACCGCGAAGCGCTGAAGGAACTTGCTCACCTGCTGTGCAGCGGCCTGGCGGCGAGCACGATCGGCGAGGCTGAGCTTGTCGTTGGGCGTGTACGCGACCTCACCCAGACGGCGAGCCTTGGTGATGACGCGCTCGGCCACTCGGCGCAGCTCCTTGGCCTTCGCATCCGTCGTCTCGATGCGCTCGTGCGCGACGAGGTTGGCGGTCAGCGCACGAAGCATGGCCCGGCGATGGCTGGTGTTGCGGCTGAACTGCCGCCCGGTCTTGCGATGTCGCATGGTTCTTTGCTCCTAGTCGAGCCTGATCTCGGTCGGGCTCAGCCCGCGGCCTGCTGCTGCTTCCAGCGATCGACCATCTGGGGCCAGTTGTCGAGCTTCATGCCGAGCGAGAGACCCATCGTGGAGAGGATTTCCTTAATCTCCTTGAGGGACTTGCGGCCGAAGTTCTTCGTCTTGAGCATGTCCTGCTCGGTGCGCTGCACCAACTCGCCGATCAGGGCGATGTTGGCATTCTGCAGGCAGTTGGCCGAACGCACCGAGAGCTCCAGCTCGTCCACCGAGCGGAACAGGTTGTCGTTCAGCGGCTCGTCTTCCTGTCCGGGCGCTTGGTAGGCGGTGTCTTCCGTCTCCTCGAAGTTCACCCAAATGGACAGCTGCTCCTTGAGGATCTTGGCGGCGAAGGCTACCGCGTCAGCGGGCTTCACCGAGCCGTCGGTCCACACCTCGAGCACGAGCTTGTCGTAGTCGGTGACCTGCCCCACGCGTGCGTTCTGCACGGTGTAGTTCACCTTCCGGATCGGCGAAAAAAGCGCGTCGATCGGGATGGTGCCGATGGGCATGGTCGGGCTCTTGCTACGGTCCGCCGGGACGTAGCCACGCCCCACGCTGACCGTGAGCTCCATCGAAAGCGGACCCTTCTTGTCGAGGGTCGCAATCGGATGATCGGGGTTCAGAACCGTAAGGCCATCGACCACGGAGATGTCACCAGCCGTGACCACGCCGGGGCCTTCCTTCTCCAGACGCACAGTGTACGTCTTGGGGGACTCGGCACGGAACACCACCTCCTTGAGGTTCAGGATGATGTCCGTCACGTCCTCGACCACGTCGGGGATGGTGGTGAACTCGTGCAGCGCGCCGTCCAGGCGGACCGCGGTGATCGACGCACCCTGAAGCGACGCCAGGAGGATCCGGCGCAACGAGTTGCCGATGGTGATACCGAAGCCCCGCTCGAGAGGCTCGCAAGTGAACTTGCCGTAGAACTCCGTCGCGCTCTCGGTATCGATGTTGATCGCCTTGGGACGGATCAAATCGCGCCAATTGCGGCTCATCATTTGAGTGACCATGTGCTCTATCTTCCTCAGGGGGCTGCGGCACCGGCGTTTCGCCTGCCGGACCTGGTTCGCGCGGCCGTCCCGAACCCGAAGGGGAACCCGCTCCGCCTTCGTGTTCCGCGGCCTGCCCGCGTATGGCAAAACCCGCTCCCCGGAAGGAGCGGGTCTCCACCGAAGTGGTGTAATCAGCGTGAGTAGTACTCGACCACGTGCTGCTCGCGGAGCATCGGCTCGTTGAGCTCGTCGCGGACGGGCATGCTCTTGATGGTTCCGGAGAACTTCTCCTTGTCGACCTCCACCCAGGTCGGAGCCGGGCGGCTGTCGGCGGCAGCGAGGGCAGCCTGGACGTAGGCGATCTTGCGGCTCTTCTCGCGAATCTCGACCTTGTCGTTCGGCTTCACCCGGTAGCTAGGAATGTTGACCCGCTTGCCGTTGATCAGGATGTGGTTGTGGCGCACGAGCTGACGACCCTGAGCACGGCTCACGGCAAAACCCATGCGGTAGACCACGTTGTCCAGACGACGCTCGATCAGCCCGAGCATTTCTTCGCCCGTCGGCCCCTTCAGATGCGAAGCACCCGTGTAGTACGCGGCGAACTGCTTCTCGAGCAAGCCGTAGATGCGGCGCATCTTCTGCTTCTCACGGAGACGCAGGCCGTACTCCGAAAGCTTGATGCGGCCCTGGCCATGCTGGCCGGGGGGGTACGGACGACGGCTGACCGCGCACTTCTCGGAGAAGCACCGATCGCCCTTGAGGTAGAGCTTGTTGCCTTCGCGGCGGCAGAGCTTGCAGACGGGACCTAGATAACGTGCCATGAAACTTCTTTCCTACGCTGCTCAGACGCGACGACGCTTCGGCGGACGGCAACCGTTGTGCGGAATCGGGGTGACGTCACGGATCAGCGTGACTTTGAAACCGACCTGCTGCAGAGCGCGGAGCGCGCTCTCGCGGCCAGCGCCGGGGCCCTTCACGAAGACGGCGACACTGCGCATGCCATGATCCATCGCTCGACGACCCGCCTCTTCGGCAGCCAACTGCGCGGCGAACGGCGTGCTCTTGCGCGAACCCTTGAAGCCGCGTGCTCCAGCGCTAGCCCACGAGACGGCGTTGCCCTGCACGTCGGTGATCGTGACGATGGTGTTGTTGAAGGTCGACCGGATGTGCGCGATTCCGGCGTGGATGTTCTTCTTGGGCGCCTTACGAGCCGTGCGCTTCTTGGAGGTAGCCATATCGAACTTGAACTCGGTCTAGATGCTGCGGTCAGTCACTTGCGACGAGCAGCGCCCTTCCGGGGCCCTTTTCGCGTGCGAGCGTTGGTGTGGGTGCGCTGTCCGTTGACGGGCAGCCCACGACGATGACGAAGGCCGCGGTAGCAGCCGAGATCCATCAGGCGCTTGATGCTCTGCTGCACCTCACGGCGCGCATCGCCTTCGACCTTGAAACCACTCTCGATGGCGTCGCGGAGCGACTTGACGTCGGCATCGCTCAGCTCATCCACCTTGCGGTCCTCGGGAATCCCCGCCCTCTTGCAGATCTCCACGGCCGTGGTGTGGCCCACGCCGTAGATGTAGGGCAGGGCGTAGACAATCGCCTTGCGGCGGGGGAGGTCGACTCCAGCAATACGTGCCATTTCTCAGTACCTTCTCTCAGCCCTGACGCTGCTTATGGCGCGGGTTGTCACAGATCACTCGCACGACTCCGTTTCGGCGGATGACCTTGCACTTGTCACAAATCTTCTTGACGCTCGGACGTACCTTCATGGGACTTTTCCTTGCTGGCTCTCGACTCGTACCCGGGAGCACTCACGCTTTCTTGATGATTTGACCTCGACCCGGGTCGTGAGAGGAAAGCTGGACCGTGACTTTATCGCCGACCAGGAGTCGGACGATGGCGTGTCGAAGTTGGGTGGAAGCTCCCGCGAGAACGACGCGGCCATTCTCGAGCCGCACTCGGTAGAGTGCTTTGGGTCTCACTTCGACGATCACGCCGTCCACTGAATCGTTGCTTTCCTTGCGTTCGCTGACTTCCTCGGGGTTCGTTCCTCTAGTTTGGAGTCTAGGGATGCGACAAGCCCGAAACCCTCAAGGGGCCGGGCTCAGCGCGGCGACGAGCCGCGCGGTCACTTCGTCGGGAGCTCCCACGCCATCAATGCGTCGAAGCAGGCCCTTTTTATCGTAGTGCGGCAACAAAGCCGCGGTCATGGCGTCGTATTGGTCGAGGCGCGCATGCACCGTCTCTTCCCGATCATCGACCCGGTGTTCGAGGTCAGCGTCGGGGGGCGGTGGATTATATTTGAGGTGATAGATCTGTCCAGTCCGTTTGTCGGTCCGGCGCAGGGTCGCCCGCTCCACGAGAAGTTCGCGATCGACGTCGATCTGCACCACCGCATCCAGGGGGGTGCCCCGCTCCGCGAGGAGAGACTCCAGGGCTTCGGCCTGTGGAACGGTCCTCGGGAATCCGTCGAGAATGAAGCCGCGGGCCGCGTCGTCGGCACCCAGCCGCTCGTCGACCAATCCGATCACCACCTGGTCGGGGACGAGCTTGCCGGCGTTCATGTAGCCCTCGGCCTTCTTGCCGAGTTCGGTGCCCGCTGCCCGCGCGGCGCGAAGCATGTCGCCCGTCGAAATCTGGGGCACGGAAAAACGCTGACTCAGCACCGTTGCCTGTGTCCCTTTGCCACTCGCCGGCGGTCCGACCAACACGATCCTCATCCTCGGCTCTCCCTTCACTCCACGAGCCGACAGCTCAGGCGGGCCTCCGGCCACTCAGGCGCGTGGTGCGAGGTCCGGTCAGACCTTCGTAGCTCTGGGTGATCAGATGGGCTTCCATCTGATTCACCGTCTCGAGCGCCACACCGACGCAAATCATGAGGCTCGTGCCCCCGAACTGGAAGGGCACACGGAAACTCTGGGCGACGACCGCCGGGATGACGCAGATGGCCGCGACGTAAATCGACCCGCCCACGGTGAGGCGCGTAACGATGCGGTCGAGGTACTCCGCCGTCTGGCGACCCGGGCGAATTCCGGGAATGTTCGCCTGCTGCTTTTTGAGATTTTCCGCCACGTCCACCGGCTGGAAGGTGACCGCGGTGTAGAAGAAGCAGAAAAAGATCACGAGAGCCGCGAACAGAGTGTGAAACACCCAGCCGCCGCGGTTCAAGATCCCGCTGAAGGTCTGCATCCCCGGGATGTCCATGGTGGCCAACGTGGCCGGGAACATCAGGAGGCTCGAGGCGAAGATCGGCGGGATCATGCTCGCCATGTTCACCTTGAGCGGAAGATGCGCGGTCTCGCCGCCGTAGATCCGCCTGGATCCTTGGCGCCTGGCATACTGGATCGGAATGCGGCGCTGGGCGCGTTCGAAGAACACGACCACACCGATGGCGAGCAGCAGCACGCCCAGCACGCTGGCGACGGTGAGCGGCTGAATCTCACCGGCGGTCCCCGCCCAGTACTGGCCAATCCCTCGAGGGATGCCACTGACGATACTGGAAAAGATGATGAGCGAGATGCCGTTGCCGATGCCGCGCTCGGTGGCTTGCTCTCCCAGCCACATCAAAAACGCGGTGCCGGTCGTCAGGGTGAGCATCGTCAGCACACGGAAGCCCCAACCTGGGTCCGCGACCAGATCACCCTGCCCCGAAATATTTTGCCCCTCGAGCTGCGAAGCCAGGAAGAAGCTCTGCATCAAGCTGAGAACGATCGTCCCGTAGCGGGTGTACTGCTCCAGCTTGCGGCGGCCAGCTTCACCCTCCTTGCGCATCTCCTCCACGGTCTTCGAGACCATGCCGAGGAGCTGCAGGATGATGCTCGCCGAGATGTAGGGCATGATGCCCAGGGCGAAGATCGACAGGTTCGCGAGCGCGCCGCCTGAAAACAGGTTGAGCAGCCCCAACAGGCCGCCCTGCCCCTGAATCAGGCTCTTCATCACGGCACGGTCCACACCGGGCACCGAGATGAAAATCCCGACCCGGTAAATGGCGATCACCGCCAGCGTGAAAATGACCCGCCGGCGGAGCTCTGGCACTTTGCCGATGTTGGAGAACCCGCGAAAAATTGCCATCAGTGGCTCGTATGCTCAGGGCCGGGGCGCAAGGCCCCGGTCGTCGTCAGCTCTCGGCTTTCTCCGCGTTAGCGGATTTCCGTGGGCTCGCCACCTTTTCAGGGATGGCAACTGCCTGACCACCTGCGGCCTCGATCTTCTCGGCCGCCGACTTGCTGAACCGATGCGCCTGCACCGTCAGCTTCTTCGAGAGTTGACCCTCTCCGAGGATCTTGATGCGGACGTCACCCTTGCCCTGGACCAGGCGAGCGGCGCGAAGTGCCGTCTCGTCGACCGTGGAGCCGGTGTCGAAGCGCTCGAGCATCGACACGTTCAGACTCACGGTCTCGACCGGGAACGGCACATTGAAGCCGCGCTTGGGGAGTCGGCGCTGCATGGGGGTCTGGCCGCCCTGGAAATGCAGTTTGCCGATGTTGCCACCGTTGCGCGCCTTCTGGCCCTTCTGGCCACGACCGCAGGTCTTGCCGAGACCGCTGCCCACGCCGCGACCCACGCGCTTTTCCGAGTGGCGAGCACCCGCCGGCGCATTCAAGCGAGAAAGTTCGTCGCTCATGCCTGTAGCTCCCGCACCTCGACGAGGTGCATCACCTTCTTGATCATGCCGCGGAAGGACGGCGTGTTGTCCACGACCACCTTGCTACCGATGCCCCGCAGGCCAAGGCCCTTGAGGACCAAGCGCTGGTCGTGAGGTCGCCCAATCACGCTCGCGCGCTGGCACACTTCGAGTTGCTTGGCCATCAGACGCTCCCACCACCTTCGGTACCGGCCACGATCGACTGGGCAACATTCGCCTTCGCCGCGGTTTCGGCAACCGGGTAGTCGTCCGTCACGACCGCCGCCTCGAGCTCACGCGCATTGGCGATCGCTTCCGGCGAACGCAGCGCCTGGAGCGCAGCGATCGTCGCGTGAACGACGTTGTGCTTGTTGTTCGTGCCGATGCACTTGGTCAGAATGTCGTGGATGCCCGCGGACTCCACCACGGCGCGAACCGGACCACCCGCGATAACGCCCGTACCGGGCGCTGCCGGCTTGAGCAGAACGCGACCAGCACCGAACTGTCCGAGGATCTCGTGCGGAATGGTGTGACCGATCATCGGAACCTTGAACAGGTTCTTGCGCGCGCGGTCGTTGCCCTTGCGGATGGCTTCGGGGACCTCGTTGGCCTTTCCGAAGCCCACCCCAACGTGCCCATCCTCGTCACCGACGACGACGAGAGCCGAGAAGCTGAAACGGCGCCCGCCCTTGACCACCTTGGCCACGCGGTTGATGTGAATGACACGCTCTTTGAGCTTGTCGTCATCGTAGCTGTCGAATGCCATCGTAACTTCTCTCAGAACTCGAGGCCGGCCTCGCGGGCGGCCTCGGCGAGGGCCTTGACCCGGCCGTGGTACAGGTAGCCATTGCGGTCGAAGACGACCTGGCCGATCTTCTTTTCGAGGCAGATTTTGGCGATCAACGCTCCGACCTTCTGAGCCGCAGCAGTCTTGTCTTGATCACTCAAGCCGCCCTTCAGATCGGGCGACAGGGTGGAAGCCGCCGCGAGCGTCTTGCCAGCGCCATCATCCACCACCTGCGCGTAGATGTGCCGCGCGCTGCGGAACACCGTCAAGCGGGGACGACCGTCCGTGCCCGAGATCTTGTTGCGAATGCGGAACTTGCGGCGCTGCCGCCCCGTGAGCTTTGCTGCCATGGTTCGTTCCTCGACCTTACTTGCGGGCCTTGCCGGCCTTACCAGCCTTGCGGCGGATTTGTTCACCGCGGTAGCGGATGCCTTTGCCACCGTAGGGCTCCGGGGGACGCAGCCTCTTGATGGAAGCGGCGACCTGGCCGAGGGCCTCCTTGTCGGCGGAGTTGAGAATCAGCACGGTTCCCTTGCTATCGCCGGGAATCGTCGCCTGGATGCTATCCGGAAGCACGATGCTCGCCGGGTGCGACAGGCCGAGATTGAAGTTGACGGTCTTGCCCTTGAGCTCGCAGCGGTAACCAGTGCCGTGGAGTTCGAGAATCTTCTCGTACCCCTCGGCGGCACCCTTCACCATCGCCGCGACGAGCGCGCGTCCGAGACCCTGGAGGCGAGCGTAGTCGACCCCCTCCGCGTCGGAGGTGACCTTCACGTCGTCACCATCCTTGACGACCACGACGCCCGACGGCAGGGCTCGACTGAGCTTGCCCTTGGGGCCCTGGACGTCGATGGCTCCGTCCTTGAGGTTCACCGTAACGCCCTTTGGCACGGCGACGGGACGCTTGCCGACGCGGGACTGCTTGATGGTTGCTTGCTCGGTCATCACCACACCTCGCACACGAGCTCGCCGCCCACCTTCTTCTTGCGCGCCTCGCGGTCCGTCATCAGCCCCTGGGAGGTGCTGAGGATCATGACCCCGAGACCATTGAGCACACGCGGAATGTCCGAGTGGCCCACGTACACGCGGCGGCCGGGCTTGGAAACACGCTGTAGACCAAGGAACGCACAGCTGCGGTCCTGACCGTACTTCAACGTGACGGTGATCGTTCGGCGCTTCTGAGGACCCACTTCCTCTTCGCGCACGTCGGCGACGTAGCCTTCGGCCTTGAGGACCTCGGCAATGGCCTTCTTGAGCTTGCTGGAGGGAATGCGTGCCACATCGTGGCGAGCCATCGCGGCGTTGCGAATCCGCGAGAGCATGTCCGCAATCGGATCGGTCATCATGGTGTCACCAACTCGCCTTCGTGACGCCGGGGAGCTCGCCTCGGAGCGCCATCTGGCGCAGGCAAACGCGGCAAAGGTTGAAGTCGCGATACACGCCCCGTGCACGACCGCACACGTGGCAGCGCCGCACCGCTCGGGTGGAAAACTTCGGGGGGCGATTCATCTTCGCCCACTGACATGCGCGTGCCATCAGCTCAGCTCCTAAAAGGCATTCCGAGGTTCGCCAAAAGCTCCTTGGCTTCCTCGTTGTTCGATGCGGTCGTGACCAGGGTGATGTTCATGCCCTTGATCTTGTCGACCTTGTCGAAGTCGATCTCGGGAAACACGATCTGCTCCTTGAGACCCAAGGTGTAGTTGCCAGCTCCGTCGAAAGCCTTTCCGCTGATGCCGCGGAAGTCGCGAACGCGCGGAAGGCTGAGGGACACCAGACGATCCAGGAACTCCCACATACGCTCGCGGCGCAGGGTGACCTTGACGCCGATCGGCATGCCCTCGCGGAGCTTGAAGCCGGCGATCGACTTCTTGGCCCGGGTCACCACCGGCCTCTGACCAGTGATGGTGGTGAGCTCCTTGACGGCACCTTCGATCAGCTTGGGGTTCGCTACCGCTTCGCCGAGGCCCATGTTCACCACGATCTTCTGGAGACGCGGGGCCTGCATGACGTTCTTGTAGCCGAAGCGCTTCATCAACGCGGGCAGGATGTCCTTGTTGTACTTGGCGCGCAGGCGGGGCGCGCTCTTCTGAGTCTCACTCATGTCAGCCTTGCTCCGCTGCGATGACCGCGCCGCTCTTCACGGCGACACGAACCTTCTTGCCGTCCTTGACCTCGATGCGAACGCGCGTGGGCTTGTTCGTTTCGGGGTCAACCAACATGACCTTGCTGAGATCGAGGGGGGCAGCGACCTCGACGATGCCGCCGGCCTGCTGCGGAGTGGGCTTCACGTGGCGCTTGACCACGTTCACACCCTCGACGATCACCGCGCCTCGCTCGGGCAGCACGCGGCTGACCCTGCCGCTACGACCCTTGTGAACGCCGCGAACGACGACGACCTGATCTCCGACGCGAACGCGCTCCATCACAGCACCTCCGGGGCGAGAGAAATGATCTTCATGAACTTACGAGCACGCAGCTCACGAGCCACGGGCCCGAAGATGCGGGTTCCGATGGGCTCCATCGAAGCGTTGATGATGACGGCGCTGTTGTCGTCGAACTTGATGTAGCTGCCATCAGGTCGACGATTCTCTCGCTTGGTCCGGACGATCACGGCCTTGGCCACGCTGCCCTTCTTGACCTTGCTGTTCGGCAGCGCCTCCTTGATGCTGACGACGATGACGTCGCCGAGGCCCGCGTAGCGACGCCGCGAACCGCCCAGCACCTTGATGCACTGCACGACCTTGGCGCCCGAGTTGTCAGCGACGTTGAGTACCGATTCTGTCTGAATCATCTCGAATGACTCCTAGAAGCAGCTGCCGCTGCGATCAGGCACCCGCCAGCGCCGGGCGCTCGATCAAACGGGACACCTTCCAGCGCTTGTCGCGCGAGAGCGGGCGGTGCTCGACGATTTCCACGCGATCACCCACTCGGAACTCGTTCGTCTCATCGTGCGCCTTGTAGCTCTTACGAACGCGAACGTACTTCTTGTAAACGGGGTCGAGCTTGTAGCGGATGACCTCGACGACCACCGTCTTTTGCATCTTGTCGCTGCGCACGCGGCCGATCAGACGACGGATCCGGTTCTTGCGCATTTCGCTTTCGCTGCTCATGCCTGGCCTCCTTCAGTCGCCTCGGCGGCACGAGCGCCCAGGATCGACTCGATGCGCGCGATGTCTTTACGCGTCTTCTTCAGCAGGCTCGTGTCATCGAGCTGGCCGGTGAAGTTCTTCATGCGGTACGAAAAGAGGTCCTTCTTGAGCGAGCTCGAGAGCTCGACGAGGTCCTCGGTCGACCGTTCGATCAGGTCTTTGGCTTTCATTAGAGCGCTCCGCGAACGAGAAAGCGGGTTTCGACGGGAAGCTTCGCTGCAGCCAACTTGAAGGCTGCGCGAGCCAAATCCTCCGGCACGCCCGAAATCTCGAAAAGAACTCGACCAGGCTTCACCACGGCTACCCAGAGCTCCACGCTGCCCTTACCGCTACCCATGCGGACTTCGAGGGGCTTCTTGGTGAGCGGCTTGTCGGGGAAGATCCGAATCCAGAGCTTGCCCTGACGCTTCACGTGCCGCTGGATGGCCATACGGCTGGCCTCGATCTGGCGGGCGGTGATGAAGTGTCGACCGGTCGCCTGCAGCGCGAAGTCTCCGAAGGAGACGTCGCTGCCGCGCCAGGCCACGCCACGGTTCTTGCCAGTGGATTGCTTACGCCACTTGGTGCGCTTCGGCTGGAGCATGGCTCTACCTCACTCCGGAATGCGGCGAGCTTTGCGCTGAAGCACCTCGCCCTTGAAGATCCAAACCTTGACGCCGATGGTCCCGTAGGTGGTACGGGCTTCGGCCAGGCCGTAGTCGACGTCGGCGCGCAGGGTGTGCAGTGGCACTCGACCCTCGCGATAGGTCTCGACACGACCCATTTCCGAGCCGCCAAGGCGACCCGCGCAGCGGATGCGCACGCCCTTGGCGCCGAACTTCATGGTAGTTCCGAGTGCCTTTTTCATGGCGCGACGGAAGGCGATGCGGCGCTCGAGCTGCGTCGCGATGTTCTCGGCGACGAGCTGCGCGTTGGTCTCCGCCTTGCGCACTTCCTGCACGTCGATGAAGACCTCGTTCTCGGTGAACGACTGCACGCCGGGGAACTTGGTTTCGCCCTTGGACGCGGTGTCGAGGTTACCGCTCTTGAGCACCTCGATGCCCTTGCCGCCCTTGCCGATCACCATGCCAGGGCGCGCGGTGTAGACCATGACCTTGGCCTTGTTCGCGGCGCGCTCGATCTCCACACCCGCCACGTTGGCGTTGTAGAGGTACTGCTTCACGGCACGCTTGATGCGAATGTCCTCGTGAAGCCACTTCTGGTACTTCGGAGCGTCCTCGTACCACTTGCTCGTCCAGGTCCTGATGACCCCGAGACGAAAACCATACGGATTAACCTTTTGGCCCATGAGATCCTCGAATTATCGCTGGTCGAGCTCGATGGTGATGTGACTGACGCCCTTGACGATTTGAGTCGCGCGACCCATCGCCCGAGGACGCCACCGGCGAAGATGTGAGTTCGGCCCCATGTCGACGCTCGCTTTGCTGATGTAAAGCGAGTCGGGGTCGAGGTCGGAACGCTTCTGCGCGGCGTTCGCCAACGCACTCGCGACGAGCTTCTTGACGATCGGGGCGGCGGCCTTCGGAGTGAACTCCAGAAGCTGAAGCGCCTCGTTGGCGTCACGCCCACGGATCATGTTGATCACCATCCGCGCTTTGCGCGGGCTGATCCGCTGGAAATTCGCTTTTGCTCTGCTGATCATTGCGACAGTTCCTTGGTAGAGAACGTCGAACCCTGGCGGGTTGGCGCGGCGGCCTTGGCTCGTTGCTTGCCGACCGACTCACCGCTGGTTCGGCAAAAGGCCGCCTGGCGGGTTACCGGTGGTTTCGGCAGTTCGGCTCCTGGCGCGAGCCCTGCCCCCCAAAAGGGTAGCGGCGAAACGCTGGTGTGCCGAAAAGGGACCGCTACTTAGCAAAGCAGCTCGCACCGCGCAAGCTACTGCAGCCCTTCAAGGTCGACTTTCTAACTACTGAATATTCGTACAATCCTTCTCGCGTTCGCCCCATCCGGGGCGTTTCCCCCCCGGCGCCGCGCCTCGAGAGACCCCGCGGCTTCGCTCGAAACGGCCACCAGGGCCAAGTACTCACCCCATGGACGCGTTCCGTCGGGACCCGCCGACCGCGAGGCAACCGGCACTGCAATCCACAACCGCGGATGCAAAGGAACCCACCGAGACACGGCGAGGCCGAAGGCCGAGAAGTGGCGAGGCGCCGCGTCCCCGCCGGGGAGCGAGCCCTTCGCGACCCGCCGGAGACCCGGCGGACCGTGGGGTGAGGAGGCGCGGCTTCGCCGCGGCGAAGAGGGGGGCGGGGCCGCCCCCCTAAAGAACAGAACCCCAACAGCCCGGAACAAGCCGCGACACGCGAGGCCAAAGGCCGAGGAGTGGCGAGGCGCGGAAAACCGCCGGCGAGCAAGCCCCTTTGCGAGCCGCCGGATTTTCCGGCGGACTGTGGGGTGAGGAGGAGCGGCTTCGCCGCAACGACGAGGGGGGCGGGGCCGCCCCCCTGGAGAAACAGGGGCCGCTGCCCCCTAAAGCACTAGCGGAGTGCGGGCGAGGGGCCGAGACGTCGAGCGAGCTCGCTTCCAGTCACCACGACGGTTTCTTCGCGATTCGTGAGTTCGACCCGAGTCAGTCGGATCACGCCGTCGCCGGTTTTTACGAGGACTCGGGGATCGCTCCCCCCGACGACCACGGCCTCTCCCGGTTCGAGGGCCACTGGGGCGTTCGGCGCCCGGGCCGCACCTTGCACGAAGAACTCCACATCCGAGACTTCCAGGGCCAGGCCCGGGACGGGTGCTAGAGCGCGGATACGTCGAACGACGCGCTCAGTGGGCCAGTTCCAGTCGACGCGTAGTGCGTCGCCGCTCGGCTCGGGAGCCCAGGTGGCTCCCCTCGGCTCCTGAGGCCTTTCCGGGAGCTCCTCCCCGCGCGCGATGCGGAGGACGCACTGCCTGAGGAGCCGAAGGCTCAGCCGATCGAGGCGGCGGGCCAGCTGCCACGCATCGGAGTCTCCAACGGGCAGTCGGTCCTGCGCGATGATGGCACCGACGTCGTACTGCTCCACGAGGCGGTGCACCGTGACTCCAGTTTCTCGGTCCCCGGCGTCGATGGCGGCGTAGTAGGGGTTCGGTCCTCGATGACGTGGGAGCAGCGACGGATGTGCTCCCAAACTGCCCTGCGGCGGTACGGCGAGCACGTCGGCTGGAAGGCGCCGAGTCCAAAACCAGCTCACGACGAGATCGGGCTTCGCCCGTCGGACGGCCTCGACCAGGGGGGCGTCGGTGACGTCGTGTTCGAGCAGATCGGTGATTGGCCCTCCGCCGCCCTGTTCGAGTCGTTGTCGGAGTCGACGCCGCCCCGGCCCCGCGACGGGCGAAAGCGCGACGGCGCAGAGCTCGTGGCCGTCTTCGAGGAGCAGGTAGCCGGCCAGGGGGAGGCCGAAAAAGGCGATGCGGAGGCGGTGCACGACCCGTGAGCATACTCTTGGGCACCGCCGAAAAGTTGTTCGTTTTCTTCTGCCCCTGGTAGCCCGGCCTTATGGACAGTGGCTTCAGCAGTCTCGGCGATGGCATCGGATCCGGCGAGCCCGGTTCGGAGTCCGCGGGACGCGGCTTTCGCCCTGCGCTCCGCGGGGAAAACCGCTTCGATCCGAGCGCGGCCCACCGAGATATCCTGGTCTTCGACGACTTGCACAAGGCCTACCGTGCCGATCTGCCCGTCCTCAAAGGCCTGACCATGAGCATCGCTCGCGGCGAGTTCGTGTTCATCACTGGACCTTCGGGTGCGGGCAAGAGCACGCTGCTGCGCCTCATCTATGCGGCGGAGGAGGCCGACCGCGGCCGTATCCTCTTCCTCGGGCGGGACGTGTGTCGCCTCTCTCCCGACTCGGTGCCCTTTCTGCGTCGCAACATCGGCGTGGTCTTCCAAGACTTCAAACTCGTCCAGAACTGGAGCGTGTTCCAGAACGTGGCGGTTTCGCTCGAGGTGCTCGGGGTCGCTCCGCGCATCGTGCGGCAGCGCGTGGGCGAAGCGCTCGAGCGTGTGGGCCTCGCGGGGCGAGGTGAGGATCGGGCTCAAAGCCTGTCCGGAGGGGAGCAACAGCGGGTCGCGGTGGCGCGAGCCATTGTGGGTGAGCCGGCGTTGCTCCTGGCGGACGAACCCACAGGCAACCTCGATCCTCAGCTCGCGGTCGACATCCTCGGTCTGTTCGAGGACATCCACGCGACGGGGGTGACGGTGCTCTTCGCCACCCATGATCGATCCCTCCTCGACGTGCGACCTCGACGCGTGGTCGTGCTGGACGAAGGCCGGGCGACCGACGTGCGGCACGGACTCAACGACGATGCGGCAGTGGAGCGCCTCAAGGTAGCGTGAGATGAAGGTAATCGAGCGAGCTTGGCGAGCGACCCGGGCCGATCTGCGCCTGCACCTGCTCAGCGTATTCAGCGTGGCCGTGGCGTTCGTGTGTTTGGCGGCGGCGCTCCTCGTCGTCGTCAACATCGAAGAGGTGAGGGCGCGCTGGGAGAGCAGCGGTCAGGCTTCGGTTTATTTGCGACCCGACGTCAAACCGGAGGCCGTGGCTCAGGTGCAGAAGGCCCTGACGAAGACCGAAGGTGTCGAGTCGGTGAAGTTCGTTTCGTCGACTCAGGCGCGCGCTGAGGTGCTTGGAAGTTCCGAGGACGAGGCGCTCGCTTCGCTGCCTCCCGAGGCCTTCCCCGCGTCTCTCGAAGTAACCTTGCGCGATGCTCGGGCGGCCCAGCGGCTCGAGAAAGTGGCAGCGCAGCTCGAGGCGCTTCCCTCGGTGGAGGGAGTCGAAACCTACGAGGCTTGGGGCGAGCGCCTGGGACGGTTGCTGTCGGGCGGCGTGAGCGCAGCGCTGGTGCTGTTCCTGGTCGTCCTGGCCGCGGTCGTAAGCGTCGTGTCCTCGACGATGCGCATGGCGCTGCAACGGCGCCGCGCCGAGGTGGAGGTGCTCAAGCTGGTCGGCGCCACCGATAGTTATGTGCGTGGCCCGTTCGTGCTCGAAGGAGCAGCCCAAGGGGCGCTGGGTGCCGCCTCGGCCATCGCCTTGCTCGGTGGACTCTACCTGATCATTCGAGACAGCTTCGACGGGGCCTTGGGGACCCTCCTCGGGGCCTCCCCGGCATTCCTTCCGGCGACCGCGTGTCTCGGGCTCGTTCTGCTCGGCGCGGGGATCGGCGCCCTGACCGCAGTGGCCAGCCTCAGAAAGCTGCTCGTCGCTGAAGCCTGACGTTCGAACATCATGCGATCTCTTTTGACGCCGCCGCCACGCTCTTCCGGACGCCGCCGCGCGACTCTCGCCTGTGTGTCGGCTTTGCTTGCTCTCGTCACGTCGGTTGCTGCGGCCGAGCCGTCACTCGACGTCGACCAGCTCGATCGACGTCTCGAGGCGCTCGAGCGCGACGAGCGCGCCCTCGAGACTTCTCTGGAGAATGCGGAAAGCGAAGCGCGTCGCGTCCACCAACGAGTCGTGGCGCGGGGTCGCGCCTACTACCGCCTGTCCCGCGGTGGCCCCCGGGGTGAAGGGTGGATGAGCCACGCGGTGCGTGTGGAGCGGCTTCGGCGAGGCTTGCTTCGAGACCTCGAGCGAGGCCGTGAGCTCGAGAGGCGGCGGCGCGAGGAAAATCGAAAGCTCACGTTACTGCGAGAGCGCAAAGAACCGCTCGTGGCCGAGCGGAGCAATCTCCATCTCGTGCGCGATGCACTCCTTTCACAGAAGGAGCGCGAGCACGCCTTTCAGCAGGCGTTCGCCGAAACGCGCGCGGCGCCGCACACCGCGATCTATTCGGCGGGTGTGGGCCCCACGACGGGTACGGCCGAAGGCTTTGCCAGCATGCGTGGCCGTCTGCCCTTTCCCGTTCCTGGTCGAACGGAGATCGAAGAAGTGCGCCGTCGTTGGGCTGATGGGCCCGGGCTCGTGCTCCGCGCACCGGTGGGGACGCCGGTACGCGCCGTGTTCGCCGGGCGTGTAGCCTTCGCGGATAGTTACGCCGACTACGGTCGCACCATCATTCTCGATCATGGCGACGGGTACTACAGTGTGAGCGCGAACCTCGGCAGCTTCGACGTGCGAGTTGGTGACGATCTCGCGGCGGGCTCGCGACTCGGTACGGTCGGACTCGGAGGCGGTGGTGGTGAACTCTATCTCGAAATTCGTCAGGGCACCGACACGTTGCGTCCCGCCGATTGGTTTGGGATATGAGTTCTTCTGACGATGCTTTCCGTTTTTCACGCGGCGCGAGGTCGGGGGGCCCGCCGGTTCGGGCGTCGCTCGGTGTCCCGGACTATCCTCGCTGGTGGCGTTTCGCTCCTGCTGAGTTCCACGGCATTTTCGCAACCGAGCGCGAGCTTTCCGAGCTCTGAGGAGGAGGAGCCGGCTCCCGCTCAGCCCTTTCCGCCTGCGCCGCGACCGCCCGCGCAGCCGCTGCGCCTGCCGAAAACCCCATCGCCCCCGCCTGCGGCCACCGCGCCCGCGGTGCCTGCACCAGCTGCGACGGCCGCTGCGCCTCCGCAGCTTCGTGCTCCGCAGGAGACGTCCCCGGGGGCTTGGAATTCCTCCGCTCCGTCGGCGAGTTGGACGCCTGCCCCCGCGAGCGCGGCGGGCGACTGGCGATTTCGTCCTCCCGTGCTCTCGGTCTACGGGGATCTGGAACCGCCCCCCGGCTACCGCCTCGAAAGCCGGGCCCGCCCGGGTCTGACGACCGGCGGAGCCCTCACCCTCGTCGCCAGCTACGCCGTCGGGTTGGGGTTCGGCCTCAACCAGGGCTTGGACGACGGCAATGGCTGGCTTTTGGTGCCCCTGGTCGGACCCTGGGGCGCGATTGCCCAGCGCGAGCTCGGCTGCAAGGTGGATGCCTCGATCGACCCGGATCAGGCCGCCTCCGAGGTCAACGACTGCCAGAGCCAGACTTTCGACCAGGTGCAGGAGATCTCGATCCTGGCGGCAGTGGGCCTGGGACAAGCGATCGGCACGACGCTGCTCTTGATTGGCGTGCTCGACCGCGAAAACCGCTGGGTCCGCGACGATCTGGCGGGAGCGCAGGTGGACGTGCACCCGCTGCCGGGCGGAGGTGCTGCCACGGTGTCGGGCCGGTTTTGAATCCTTCGTCACTCGTGCGCTTTTCACGCAACGGGCCATCGCGGTCGGCCGATGTGTCTGGTCGGATGCACGTGGGCCGGACGCACAGTCGGAATTCGGGCTCCCGAAGACAGGGCGAGAAGGGGTAGGATCGAAACATGGGCGTGGATGGAATCGGCGGAGGGCCGCTGAAACCGAGCGGGCCGGGCAAGGGTTTCGACGTCGAGGGCGTTGGAAGCGCTCGCGAAACCAGTGACGTCGCCGGGCCGGACGCCGCTTCGGGTTCGGGCGCGGCCCTGGAGGTTCAGGCAACCCCAGACGTCCAGGATGTCGATCGAGCGCGACTCGAGGCGGGACAGCTGAGCGTCGAGCAGTACCTCGAAGTGCAGGTCGAAAGGGCCACCGCCCATCTGGAGGCTCGCTTGAGCACCGAACAGCTCGGGGCGATCCGCGACGAACTCCGGGCGCAACTCGCATCCGACCCCGTCCTGGCTTCCCTGGCGCGTCGGGCGACCGCGGGCGGGCGCTGAGCGGCACTTCTGAATGGCGATTCTCTGGCGGGAGCTTAGCGACGTCCGGAGCTCCAAGGCTGCGGCCAAAAGGTTTGGGACGTCTGCCGCCCAGTGGGTGCAGGCGCGTGAGGCGGGGCGCGAGCTGCCTCGAACCTGGCTCCTCGACAGGCGCGCCTTTCGAGCGGCCGTCGCAAAGTCCGTGCCCCCGGGACATGACGTATTCAGCATTGCGGCCGAACGCTCTGCTGCGCGACGTTCGGAGAAGGCCGCCCGCGCCTACCAGCGCCTGGCTGCTTCTGCGGACTCGGTCCCCGTTCTCGATCTACCCGAGGGCGCGGGTCGCCTGCTGGTTTGGGGCAGTGTCGTCACCAAGCCTGGTTCGGTCGAGCTGCCGAGTCTCGCCGCTTGCGTCGAGATCGATTCTTCGGAGGAGCTCGCCGACGCAGTGGCTGCGATCTGGGCGCGGGTGTACTTCGAGAGGGCCCTCGAGGAGGTGGTCGAGGCCGGCGTCGTCCGGCTCGAGATCGCTGTCGGAGTCACCCCGCTCGCCGCTGACCAGCCGGACGAAGAGCGCGGGTTCATCGAGCGACTCTGCGGAGTCCCGAGTGCACCCACCGACGCCCAGAGCACGTGCCCTGGTTGGAGCACGGGAGGCGGAACCGAATCGGCGCTTTGTATCTCCCTGGGGCGTCGGGCAGTGTCTCGCTGGAACGCGGCACTCGCCGAGTCGTGGGGGCGGGTTCCTCAGGGCTTGTTTCGACAGCGCCCTTCGGGCTGGAAGATGGAGGTCCCGGTAGCGGCGCGGTACATCGACCGCCAGTCGGGCCTCGAACGAGTGGCCTTGGCGAGCTTCCTCGAGCCAGCTCCGGAGCGGGAGCTCCGGGGTGGGGCTCCAAGCCGTTCGGTCCTCGGGAGGGGGCGTGACCTCGGGCGAGTGGTGCGCGTGTGGGGTGCGTGCGCGCTGCGTGGAGCCCGTCTGGCTCCTCGCGTCGCCGAGCACGAACGGTCCGTGCAGGAGGCAACTGCGGGCCTCGATGAGATGGATCTAGCTCTGCTTCCGGACGACGGCCTCAAACGAACCCTGGAGGCGATGGTTCGGTGCTTCGAGGAGGCCCAACAGCTGCGCGTGGAGACTTCGGCGGTCGTGGAGCAGCTCACGGCTTGCGTCGGGATGGTCGCACCGGGAGCGGAGCTTCTGGTCGATGCCGGGCTCGAAAACCTCCCCTCCCTGGCGCCCCTTTCGGCTTGGGAGCAATGCCTCAGCGTGCTTCGGGCGCACGAGGCCGCGCGCCGAGCGCTGGGTGACGGGTGCTTTCCTCCGGATGGTCCGGGAGCGCGTGCGCTACAGCGGTTCGGGTTCGATCACCCGGTGCTCGGCCTGGGAGCGCTCGATCCGGCCCGGCCGCGCCTGACGGAGAGCCCCGAGCAGATGGTCGCGTGGGCCGGGTTTGGACTCGTGAAGGCGGTGGATGCGGCAGCTTGTCGGCGCGTTGCCGGATTCGCTGCGGATCGGATGTTGGCGGCCGACGAAAGGCGGCGCAGCCGCGGAGCGGCGCTTTCGATGGGCGCTCTTCGAGCCTCCACCCGCGATGCGATCACGCTCCGCGAGCGGGTGCGCGCAGCGGAAATGTCGATCGCCTACATGCTGCGCCGGATCGCCTCGGACATCGATGGGCGTCTCCGCCGCATCGAGCCGCGACTCCCCCGCGGGTCTGCCTTCGACTGTTCGGTGCACGAGTTGCTCGAGGCAGTGGATTTGCGGGGGCGGAGCCTCGAGGCGCGGGTGGCGTGGCGGAGAGCAGAACGCACGAGCCGAAGGCTCGAACGCCGACTTCGTCGACCAGGCGAAGCTGGCGAGGGTCCCCTGTCCGGCGCCGCGCTCGCGCCCGGACACGCCGAAGGGGTGCTCACGCCGTTCGACGGGCGACGCCGAACCGCGAGCGGCGGCGGTTCGCAGGCGGAGGTGGTGCTTTGGGTCGAGCATCTGGATCCGTTGCTGGTGTTGGCGCTGCCCTACGTGGCAGGCGTGGTGACCAAGGAAGGGCGGCTCGGGGATTCGGCAGCGGTGGCGGCACGCGTGCTGGGCAAGCCACTGCTCCGCGCCGTCGACGTGCCCGAAGCGTGGGCCGGCGGCTTGGTACGTTTGGATGCGGAGCAGGACGACGCCGCGCTCCGCCTCGATTCTTCGGCTGCAGAGAACGCCGTCAGAGAGTCGAACACCCCGCGCGAGGCGCCCGTGCGAGAGCGGTGATCCCGCCAGCGGTCATCGCTGTAGGATGAAATGTTCGGTCCCAAAGAGTGAACGGGGAGGCGAAGATGTCAGTCGATCGAAGACACCGGGATGGTGCGTGCGAAGGGCGGGGCTCCGGGCCCCGGAGCAGGGAGCGCCGATGGCTGTGGTTCGTGGGGGTTGTTTTCGCTTCCTCGGGCGTTTCGTGCGTCCAGACGGGCAGTGTTCCGCAGCAGCTTCCGGAAGTGGCAGTGCCCCTCGAGCTTTCGCCATCGGAGCCGTCGGAAGCACCGAGTCCGACGTTGGGGGCCGCGGGCGCCCCATCCGAGGGAGCCGAGACGGAGGAGGTGGAGAGTTCCCCCGCTGCCGGGCCGAAGAAGCCGCTCACCTTCGCTCCGGACCCGACGCCGCTGCAAAGTCGAGAGCAGTACGAGCTCACATTCCGCTACGACCGCGGTTCGGTCGCGCTGGTTGGCGTCGAGGAGAAGGTCTTCCCCCAGCCGGTGACGAGTCCGCGCCGCGTCGGCCGGTACGCCGTGGAGCTCTGGATTGGCAAAGAGCTCGTGGATCGGGTTCGATTCGACTTCCCGCTCTTGGGCGCGCCCGCCGACGATTCGACGCTTTCGGAAGGTCTGGCGACGAGCCACAAGGTCCTCGTTCCCGCCTCGAAGCGAGCGACGAGGGCGACCTTGGTGGACCGAGCCACGGGTGAGCAGGTCAACCTACCTTGGCCCCCTCGGGGACCCTCCGGGACGGAACTGGGTGAGCCGGAGCCGCCAGCGCCGAACGTAGTGCCTGTTGAGCGTTCCGAAGCGCCGCCGTCCACGGGCGGACAGTCGTCCACCTCGCGCGGAGCACCGCCGCACGCCGCGCCGGCACCCGCGCGGTAGGACTTGCCCCCCGGGACGTTTCGCTTGCTGCCGTCTCTCGATTCGGCACACTACTGCTCGAAATGAACTGTGATCAGTGCGGGCACGACAACATCGACGGCGCCCGGTTCTGCGCTTCCTGCGGGGGAATGATGCCCGTGGGTGATGATGAGAACCCCTGGATCGGCAAGGTCGTCGGTGGCCGTTTCCGCGTCACGCGGATCCTCGGTGAGGGCGGCATGGGTGTCGTCTACGCGGGCGAGCAACAGATGGGATCGACGATCCGTCAAGTCGCCATCAAGACGTTGCACAAGCACCTGTCGTCCGATCCTTCGGTGCTCGCGCGCTTCCATCGCGAGTGCGGCACGGTCGCGCAGCTCGAGCACCCGAACACGATCAAGGTTTACGACTTCGGCGCTGAAGATGACGGCACTCTGTACATTGCGATGGAGTTCGTGGACGGTCGTTCCCTCGACAAAGTGATCGAGGAAGACGGTCCGATGGAGCCCGAGCGCGTGGTGGAGATCATGCGACAGGTCTGCGGGGCTCTCGACGAGGCACACGAGCAAGGCATCATCCACCGTGACCTCAAGCCGGAGAACGTCGTTCTGACCGAGCGCCTCGGCCAGAAGGACTTCGTGAAGGTGCTCGACTTCGGCATCGCTGCGCGCAGTGAATCGGCGAGTGCGGAGAGCGAACAGAAGCTTACCCAGCAGGGCATGGTGCTCGGTACGCCGCCCTACATGAGCCCGGAGCAGTTCACCGGGCAGGCGCTCGACCGTCGCAGCGACATCTACTCTCTCGGGATCATGGCCTACGAGATGCTGACGGCACGCCTGCCCTTCAGTGCTTCGACCGCTTGGCAATGGGCGACCGAGCACATGACGGCGCAGCCGTTCCCCATCGATCAGGCACCATCGAAGTCCGGCATTCCGATTGCCGTGCGCGAAGCGGTGATGAGGGCACTCTCGAAGGATCCGGCGGCGCGCCAAGAGACCGCAGGAGCCTTCCTTCAGGGGCTCGAGGCTGGGGTCGGGAGGGCCGCCGCGGCGTCCGCTCCGGACCGTTCTTCGTCCGGCACCGAAGCGATGGACGCCGTGCCCTCCTTCGGCAGCGCACCGAGCGTCGGCAAGACCGAGGTGCAGCCCGCGCGCGCGCCCGGTCCTTTGCAGCATCAAGCCACGCCGGCCGCGATGGCGGCACCTCCGGCTCCGCCTCGGGCCGCAGCGAAAGGCGGCAAAGGCCTGATCTTCGGGCTGGGTGGTGTGGCGTTGGTGCTGCTCGGCGCGATTGCCTTCGTGGCCGTCGGCTCCGGAGGCGGCGACACACCGCCTGCCCCGCCCAGCTTCGGCGAGGAGGGGTCCCCGAAGGACGGCCCTACCACGGCGATTGGTCCCGAGGTCGATGGCGCCACGCCGGATCCCGGCGAAGGAGTGGTCCCCGACCCCGACGCGACCCCGGACAAGCCCACGACGTCCACTCCGAAGTCCACCTCGGAACCTCCGAAGACAACTCCTCAGCCGAAGCCCACTGCGACTTCGGCGCCCACCCCCGCGCCCACGGCCACCTCGAAGCCCGATCCGGCGCCTGCGGCAGACGACAAGTGCACAGCCTGCGTCTCCGCCGCAAACGCGGGTAACCTGCCTGGTGCGGCGGCCGCCTACTCCAAATGCAGCTCAGCGGGGCAGACCCAGTGCAAGGCGGTGGCGCGCCGAGCGGCAGCGTCGGCCGCGGCAGCAGCCGCCAAAGCGGGGGACTGCCAGCAAGCGCAGGCCATTTCGGCTGCGGCACAGACGATGGGGGTGGCGACCAAACGGGTTTTGGACGCGGCGGCCAACTGCGGCAAGTAGAGCGTAGCCGGGTGTGACTAGCCCGGCCGGTTGGTCCGGAGCGTCCGCTTGACCGACGCCCCGGGGCGTCGTAGGAGTTCGC
>JBNKGC010000077.1:0-25208 GCA_050289625.1 Polyangiaceae bacterium | reverse complement strand
GCCGCGTCCCCGCCGGGGAGCGAGCCCCCTCGCGAGCCGCCGGAGACCCCGCGGACCGTGGGGTGAGGAGCGGCGATTCACTCGCCGCGACGAGGGGGGCGGGTCCGACCCCCTGAAAGCTTCGACACCGGCTCGAAGCGCTTTCGCCAGTCCGTGGTTCGGAGGCGCCGCCGACCGCGGAGATAGTCTTCCGTCATCAGATAGGCCTGCGCTACTTGCCCCGACTCCAAGCGGAGGGCCTTTCGGAGAAAGAGGCGCCCGTTTTCCTTGAGCTCGTCGAGACGGCGCAGGCATTCGCGGCTTACGGCGTAGAGTTCCCCTTCCACGAAAGAGTCTCCCGAGGCGATGAGGGCCGGAAACTGCGCGAGCTCGACGAGACGGAATCCGCCCTCCGTACGCGCCGGCCCGAGGTGCCTGGCTTGCGCGAGGTATCCTTCGTGAATTTCCCCGGGCAGGAGCGAGCCGTATGCGAATAGGAGGATCTCGTCAGCCACGGTGGACATCTTTCCGTGGAGCACCGCGCGGAGCAAGCACAGAGCGAGCCGCGGCCAGCGGCCGCCTCCTGCCGCGTAGCGGCCCGGGAATTTCCCTCGCCTACCGGGACGTCCGTTGCCGGGGACCACGAATCAGATGCGCAGGTCGTCCTTCTCCACCGGAGGGAGGTAGTCGCCGATGAGGGTGCGTTCCCACCAGGCGCCGGTCGGTCGGCGCTCTTTCGGGGTGGTGAATCGGTACTCGTAGAAGCGCGCACGCAGGGCGCGCGGGGGAGAATCGGGAAACGGTGTCTTACGGAAGAGCCGAGCGACGGCGCGGTCCCCGTCGAGCAGCTTCTGGACGAGCCGAATGAACCAGACTTCGTGTCCACCCACCCACAGGCGGCCGCGCATGACGGTCACGGAAAAGGGCAAGAACCAGAGCAGCCAGTCGAGGCGCAAGTGGTACGGAGCGATCTGGGGTGGCCTCCGCTCGGGCTCACCCGGTTTGGCTCGGCATGCATACGGTCGCCACTCGGCCTGATCATCGAGGGGATCATCCATCGTGCCTTCGAGCACGATCTCGTAGCGTGTCTTGGTGACGCTCCCGAAGGCGCCGTAGGAGCCGACCAGGTGCAGCGGATTGTAGCTGAAGTTCATCCGCTGGTGCTTTGAAAAGAAGTTGAGTGTGGGCTGAACGCTCAGCACGACGGTGACCCCCAGCAGCAGGTAGAGGAAGATCTCGAAGGCGAGAGGTCGCGGGAGTGTCTCGGGCACGGCGATCCAGGGGAGTAGATGACCCAAGATGGTGTCCCCGAACGCGGAGAAGCCGAGCACCACGGTAAGCCAATTCAACCACGCGTAGTTGCCGCTCACGATCAAGAGTAGCTGATGCGCGACGATGAGGGCCCCGGCGAGGCTCGAGACGGGCTGGGGTAGGAAGAGCCCGAACGGAACGACGAGCTGCACGAAGTGGCTGAAGAGCACGCCGCCACGATGAATGGGTTTCGGAAGCCGATGGAAAAACCAGCTGAGCGGGTTGGGCAGGGGCTGCGTTTCGTGGTGGTAGTAGAGGCAGGTGAGCTTCCGCCAACAGGCGTCGTGACGGATCTTGATGAGGCCCGCTCCAAGCTCCACCCGAAAGAGCATCCAGCGCAGGATGAGGACTGCAATCGCCGAGGGTGCCATCTCGCTCGGGCCCAAGAACGCCGTGAAAAAGCCGGCTTCGACGAGCATCGATTCCCACCCGAAGCCGTAAAAGGTTTGTCCGACGTTCACGATCGACAAATAGAGCACCCAGAGCACCAGCCACACGGCGATGGAGACCGCGAGCCCTCTCGATTCGGAGATGCCGAGAAGTGCAAGGAGGGAAAGAGCGATGCCGGTCCACGCGACCCAACCGAAAAAGCGATCGGAGTAGTGCACATGGAAGATGCTCGGTGTCTGTCGAAAGGTCGTGCGTGCGAGGAAGCGCGGAACGGGCAGAAGCCCGCGCTCACCGAGCAGGGGGCGGAACTGATTCAGAGCCGAGACGAACGCGACGAAATAGATCGCAGCCATTCCTCGTTGCAGCAGGAGGCGCACGAGCCAGAGGTCTTCGACGTATGAATCCATCGCCTCGACCATTGCGGCTGCCTGGGACGACGAAAGATTCGCCCCTCTGAAGCAAGTTTGCCCCATTCCGAGGGGAGAGGGCCCTCTCGAAATGTTCAGCGTCTGGTAGCCGCCGCCGATGGGCGCCTCGTGCGGTCCGAAACGCGCTTTCGGCAGTCGACGGGTGTCGTCGTTCGGTGCCCGCAGGGCGCAGCTACAAGGACGACGCGGTTTCCTCGGTCGGTCCCACCATGTTCTTCATGGCGACGCGGAGTCGTTCGAAGCTGGAGCCCAGTTCGTGAATCTCGCGCGGACCCTGCGCCTGGATGCGGCGGTGCACGTCGCCTCGCGACATGGCGTCGCTTGCCTGGTTGAGCTCACGGAGCGGTTCGACCACGGTGCGTCGTGTGATTGCGGAAAGCAAAAGCGCGAAGAGTAGACCGAGACCGACCGCTCCGCCCTGCACGTAGTAGAGCAGGCTTACCCTTCGCTCGGCCTCTGTCTGCATCAGGTTCACCGCGGTATTCATCTCGCTCAGGAGTTCAGTGTTGTTTTGCATGACGTATCGCACGCCGGCCTGGCGTTGCTCCGACGAGCCATCGAGGATCGCCCGGGCGTGGGTGCGATAGGGGCGGTAGAGGTCGTCCACGCGGCGGAGTTGAGCTGCGACGGCCGCGGTTGCGGGCGGCGTTTCACGCATGTTGACCATCTGCAGATCGAGGGGGGCGGGGCCACCCATCTCGAGCGCCTGCAAGGTCTTTTCGAACACCTGCATCGAACCGAGCACGGCGGCGCGCTGCGCCTGAGTGTCTTGGCCCTGCTCCGTCTGCGACGAGAACCCGAGCAGTTGATGGGTGATGCGTTGAGTAAGCATCCGCTGGCGTCCGGAAAGATTGACGACCAGTCCATCGTCTTTCTGTCGCTGGAGAACGAACCCGGTGGCGAGTACCACCACGACGAGAAGAACGAAGTAACTGAGGTGAATGAGGCCCAAGCGGGAACCGAGCGATTTAAACACTGGGACTATCCTCCAGAATGACGCGCGCGTCGTCGATGAAGCGCTGCCGCGTGGCATGGTCGTCGAGACGCGCTGCCAGGGCAGCGAGAAGCTCGCCGCGCAGGAGCAGGGGAAAGCGTTCAGGGGTTGCGTTGAGTTTCGCGATCTCGCGGAGCATGAGGGGTCGGGCGGCTGGCCCGGCGCACTCGGTATACCGCTCGAGAAGGCTGCGAAGGCAGGCCAAGGGGAGCAGTCGGATCTTGGTGGCCTCCCGTCGAGGAGGTGGTGGCTGTCGAACGCGAGCGATCCCGCTTTCTCCGGCCGGGCGTGGTCCCGACGTGGGGTCCGTTTGTCTCAATAGGGAAAGGTCGGGGGCGTGCTTGGCGGTGACTTCGTCGGCTTCGTCCGTCACGTCCAGCAGTCCGGGAGGGTAAGCTGACATGAGTGCGTCCTGTGGGGTTTGCAACGTCGCGTGATGGAGCCTCGCTGGGTTGACGTTTCGCAGACAGCACTCCAGCGTTTCTCCGAAAACTGGTTTTCTCCTTTCGGTTAGGAGGCGTTGCTCATTGTTTCAGTACGCGTCACACCGGCCCGAAACACGGTCGCTTCACTCGGGGATGTTTCTCGGAACGATCATTTCGAGAAACAACGGGTCGACGCCCGAGCTCCGAGGGGCCGGGGTGGGAAGGCGGACGTGCTCGACGTGGGGTGCCCTTGACGAGCGAACGTTTCGAGTTTCTATCGGGGCGCGGCTCCGCCCGTCAGGGCGTGGCGCTGGTTTTCGGAGGGGCGTCTTCGGCACCCGTGGCGGAGGGCGGGTCGGGAACGAAAGGCAGCTTGCCCCCGGGTAACTTGCCCTCGGGTAGCTGGATTTTCAGCTCGGGCAGTCCGGCTGGCAGGCGGGGGAGCTCTTTCGGCAAGTCGGGGAGTTCGTCGATCAACCCGGGGATGTCGCGAGCGAACTCGTCCATCTCGGCACGAGTCGGAGCCCGCAGGGGCTGGAGGCCGCAACCCACACCGATGCTCTGGGTGACCTTGGCTGCGGGGAGATCGCGCGTGTCGGCATCGATGTTGACGGTGACGCCGACGGAGCCGTTCAGGTTCTTCTTGGCCACCTTCTTGGCAAAGCTCGCCCACGCCCTTCCGAGGTGAGTGTCTGCCGCGGCACCGGCAAGAGCGACGCAGGGCAGGTTGCCCGTCAGGCGCATCCGCACACGGGCGTGATCGGCACCACGCTGAACTTCGCCGTCGCCGCGCAAGGCAAACGCGCCGGCGGTGACTTCGGTATCGACCAGCTTTACTTCGGTGCGATCGGGCGAGATCACGAGGCCGCTTTGAAAGGTCGTACGGTCGCCGAAGACGAATCCGTTCAGTTCGACTGGATGAGGCGGCACGTAGCCGATCAGGTCGACACTGATCGCGCCGAGGAGTTCCTTCTGTTCGACGCCGCGTGGAAGCTCGATCGTGGCAGTGGCTTCGGCGGTGACGTTCGCGAGGGGGAGCTCGACTCCGAGCGGTCCCGATAGCTCTCCCAGTGGTGTCGGTCGCAGGTTGAGCTTGGCCGTGGGTGACGAGCCCTCGAGATGGACGTCGAGGGTCACCGGTGCTTCTTCGGGGGTGCTCTTGCCGAGGCCGAGGGAAACCTTCCCGGTCTTCTGTGCCCACGAGGCGCCCACGGGACCGAGCTTCACTCCCAGCACTCCCGCCTCCTTGGCCTCGAAGCTACCCGACTCCCCGTGGCGTTGGATGCTACCACCGGCGATTTGTACCCAGGGCTTGTCGCTCGGACCTGCGCGCCAAGCGAGGTTCACCCGGTCTGCTGCGATCGGCAGGCCGTAGGCGGCGGGGTATCGCTGGGTCCATTCGGCGAGCTCCAAGGCGAGCGCAGGGGCGGAGCCGAGAGCGTGAACGTCGAGGCCGTGGAGCACGATGCGGAGCGGCTTTGCGTCGAGCGCGATCCCGTCAAGGTCGATGCGGACGTCCTCGGCGACGGCCGCGAGCCCGCGGGCGCCGATGGGGCGAAGGGAAACGCCGTGGAGGGAGACTCCGTCGAGAGACAGAGCGAAGCTTTCGAACTCGATCGCGATGCCCCGTTTTTCAGCTTCGAGGACGATGCGATCGCGGATCATCGGTTGGATCAAGGTCCACCCGGCCCAGAGCGCCCCTGCGATGAGAGCCAGGGCGAAAGCGGTCGCTGCGAGGACGCGGTAATGGCTGTGCTTCGGGGGCATGGGTTGGTGCGCAGCATAGCCCCGGCGGCTAGGGGGCGCACATTCAGCCCGAATGGGCTGGGCGCGGTGCCGCCGGCGCGATCCAGCTGTCGCGACCTTTCGTTTCACTCATGGGCGCTGCGCTATCCACGATCGCGAACCGTGCCGAGGGAAGACAATCCGGGGTGTTCGCGTACCAGGTAGCCGCGACGGCCCCGTTTCAGGGCGCTCTCGCGGGCGTCACAGCTCGTACGGATCGGCGAAGTAGTTGGTGACGGCATCCTGGAATTGGCCGCCGTCCGTCGTGATGTACGTCTGATTCTGCGAACCGACACCGAACACTGCGCCGATGCCGCCAGCTTCAACGAACTCATCGACGTGTTCGAATAGGTATTTCACGCGGTTGTCGCGGTAGGCACCGGGGCTCCCACCGGGGGTGTCGCTCGGTACGCCGAAAGGCATTTGCCACCAGAGAATCGGCAGTCCAACGCCGTCCCCAATCGTCTTGGCCCAGGCCAGGTGCTCGTGGAAGTTGGGACTCGTTTGGTTGGTTTCGTCCCAGTACCAGGGTCCGTCGTTTCGAGAGCACGCGGGGTCCACACCGGCTTCGAAGCAGCCGGCATCGCGATCGAGCGTTTCGGTCACGATGATGTCGGCCTCGCCGGCTCCAATTTGCAGCAGATAGTCGACCAGGGCCTCCGGGGTGCTGGCCCACGCCGAAGCGTGGAATCCGACCAGCGTATTCGGCGAGTAGGTTCGCGCGAGGAGCACCAAGCAGCGCCCCATGCCGACCATGGTGTTCGGCAAGTCGGCGCATTCGGAAACGTGCTGAGTGACCTGCACTTCCATCGCGCTCGGATCGGGCTGGGCTTGCTGTGCGAATCCCCAAAAATCCGGCTCGAAGTGGACGACGGACGGATCCCCGAACTCGCCCAGGCGTTCGAAGAGGATCTTCGCTCCGCTCCAGTAAGCGCTCATGAAGTCGCTGCTCATGACCGTGGCCGTGTTGACCTCGCCCCACGCCGCCATCGAGTACAAGGTGAACATGGGGACTACGCCCTTCGACTTGGCGACATCCGCGAGGATGTTCACGAAGTAACCGCCCTCGTTCCAGTCGGTCCAACCGCCTTCGCCTTTTAGACCGACGAGGTACGCGTAGTGTAAGTCGAGCGTCACCCCGAGGGTGTAGGCGCCGTCTTCGTTGTGGTCCGCCGCGAGATCGTTGCCCATGCCGATCAAGAAATGGTTTCGACCCAACTTGGTGGCCACCTCTTGCGCCGATGAGCTTCCTCGCACCGGTGCGCTTCCGCTCCCGGACGACGCCCCGTTGGATGAGCCTCCAGTCGTCGAACCACCGTTGGACGACGCCCCGGTCGACGAGGCTCCGTTCCAGCTCCCTCCACTCCCATCGCCGCCGGATGGGCCTTCCTGCGACCCCCCTCCGTCGTCGGAGCACCCGAGCGCCCAAGCCAAGCAGAGTCCGAGTGCCATTGTCCCCCCACGCTGCACACGCATCGGGCCAGTATGCCGGGAGCGCCCGGTCCGCGTCGAGGGTGGCCTTGGGGGCACTTTGCCAGGCTTACGTGCGGGCTCAGCCGGGCTCATGTGCGGGCGTCGCCGGGTCTGCCTCGACCTGTCGGGGTCACTTTTTAGGCGGTTTTTCGCTGAGTTGCGGTCGTTCGACGGACCCGGGGTCGGTGTGTAGAATCGCGCGCCCGAACGCGGCCGACCCGAGGGAGTCGAGCCGGTTCGACCTCCGAGGCTTTTTCTGTGGCAGCAAGCTACTTCGACGTCGATGGCACTCTGGTTCGGACCAATCTGGTCCACCCGACGCTCTACTACGTGCTCAACCAGGGAACGCCCCTGAAGACGGTGCGACGCCTGGGCAAGGCTCTCCTCCGAGCGCCTTCGATGGCCCTGGCGGAGCTTCGCGACCGTCGCACCTTCAACGAACTCCTCTACCAAGCCTACGCTGGGATGAGTGAAGACCGCCTCGAACTTCTCGCCGACGAGGTGTTCGAAGACGTGCTCCGTCCCGGTCTCTACCCCTTTGCGAAGTCCCTCGTGAAAAAGAACCGGGAGGCAGGTCACCGCGTCGTGCTGGTGTCGGGTGCGCTGGATTGCGTGCTCCGCCACATGGCCGAGTACCTCGAAGCGGATGAAGTCATCGCGAACCGACTCGAACTGAAGGACGGCATCGCGACCGGAAAAATTTTGAAGCCGGTCGTCGCCGGCCCGGAAAAAGCCCGGTTAATTCGCGAGCACGCCCGCAGTCACGGCTTCGACCTTTCCGAGTGCTACGCGTTCAGCGACAGCTACTCCGACGTTCCCATGCTCAGCGTGGTCGGGCACCCCGCCGCCGTGAACCCGGACAAGCGGCTTTCCCTCCTGGCGAAAGCCTACAGCTGGCCCCAGTTCGACCTCACGCAAGCCGTTTGAAGAAACCCCCGTCATGAATCATCCCTGTGTCGTCACCTTGGACCACGACAGCGCTCCTCGCGTCCTCTTCGCGGGAGACAAGTTGATCGAGGTCGATCTGCCGCCCGGTACGCGCTGCATCTATCCGAAGCCGCCGCTCGAGCCCCTGAACGACGTGGATGCGGCCATTCGCTACGCCGTCACGCATCCCGAGGACTCGGAGCCCCTGTACGCCAAGCTTCGCCCCGGCATGAAGGTGACCATCGCGATCGACGACATCTCGCTGCCCCTGCCTCCCATGAAGCGCCCCGACGTGCGGGAGCGCATTCTGAAGATCGTTCTCGAGCTTCTCGCGGACCACGGCGTGGACGACGTGGAGATGATCGTGGCTACCGGCGTGCACCGCCGCATGAAGGGCCACGAAATTCGGCACATGGTCGGTGACGAGATTTTCGACGCCTACTACCCGGACAAGCTCTACAACCACGACGCCGAAGACTCCGACAACATGGTGGTGATCGGCGAGACGGAGCACGGCGAGGAGGTCGAACTGAACCGCCGCGCGGCGGAAAGCGATCTCATCATCTACGTCAACCTGAACTTCGTGCCCATGAACGGCGGGTACAAGTCGGTGGCCGTGGGCCTCACGAGCTACAAGAGCCTGCGCGCGCATCACAACCCGGACACCATCGCCAAGTCCGACAGCTACATGGACCCGAAGAAGAGCCAGCTGGCGACCGACATCGCCCGGCTCGGCAAGGTGGTCCACGAAGCGCTCGACATCTTCACGATCGAGACGACGGTGAACAACCGCATGTTCGATCGACCGCTCGAGTTTCTTTCGAAGAACGAAGACGACTTGAACGCGCGCGAGCGCATGATGCTGAAGGCCTTGGTCGCGACGACGAACAAGCTGCCGCAGGGCATACGCCAGACGGTTTTCGACAAGTTTCCTGCGCCCTACGGCGTGACCGGAGTCTGGGCGGGCAACGTCGAGGCGGTGCACGAGAAAGTCGTGGCGCGGTCTTTCGAGCAGTACCTGGTGCCGATCGAGGGACAGGCGGACGTGCTCGTCTGCCCGATCCCGTTCATCAGTCCGTACAACGTGCACGCGTTCTTGAACCCACTGCTCGTGCAGGTGCTGGCGCAGGGCTACCTGTTCAACATGTATCGCGGCGCACCCCTGGTGAAGAGAGGGGGCACGCTCATCATCACGCACCCGATGAGCGACAAGTTCGATCACGAACAGCACGCTCCGTATATCGACTTCGTGCATCGACTGCTTCCCGAGACGCGGGATTCGCACCAGCTGCGCCACAAGTACGAAGAGAAGTACGCGCGCGATCCGGCCTTGATTCAGATGTTCCGGTCCGGGCACGCCTACCACCCGAGCCATCCCTTTTTCATGTGGTACTGGGGCGAGAACGGCCGGCAGCATCTCGGGCGGGTTATCGTGGTGGGCGCCGACAACGAGTACATCCCCGAGCTCTTCGGGTACGAGACAGCGCCGACGATGGACGAGGCACTTCACCGAGCCAAAGGCGGGCAGAACCGCTCGCTCGACATCACCTGCCTTCACGTACCGCCCATCGTCATGGGCGACGTTACGGTCTGACTTGCGGCGGGGGCCAGGAAGCCGACTCGCTCCGGTCGCCGTCGGTCTACTCCTGGCCCTCGGGAGCGCCTCCGCCGAACCGACACGAGGATCTGCGGAGCCCCGCCGGGCTGACCCCCCGGCAGATCCTGCCTACCTCAGGACGATCCTCGAATCGTCGGCGGCCCTGGGGGTAGGGACGCTCTGGTACTGGGCCGAAAAGGAGCAGAACGCTCTGGACTGGGACGACCCCGCGCTCGGGGCTCGCCTCAGCGGCTCCGCTTGGCGCTACGACAACAACGGTTTCGGCATCAACTTCATCGCACATCCGATGACGGGGAGCGCCTTCTACGTCATTGCGCGGAGCAACCGACTGAGCCCGGGCTGGTCCTTCGCGAGCAGCTTCGGTTTCTCGATGGCCTGGGAGCTGGGGATCGAGTTCAAGGAGAAGGTCAGCATCAACGATCAGTTGGTCACTCCCGGGGCCGGGGTCGTCATCGGAGAGTTTGCGCATCGATTGGGCGAATTCCTGAACGACGTCGAAGATCCGACTGCGTGGCATCGGGTTGCGCAGTGGTCGTTCGGTACGGCGACGACCCTGCATCGTCACTGGGACGGGGTTCCCTCGGGGGCGTCGGGCGCCGAAGGCGATGGTGCTGTCTGGCACCGGTTTTCTTGGGGGTACGGATTTGCGGATTCGGAAGTCTCGCTCCTTCCGACGACCTTGCCCGTGCATCGCTATCGAGCTCGCGGTGAGTTCGTCGACCTCCCGGGGTATCGCCTGCCCGGGGCGAGGGACTCGTGGTTCAGCAATCTCGAGGTGTCGGAGATGCGGGCCGACGTCGCGTTTTCCCGCGTCGGCACGGGACTCGACTTGTTTGCGCAGTCCGTACTGGCGGGTCGGTACCTTCAGCGGTTGGAGGTGGACCCGGAGCGGGGCCTTTCGGGTTGGAGTATGATTTTCGGGACCAACCTCGCGTACCGCTACCGAAGTTCCGCTGCGCGAGGCTTCGACGAACGCTGGGCCGCTCTGCATCTTCCAGGCGCTGCCGTCATGTTCTGGGCCGCCTCCGGGCCTTTCCGCATCGAACTCGCTGCACGCGGCAACCTCGACTTCGTTGGCATGAGCGCCCTTGCCTACGACGCTTGGCGAGTCGAACACTCCGAACGGCGAGGAAAGTCGATTCTACGAAAGCAGGGGTACTTCTACGGCTGGGGGCCTTCGACCCAGTGGGAGCTCAGCGTGGCTCACGGCCCCGTGCAGGCCTTCGGCACGTTGCTCGCGACTGCGGTTCATTCGGACGATGCGCTCGACCGCGCTCAGGAACTGCTTACTGTTGACGAACGCGCCCACTCGACCGTCGTCGAGTGGGACGCAGGACTAGGTGTGCGGGTCCCGGAGGTCCCGCTGGTCGGTAGCCTGCGCTACGGAGAGTCGCGCTGGTCGTCCTGGGTGGAAGGCTACGCAGCAGACGTGCGCGTGAGCGAGTGGGAGCTCGGCGTGAACGCCACGTTCTAGAGCGCTCGTTGCACTGGCCGGACTCTCCTCGATGTGCCGACTCTGTTGCGCGAGACGCGGCCGGCGAGACCCGCCTGACTTGCGGTGTGTCCCGGGATGAAGCGTAGAAGAGAGGTCGCTGTACAGCTAGGTCGCAGGGTTCGTTTGCTGCTGTACGATGTGAGCGATCACATCACCGCTCCGCTGAACGGCGCTTGATCTCCACGAGTCGCCACTTCATCGTGAACGTGGCTTCCCTACCGCGGAGCCCCTTGCGTTGATCACCCTTCGCCGCTGCGGGTCACATCGAGTGAGGGCCACAGCGGCGGTGGCAGACCGGTCTGCCTTGCTTCCGTTCTTCACGGGGTCATCGCAAGGGGCGACCGCGAAACGCGCGGAAGCGGATCGGAACCTCTGCGCTTCGAAAGAACACAGCCATGAACAAGCTCATTCTCTGCGGCGCAGCCGTGGGTGGTCTCCTCATGGGCTCACAGGTGACGGCCTGCAGCTCGCCGAATCCCGGGGCCCGCGTGGGGTCGGGAGGCTCGACCGGCTCGAACCAAGGGGGTGGCATCTGTCTCACCCCACCGTGCGAAGGGACGGGAGGCGGAGGCGGTGGGCTCGGCGAAATTCCCATGGGGAACGGCGGAGTGGGCAGCATCGACGATCCACCGGCGCCCGGTTGCGGCAACGGCATGGTGAACCCCACGACGGAGGCCTGCGACGACGGGAACAACAACAACGGCGACGGGTGTTGGGGCAATTGCCTCCGGGTGGAGCCGGGATACCTCTGCCGTGACGAAGGAATGCCCTGTGCCGCCATCGCCCGATGCGGCGACGGCGCGATCATCTTTCCCGAGCAATGTGACGACGGGAACGCCGACCCGGGTGACGGGTGCTCGTCGACTTGCAAGGTCGAGCTTGGGTGGAAGTGCGACTCCACCGCTGGCTGCAGTCGGACGACCTGCGGCGATGACGTGGTCGAAGGCTCGGAGATGTGTGAGCCCGCACTGAACGAAGGCTGCACCAGTCAGTGCCAGTTCGCGCCCGACTGCAGCGGTAGCGGCGCGTGCACCTCCGAATGCGGCGACGGTCTCGTGCTCGGTGAGGACTGCGACGACGGCAACCGTCAGAACGGCGACGGTTGCGACGAAAACTGTCACGTCGAGGACGGGTACGACTGCGCCGTGGAGGAGGGAGAATGCGAGGTCGGTCCGACCGGCGAATGCATTCTCCGCGTTCCTGCCACCTTTCGGGATTTCGACGCGACTCATTCCGATTTCGAGGCGAACACCTGCCAGGGCGGGCAAGACATCGTCCCCGGGATCGTCGAGTCGGAGCTCGTGAACGGGAAGCCCGTGTCGGTGAGCGGCGCCGAATGCACCACCAACATGGCCGACTGGTACGTGGACGTCCCTGGCGTCAACACCACGGTGCACGGCGAACTCGTGCTCTACGAAACCGCCAGCGGTCAGTTCGTCAATCGCTACGGAGAAAATGGCGAAAAGTGGGCCGCACCGTTCGGTAACGCGGGCGACTGCGCGTGCGAGGATGCTGCGGGATGCGAATACGACGGCAACCCCCTGTTTTTCCCGGTGGACAGCCTGGGCACGGCCGGCGGCGTCCAAGCGGGTCTCACTCCCGATTACGGCGTGTGCTGGATGGATGAAAATGCGGTCGAGTGGCACGAGAACACCGGACCACACAACTTCCACTTCACGTCGGAAGTCACCTACTGGTTCCCCTTCGACGAGGACACCAACGCCACCCTTGACTTCAACGGCGACGACGATCTGTGGGTGTTCGTCAACGGCCAGCTGGCGGTGGACGTCGGGGGCATTCACCCGCCCCGGAACGGCTCGGTGACCATCCTCGGGAGCAGCCCGGAATACGGAATGACCCCCGGCAACGTCTACGAGATCAAGGTCTTCCACGCCGAGCGACGCACGAAGGGCTCGACCTTCAAGCTCACCCTGTCTGGGTTCAATGCACGCCGCTCCGATTGCCGTGCCATCTGCGGCGACGGAATCATCGGGTTTGGCGAGGAATGTGACGACGGTGCCGACAACAAGGACGACGCCTACAACGCGTGCGGCACTGACTGTCGCCTCGGCGCCTTCTGCGGCGATGGAATCAAGCAGGATGGGGAAGCCTGCGACGACAACGATCCGAATGCTCCGCCTGGCTGCAGTGGCTGCAACCTGATCATCGTTCGCTGATCATCGTTCGCTCGTGTGGTGAGTCCCGTACTCGGCAGGGTGCTGAAAAAGCGCCGTGTCACGAGCGATCCCGTTGTCCGCGCAGGCCGAGGCAAGAATCCTCCCTGCCTTTGCGGAGTGGGCGATTCTTGCCTGCTCGGCGCGGGGGATCGGCGCTCTACAGGAGTGACCGCTCGCATGGATCGGCCGTTTGCCGTTTCCGGCCCCACTCCCGTTCGGAAGTGCTGGGGTCGATTGTGCGTTGCGGTGGCAGGTGGGCCGACACACTGCGAGCCATCGCTTGCGAAGATCGTGCAGACCACGAGTGGCACGTGCAGAATGACGTTCGACCGTTCCCTGAGAATCGATCAAGCTTTTCCACGAGGATCCCTTCTTCGCGATCGATTGGGCCCGCTTCGCGCATGAGATTGAAATGGGTGCAACTTATCTAGCTTTTGGGAAGAGCCTCACCGTCGTCGCAGGCGCGCCAATTTTTGCCTTCGTCTTTTTGGGGTGCAGCAGTGGCGAGCCACCGGGCTCCCGCGTTGACGGCACGTCGTCGGGCGGGAGCGGGAGCGGGAGCGGCAGCGGAGGCGAGCTCAATCTCGGAACGGGTGGATCCGGAGCGGGAGCCACAGTCGATCTGACGCAGCAGCCAACCGGAGAAAACTGCGGCGACGGAGAGCTCGACGACAACGAGGCCTGCGACGACGGAAACAAGGTCAGCCAAGACGGTTGCTTCGAGAACTGCCTCCTCGTCGAGCCCGGATTCATCTGTCCCGTGTCGAACGAGCCGTGTCGCCCCTTCGCCAAGTGCGGCGACGGCTTGGTGTACTTCCCCGAGCAGTGCGACGACGGGGGCACTGAGGACGGCGACGGATGTTCGAGCCTGTGCAAGGTGGAGATTGGCTCCAAGTGCGAGGGTGAACCCAGCGTCTGTTCGGACACCACGTGCGGAGACGGCGAGGCGGAGGGGGCGGAGGGCTGCGATGACGGCAACATGCTTCCCTTCGACGGCTGCGACGAGCGGTGCCAGTGGGAACCGTCGTGTGGAACTCCCGGAGCGGAAGCAGGTTGTACCTCGTTCTGCGGCGACGGGATCATCCTCGGCGACGAGCAGTGTGACGACGGCAACTCGGTCAGTGGGGACGGCTGTTCGGAAGATTGCACCCCCGAAGACGGCTACACCTGCACGACCGCCCCGTGCGAAATGGAGGACGGTGAATGCGTGCTGCGGGTGGCTGCCGTATTCCGGGATTTTAACCGGAGCTATGCGACGGGCGGACACCCAGACTTCGAGGTGGGTTGTGGCGCGTTCGTGGCCACCGAAGGCGTCGTCGATGTGGAGCTCGACGCCGAAGGTAAGCCCGTGCTGGCCGATAACAGTGGTGTTTGCATCAGCAGCACCGATTCCTTTGCGGAGTGGTACCGCAGCGGCGAGCGGAACTCGACGGTGGTCGGCGAGCTCATGCTCTACTCCAACGGCGATGGCGGTTTCGTGAATCGCTTCGGACCTGGAGGCGCGCAGTACGAAAACGCTCAAGGCACGCTCTTCGATGGAACGCCGCTGTTCTTCCCCCTCGATGCGTACCCGGATTGCGCTTCAGGCGAGACGTTTGGTTGTGCGCTCCCTGATACACGAGACACGGCACAAATCCCAGGCGAGAACACGTACGAGAGCGGCTGGATCGACGAACCGGGCGGTGCCTTGCACAACTTCGGCTTCACCTCGGAAGTGAGCTACTGGTTCGAATACGACGCCGCCGCACCTCCGACGCTGAACTTCCTCGGTGACGACGACTTCTGGGTCTTCATCAACGGCAAACTGGCGGTCGACTTGGGAGGCCCGCACACGCCGCTTCAGTCTGCAATCACTCTCGATGCGGCGACGAACGCCGCCCTCGAACTCGGACTGGTCGATGGAAACGTCTATCCCATCAGCGTCTTTCACGCGGAACGACGTGCAAAGGGCTCGAGCTTCCAGCTGACCTTGAGCGGATTTCGCGCCGAGCGCTCCCTCTGCATCCCCGATTGCGGAGACGGAGTCGTCGCCGGGAGCGAAGAATGCGATGACGGCGTGAACGACGGCGGCTACAACGAGTGTCAGCCGGGCTGTGTTCTGGCGGCCTACTGCGGTGACGGCATCGTTCAGGGAAGCGAGGAGTGCGATCCGAATGCGCCCGATGCTCCGCCGAACTGCACCGGCTGTCGCATCGTGATCGTTCGCTGAACGGCAGACACGCGGTGAAGCGTCACGAGCGGTGGCTCGCCTGGTATGCTGACCGCCGGAAGGATTCTCGACTTGCCATGACCACCTTTGCTGTACATCGTTTCACCTGTCCGACTTTCGCTTTCGCTGCGCTTTGCGTGGCTTGCAGTGGTGACGCCTTCACCACCGCAGACACGGACGGAGGTGGCGGATCGTCGAGCGGTGGCGGGAGCTCGGGGAGCCCCGGTGGCGGCACCGGCGCTGCGAGCTCGGGTGGAGCGCCCGAATGCGTCGAACGCGATTGCACCGAGCCGACCGGAGGGAGCAGCTCGGGGGGAGGGTCGTCCGGCGGTGGCTCGTCGAGCGGTGGCGTGGGCTCCGGTGGCACGGGTGGTGCGAACACGGGCGGCTCGAATACAGGCGGGGTGAGCTCGGGTGGTGTGAGCAGCGGTGGCACGGGTCAGGGGGACTGCGAGAACCTGAACGCTCGCCGGGCCGAGACGCTCAAGGCTGCTCTCGAGTGTGGGGGATCCGCCGATACCGGGGAGTGTACCGGCGAGAGAACCGTACCGGACCAGTGCGGATGTGCTGTGATCGTCAACGATGCGAATCCGGATGCCGTCAAGGCCGCCCAGGAGGCGTATGACGCCTGGGTGGAAGGCGAGTGTGGTCCGCATGCCTGCGCGGCTCCTTGTTTCGTCAGCGGAAAGGGGGCGTGCGTTGAAGGCCGCTGTACCGCGGCGAGCATCTTCAGCCCCTGAAGGGCCGCTCGGCGTGCCGCAGGTCTCGCCATAGCCGTTAGCAGGGGGGCGGCCCCGCCCCCCTCGTCGCCCGAAGTGAATTCGGGCTCCTCACCCCACGTTCCGCCGGAAAATCCGGCGGCTCGCAAAGGGGCTTGCTCGCCGGCGGTTTTCCGCGCCTCGGCCTTTGGCCTCGCGTTTTTCCCGCGAAACGGCTCAAGTCGAAGTGTTAACAGCTGTGGCGGGTCTCGCCTCGTGGTGGCGGCTGACTGATCCAGATCTTCGAGCCTCGACGGTGCCGTCGCGAGCGTTTCGAGAGCGCGGTGGGCCCGAGCGTTCGGGTCAATAGTCGTACGGGCGAATGAACACCACGGCCACCTCGTCGAGTGCGTCGAGAATGGTCTCCTCGACGAAGGTGCTGCGGTCGCTTTCGTGTCCGCTGAGGAGCACTTTGCCTCGAGCGTCGGTCGCGACGTAGCTCGCGATGGCATCGATCTCCTCGTGCCCCTCGGAGTCGATGGTGAACGAAACGGAAACCGAGACGTCGAGGTGGACGTCGGCAGGGGCCGGCTCGGACACCACCGTTTCGAACCCCGAGATGTCACGCAGCTCTTCCACCAGGTAGGCGGTCTCGTTCGCGTCGCCGTGAACTCGGACCGCGACGGAGCGATACTGGTGGTAGTCGAGTGCCCCGTCGTTCGAGAGATCGACTTCGGCGCAGCCCAACGCCCCGACCAGGAAGAGCCAAGTTGTCGTGCGGGCCATTCGGTACCGTTCGTTCATTTCAGTTCCTCCCCGCCCCAGCGGTAGTGGAGTGCGGCGGTGAGGAACACCGGAACTCCCTCGAGTCCTCCGGGGCCGCGAACCACCGAAAGTCCCTCCGAAGACAACGGGTAGCCTCGAACGCCGAGCTCGGCGCCGAGGTTCGGCTGAACCCAGTAGGTCACGTCGGCGCGCAGAGCGAGCGCGGCCTTGAACTCGTCCCCGTGGATACCCCACAGGGAGTAGAAGTCGCCTCCGAGCCCGACACGCACCCGGACCGTCTTCGAGGCGTGGGGAGCCCAGAAGCCATGAATTCCCCAGCGGTTGCCGAGGAAGTTGGCCGTGAGCTCGGGCGCCTCCTTCGTGGTGAACAAGAACGGTGCTTCCAGGTCGAGCCAGAACCCTTCGCCCCCGACGGCGAGCACCGGTCCCGCTGCGATCTGTTCCGAGGCGAAGGCCCACTGCAACCCGAGGGTGATCTCTCCTTCGAAGTCTTCGGAGTCGTCGGGTTCGTCGGGTTCGAAGGAGTCGGCTTTCGGCTCCCGAGCTACCGACTCCACCACGACGGTCGATTCCGGATAGTCGACCGGGGGAGGCTCCTCCGATGGTTCAGCCTCCGACCGCGATGGTTCAGCCTCCGATGGCGAAGTGTTGCTTTCCCGAGACGGTGTGTCGTCCGTGTCACGAGGTGCGGGGACGGGCTCGAAGGAAGGGACGTTGGACGGAGGCGCTTCGTCCGCTGGTTCGTTGGGGGGCACGGCTGCGGCGCGATGCGCGAGCAACGCGGCAAAAAGGAAGGCTGGCACTCTCGAAAAGGATGACGGCATCGTCCGAAATGGGGGGCACAACTTGGGATGAGGCGCCCCAGCGATTCGTCGCCCAGGCGGGCCTCCGAAGACATTAGCAACTTTGATGCCGCCGTACCTCCGCTTCCGTGCCTTCGGCCGACACGTAAGGCGAACGATGAATGTGCAGCCGTGCCCCACCCCACGAAAATGACGGCCACGGCTCAGGTCGCGACGACCGCACTCAGCGCTTCGATCAATGGGGGATCGGCGCTCTGGGGTACCGTCATCCCCGATACCTGAAGCGCGAGCGCGCCCAAGATCGGGGGGCGCCCTGGTCCGTTAAGATGCCGGCGGTGGGGGTACCGTGGGCGGCGCGTTTCGCCCTCTGGGTACCCCAGAATCCCGCTGGCCCTTCGATGAGCGAAGAAAACGGCATCGACGCGAGCGGACGAGCGCCGGGCAATCGATACCAGTGGTTTTCTCGGCAATGTCCGCGGACGTAGATGAGTTGGTACGACCGTGATGGTTTCGCTTGTGCCCGATTCGAGGCTTCGCTATCGGGGCTCGTGATGTTGCGATGGCTCATTCCGCTGTTCCTCTGCACATTGGTGTCGTGCGGGGGCCGCGAGGCACGCTCGTCGCACGAGGTCGGTTCCGCCGCTGCGCCACTCATTACCTTTCCGGACCGAGGTGACCTGGCCACCTACCTCGACGAGCCGATCGAGCTGAGGCCGCTCCTCGACGACGAGCCGATGGGCGCGTGGTCCTTCGAGACCGACCGGGCCAGCGGCGTTGCTCCCTGGGACGAAACACTCGCCCACCTGAAGGCGGAGTATCCCCACCTGCGCACTGGCGATGATCTGAATTGTGCGGCCCGCGAGCTCGGCCGTGCGTACGGCAAGTACGCGCGACTCGGTGACCACCGTTTCCGTCGTCACGTTGCCGCCCGCTGCGGTGTTGGTTTGGCGAGCCTGCAGGTGATTGCTGACACGCAGCCAGTCCCCGTTCGGGTTGGCGAAGCAGAGCTCTGGTCAAAAATGCGGCAGCGGGGTGTGGATGCCTTTCTGCGCAAGGCGATCGAGTCCGGGATGGATGCCCTCGGCATGTCCGTCGTGCGCGACGGCGAGTCCGTGACGTGGTCGGTCGTCGGCGGTCAGGAGCTCGCACGCCTGCGCGACGCAGCCCCGGGCCCGAACGCGGAGGGGAACGTTACGATCGAGGGGCGGCTCGCGAAACCGGTCGAGCAGCTGGGAGTCCTGATCAATCATGGCGAAAGCGCCATGCGGGACTGCGCATTGCGCTTTGCGCCACCGACTTTTCGGGCGGTTTGCCCGATGGCGCCCCAAGACGACTCTGCGTGGTTCGAGGTCGTCTCCCGCGAGCGGGAGGCCGTGCTTTCGTCGGTCGTCGCGCGAGGACTGGCGCATCGCGGCCCGCTCAACCGCAAGTACGCGCCGCCACCGTCTGCCGCTCGCGTCTCGTCACCAGACCGGTTCGTGACGGATCTGTTCTCGGAGCTGAACGTTCGACGGGCTGACGCGCGTCTTCCAGCCCTCGTCTTGAATGCCGAGCAGAGTGCGGAGTCCGCGCAGCTGACTCCGCACCTGCTGGCGGCGCAGCGGACGGGGGATCGTGAAGCGACTGAACAGATCACCCTAGGGCTTCTGGCTGGGTGGCAAGTGTCGGGGGAGATCCGGTCAGGCAGCATCTTCGTGATGGACTATCCCGATCGCTCGGCCGCTCGCTGGCTCGGAGAGGCCCTCGAGTCGCCGCTCGGGCGCAGTGTGCTGCTGGACCCCGCGGCGCGGGTCGTTTCGGTGGGGAGCGCCTTCAGTGGCGACCGCAGCACGGCGGTCGTCGTCAACACCTACGAACTGTTCGAATCCGAGGACCACTCACGGGACGCGGCGTACGCGTTCGCGGTGTTGAATCGAGCCCGCAGCGCGGCGGGTCGCTCGATGGCCTCATGGGTGTCCGATCTGCACGAACTCGACACTGCTGCAGGCGAGGTCCGTCGTGGCATGATGTCACCGGCCGACGCGGTGGGCCGTGCCGCACGAGAGGTTGCGCAAAGCCTCCGTCGTCCCGTGTGGGGCCTCGCTCTGGAAGCCTACGAGCTCGACCACCTGCGATTCCCCGACGAGCTGGTCAGGGCGCCGACCCTCTTCGCCTCGATCGCCGTGACGCACCGCAAACCCGTGGGGGCAGCCTGGGCTCAGCTGGTGGTCCTCGTGCTGCTAATCGCGGAGGAGACCGCATAGTTCCAGCGACGGCTACCGCTCCGGCCTGGCGCATCGAGGCCGCCCCGGCCGGGCAACTTCGGCCGGGGGTCCGAAATCCTTGAGGTTTTCGGCCATTCCTCCCGGGGTGCTCCCTTGTGTACAATCCGGCGCCCGGCCCGTGAGCCAAGTCTGACGCCTCGCCACGGGGCTCGGGTCTCGTGAGCGGCATCGGGAGGATGCTCTCCGCATTTTTGCCCGCGCACTCGCCCCGTACGATCCACGCACTCCATGAGCACGAACACCCCAACTTCGACGGTCGCCATCACCCCCGCCCACGTCGGAAACGGCGCCTCTTCCCGCCTCGTTCTCGGCGAGACCCTCCGCGACAAGAAGTTGATTGTCGTTGGGGGCACCGGGTTTCTTGGCAAGGTGTGGTGGGCCTTGTTGCTCGCCCGTTTCCCCGAAGTTGGCCACATGTACCTGGTGGTCCGCCCGAAGGAGGGCAAGACGGTCGAACAGCGCTTCTGGGAGCAGATCGTCAAGAGTGAGGTGCTGGTCCCGCTCCGCGAACGATGGGGGACGGGTTTCGACGACTTCATTCGTCGGAAGGTAACGCCCATCGCTGGGGACGTGTCGCAGCCGTTCTGTGGCATCGAACCGGCTCTCCGCGACGAGGTGAGAGGGGAGATCGCTGCGGTGGTGAACGTCGCGGGGGTCGTCGACTTCGATCCTCCTCTCGATGAGGCCCTGCAGGTGAATGCCTTCGGGTGTCAGAACCTCGTGGCCTTGGGCAAGGATCTGGGCGACGCGCCGCTCCTACACACCAGCACCTGCTACGTCGCCGGTAGCCACACGGGCCCCATCGACGAGAAGGACCCTCGAAAGTTTCCATTCCCTCGCGCCGACGAGCTCGATCGCAAGGATTGGTCGCCCGATCGGGAAATCGCCGAGTGCCTCGACGTGATCGAACAAGCGCGCCACCGCGCGAACGACGCTTTCCGCCAGAGCCATTTCCTCGATCAGGCGAAGAAGAATCTGTTCGATCGTGATGAGCCGGCGAGCGGGAAGACCCTGGAGCGCGAAGTCACGAAGGTGAAGCGCAAGTTCGTCGAGGCGCAGCTTGCTGAGACCGGAATGGAGCGCGCGCGGTTTTGGGGCTGGCCCAACACCTACACGTACACGAAGAGCTTGGGGGAGCAGATCGTGGCGTCGAGCGGGCTCCAGTACACCATCGTGCGACCGGCCATCGTCGAGTCCACGGTGGAGTTCCCCTTCCCGGGGTGGAACGAAGGCATCAACACGAGTGCCCCGTTCATCTTCATGCTTCGCGAGGGCGGCTTGCAGCTGCCGGGCGCAGACAACTATCTCGACGTGATCCCCTGTGACATGGTCGCGGCAGCCATCACCCTGGCGCTCGGCGAGCTGCTCGAGGGGAGGGCTCAGCCCGTCTACCAGGCTGGTTCCACCGACACGAACCCGGCCACGATGCGGCGCTTCTTCGAGCTCAGCGGGCTCTACAAGCGTCGCTACTACAAACGTACCGGACGCGGAGGACCCATCCTGAGCGTGCTCCAGGCCCACTACGAAGGCCAGATTCTGAGCAAGGCCGACTACCACAAGATGGGGCCACGTACGCTGGCGCGTGGCGCTGCGGCCCTTTCGACGGCGCTCGGCTTGGCGGGCACGGGCCCGCTCAAGCCCTTTCTGAAGCCTGCGGCGAAGGGGCTCGATGGATTTGCGAAGCAGCAGGACAAGCTTGCTCGCATCATGGACGTGTTCCTCCCGTTCACGGCGGAGTACCACTACGTCTTCAGTTGCGAAAATACCCGTGCCGCCTATGCCCGGCTCGCCGAATCGGAGCGGGCCAAGCTCCCGTGGCGACCGGAAACCATCGACTGGCGCAAGTGGTTCCTCGAGGTGCACATCCCAGCGCTCGAACGCCACGTATTCCCGGAGATGGAGAAGAGGCTCAAGCGGCCGCTCCGCGCTCCCGTGTCACACGACAGCCTCGTGGGACTCGTCGAGGAGATGGCCGAACGCCACGACCTCAAGGTGGCGCTCCAACGCACCGAGCAAGAGGGCCTCAGTCGCCTGAGTTACCGGGACTTGCGCGCACTTGCGTCGTCGACGGCGCGCCGTTTGCGTGAAGCCGGCGTCGAACCGGGTGATCGGGTGATGCTCGGCGGAGCCAACCATCCGGCTTGGCCCGTGGCCTTCTTTGGAATCCTGTACGCCGGTGCGACGGTGGTCCCGGTCGACGCCGCCATCGAGCCCGACGTATCGCGCGTCTTGGCGGAGGCCTCCAAGGCCAAGATCTTCCTTTCGGACGAGAAAGTGCGACGACGCGTCGAAGACTCGACGCCAGGCGTTGCCTTCTGGGATTTGCTCGACGTTTTGGTGCCAGGCCCTGGTCTCGACGAGGCACCCTCGCGCGAGGTGGCGTCGGACGACGTGGCGGCCTTGATCTACACGAGTGGCACGACCGGATCGCCGAAGGGAGTGATGCTCACCCACGCGAACCTCACAGCGCTCGTTGCATCGCTCTCGCCGCTGTTCCCGCTCACTGCCGGCGATCGGGTGCTGAGCGTGCTGCCGCTGCACCACACCTTCGAGCTCACCTGCGGTTTCTTGCTGCCTCTGTCGCGTGGCGCTCGCGTCATCTACCTGGACGAGCTCAGCGCCGAGCGGCTCGACGCCGGGCTCAAGGGGGGCCGGGCGATCGCGCTCATCGGTGTGCCGGCGCTGTGGGAAATGCTCGAGCGTCGGATTCATTCGCGCATTGCCGAGCACGGAGCGCTCGCGTCGCACGTCTTCGATTTCGCCGTGGAGCTGAATCGAAGTCTCGGGAAGAACCTGGGTCTCGATGCGGGCCGGGTTCTTTTCGGTCCGGTCCACGAAGCCCTCGGTGGGCACTTGCGCTTCCTCGTGTCGGGCGGGGCCGCTCTGAATTCTTCGACCCATTCGTTGTTCCAAGGTCTGGGTCTACACCTCGCCGAGGGCTACGGCCTGACCGAGGCGGCTCCGGTTCTCACGGTCGCCCGAGGCGGGCCCAAGGCTCGAGCGGGTCACGTCGGAAAGCCTATCCCCGGGGTCGAGATCCGCATCGAGAAGCCGAATGCGGAGGGAGTCGGGGAGGTGCTCGCCCGGGGACCAAACGTCATGCTCGGCTATGCCGACGATGCTGGGGCCACGTCTCAGGTCATCGACGCGGACGGCTGGCTTCGAACCGGGGATCTCGGACGCCTGGACGGCCGCGGACAGTTGCTCCTCTCGGGGCGCGCCAAAGACGTGGTCGTCGCGTCGAATGGCGAGAACGTCTATCCGGACGATGTCGAGGCGCGACTCGGCCAAGTGCCGAACGTGGCGGAGCTTGCGGTGCTCGGGGTGCCCGATGGTCGTGGTGGCGAACGCGTGGCATGCGTCGCGGTCGTCGAGCCCGCGCCCGGGCTGGAGCGTAGCGAGCGTCACGCGCGAGCGAAGGTGTCCCTCGACAAGGCACTCGGAGAGCTCCCGCAGATCATGCGTCCCGTCGTGGTCCGCTTGGTCGACGCACCCCTCCCTCGCACTTCCACGAGGAAGGTGAAACGTCGCGAGCTCAGAGACCTCTGCATGCGCCTTCAGACCGCCGAGCAGGGGGACGCATCCGGAGCCGGCGATCAGCTCGAAGGAGTGGTTCGCGCGGCCGTGGCCGCCATCAGTCGCCGAAAGCCCGCGGATGTCGGCCTGGGCATGACCCTCCGCGGGGACCTCGGTTTCGACTCGTTGATGGCCCTCGAGCTCCTCGTTGCGCTCGAAGGCAAACTGGGCGGGTCGATCGACGCGGACCGGCTGAGTCAAGCGAACAGTGTCGAGGACGTCGTTGCCATCCTCCGGTCGCGTCCATCGGGCCGCGGCATTTCCCGCACGCGCGAGATTGAAGAGGCGGCAGAATCCCCGCTCGAGATCCCCGAACCGCTTCGCGAGGCCGCCATGGAGTGGATGGGGCGCGCGCAAATGGGATTTTACGACCGCGTCATGAAGACGCGCGTGACCGGTCGCGCGTTCATTCCTCACAACGAGAATACGCTCGTGGTCGCCAACCACACGAGCCACCTCGACATGGGACTCGTGAAGTACGCGCTCGGGAGTTACGGCAAGAACCTGGTGGCTCTCGCTGCCCAGGACTACTTCTTCGAGGGCAACCGCTATCGCAAGGCGTACTTCGAGCAGCTCACCAATCTGGTTCCGATGTCGCGCAATGGCTCGCTCCGGCAGGCCCTCAGGCAGACCGGCGAGCTTCTCGAAGTCGGAAAGACGGTTCTCATCTTCCCCGAGGGAACGCGCAGCACCGATGGGAGCCTTTTGCCCTTCAAGCCGGCGGTGGGCCATCTGGTCCTCCATCACACCGTGGACGTTTTGCCCGTATGGCTGGGCGGAGCTCACTTGGCGTTGCCCAAGGGGGCCACGCTCCCGAAAACGCGCGATCTCACGGCCCGCATCGGACCACCGCTCTCCGCGCGAAAGCTCCGCGAGCTGACTGCGGGGATGACCCCGTCCGATCGAGCACGCACGGTTGCCCGCCTCGCGCATCGCGCGGTGCAAGCTCTGTCGCGGGGCGAGACGTTCACACTCGATCAGGTCGACCCCTCCGAGCTTCGGCAGCACACCGAGCCACCGCCCGACACGATCGAGAGCCTGTTCTCGGAGCTCGAGCAACGCTTCGTTCCGGGGACCGTCGACGCACCCCTCAGCTACTACTTCTCCCTCGGCGACGACCGCTGGACCCTCCGCGTCACGGCTGATCGCTCCGAGGTCACGCGGGGAAAGGTGGTGGGTCAGGCCGACTGCGTGCTCAAGACCTCTCGGGAGATCTTCGAGCGTATCGTGCGAGAGGCGTACACGCCCACCCCACAGGAATTCATGACCGGACGCGTCAAGAGCAACAACGTCGCCCACCTCATCACGTTCCAGAAGGCGTTCCAGCTGCAGACACCGACCGAGGCATGGCGTGCCTCGCACAATGGCGTGGATGCGGAGGATGACTTCGATCGAGAGCGCGAGACCTCGGCACCGGCTGCGAGCGGACCTCGTCCCACGGATCGCGGCGTGGGTGGTGCTCGGGAGGAATCGGCATGAAGCTGTGGGTCGGCGGAGCAACCGGATTTTTGGGCTCTCACCTCGTGCGGCATCTTTTGGCCGAGGGGCACGACGTAGTCGCCGTCTCTCGCTCGGGAGGCAACGTCGACGGCTATCGAGTGGAGCCGTTGGACGTGCTCGACGAGAAGGCCGTAGCAAAGAGCGCAGACGGCTGTGAAGGAGCGTTCCTCGCCACGGGGCGGGTCTCTCGTTCGCCGAGTGACGCGGCCGAGCTGCACCGGCTCCACGTGACGGGGTCGACGCGGGCCCTGGATGGCCTTCGTCATGCTGGTGCTCGCCATAGCCCTGGTCTACGCGCTGCGCCTCAAGAGCGGGCGCTGGCGCGATCCGGACAAGCTGGAAATGGTTATGGCCGAGTGAGCCGGGAGCC
>JBNKGC010000076.1:0-25360 GCA_050289625.1 Polyangiaceae bacterium | reverse complement strand
ACGAAAAGCTCCCCCCGACCGTCTGTCGCCCGCCCGTATGCGGCTACGGCAGCAACAATCTCGTCACCTGACTCAAGACAGCTGCTTACCCCACGTTCCGGCGGGTCGCGAAGGGGCTCGCTCCCCGTCACCCACGTTCCGCCGGAAAATCCGGCGGCTCGCACTTGGTCGACGGCGGTGACGCGGTGGGGAAGGGCCGGAAAGAACGCACAACCACCTCGTTGCACCTGCAACGGGTGGCCCCAGTGACGGGACTGCGACGACGCGATGACGCCCGGGTGCATGGGGGCTCGGCCCCTCGGGCTTCAAAAGGTGCGAGCTTTGGAGAGCCGCGGCGCGAGGCGCCGGATGTCTGGGCTGGCAGCACGATCCCTGCTAACAGCCCTCGCGAACTCCCGGGGTCGGGCTAGCCAGGAAAGTGGGCTATCGTCGAAAACGACCCCCCTTCGAGGAACCCTGAGCGATGGCGCGAATTCTGGTCGTCGAGGACGAAGCCGATCTTCGGCACGTGCTCGAGTTCAATCTCTCCGAGGCCGGACACGACGTCCAGGTGGCGCCGACCGGAGCCGATGGTCTGCGCATTGCGCGAGAGACCAAACCGGAGCTCGTCTTGCTCGACATCATGCTGCCCGACGTGAGTGGGCTCGACGTCTGCCGGCAGCTCAAGTCCGCCCAGGAAACGTCGAGCATGGCCGTGGTGATGCTCACGGCACGCGGAGAGGAGATCGATCGGGTCGTCGGTTTCGAGATCGGAGCCGACGACTATGTGGTCAAGCCGTTCAGTGTGCGTGAGCTCGTGCTGCGCATCGGGGCGATTTTGCGTCGCGCCGCCGGGGAGAGCGAGACATCCGATTCGGTGATCGAGTTTGGGCGTCTGAAGATGGACCGGGAGGCCCACCGCGTGTGGGTGGATGGCGAAGAGATCGAGCTGACCGCCCTCGAGTTCAAGCTCCTGGTCACGCTCTACGACCGCCGAAACCGCGTGCAGACGCGCACAGTGCTTCTCGACGTCGTCTGGGGGATTCGCGCCGACGTGACCACCAGAACGGTCGACACGCACGTCAAGCGACTGCGCGAGAAGCTACAGGGGGCTCGTGACTACGTCGAGACGGTGCGTGGCGTCGGCTACCGCTTCGTTGCCGACGCAGGCGAGGCGGAGTTTTGAAGCTTGGAATTCGCGGCAAGCTCTTCCTGATCTCTCTCGGACTGATCACGCTCTCCGTGCTCGTCGCGTACATCTACGCACGTGCGGAGATCGAGCGAGACGCCAAGCTCCGCATCCACAACGATCTCGTCGTGCGCGCTCACCTGGTGGCGTCTCGAGCTGCGGTCGCACCGTACGCTTTGGACGATCTGAAGCGATGGGATGAGCTCGCCGATCAGCTCGGCCTTCAGGCGGGAAGTCGGGTGACCATCGTGGCTCGGGATGGCGTCGTCTTGGGCGACTCGATGGTCTCGCTCGCGGAGTTGCCCTCTCTCGAGAACCACCAGTCGCGCCCGGAGGTCGCCGATGCGCTCTCGGGTAGCCTGGGGCAGAGCGAACGATATTCGTCGACCACCACCCGAGACATGATGTACGTAGCCGTGCCCCTCAGGCGCGGGGGCGCCGTGGTCGGCGTGGCGCGGGTAGCCCTCGGATTGACTCAGCTCGACTCGGCGTTTCGTCCCTTTCGCGAGGTGCTCATCATCTCCGCGGTGCTGGCGCTCACGGTTGCCATGCTCGTGGCATTTCTGGCCGTTCAGCTGGCGTCCCGGACGGCACGAGCGCTCACGGATTCGGCGCGGCGCATGGCGGCGGGTGACCTCCATGTGCGCACCCGAGCAGGGGGGCACGACGAGTTTGCTGACCTCGGCCGCGCCCTCGACCGGCTCGCGAAGAATTTGTCCAACACCCTGGGTGCTCTGCGCGAGGAACGCGACCGATTGAGCGGCATTCTCGAGAGCATGCAGGAGGGCGTGTTGTTCCTGGACGAGCAGGGACGAGTCGCTCTGTTCAACCCGATGCTGCGCGACATGCTTCTCCTGTCGGGAGACGAGGTCGGCAAGACGTTGCTCGAAGCGGTGCGTAACGCCGAGCTCAAGGAGCTCCTCGATTCGGCGGAAGTCGACGAGCCCGTTCATGGAGAAGTCCAGGTCTCCGGGTTGAAGCCGCGCCAGCTGATGGTCCGCGCCATGCGCCTCGATGGAGCGCAGCGGGGTGTTTTGGCGGTGTTCGTCGACGTCACCGAGACCCGACGTCTCGAGAACATTCGTCGCGAGTTCGTGGCGAACGTGTCTCATGAGCTGCGTACGCCAGTGACGTCGATTCGATCCGCCGCCGAAACCCTGCAGGCGGCCATGACCACTCAGCCTGCCATGGCTGGGCGCTTCGTCGACATCATCGAGCGCAACGCGGCGCGGCTTCAGGTGCTGGTCGAAGACCTGCTCGATCTTTCGCGGATCGAGTCGCGCCAGTTCAGTCTGACGATGGAGACGCTCGATTGTGCCTCGCTGATCCAGCAGGTCACGGGTCTCTTCTCCGAGCGCGCGGCCCGTGCGCGGATCGAACTGGTCTCTGCCGTCGAAGAGCACCCTCCCTTGGTACGTGCCGACCGGCGTGCGATCGAACATGTCCTTTCGAACCTGATTGACAACGCAGTCAAGTACGCAGGCGAAGGGAAGCGGGTGACCATCGCAGCGGAGCGAGACGGAGAGCGCGTGGCGATTTCAGTGTCCGACAATGGGCCCGGGATCGCCGAGAAGCACCTGCATCGACTCTTCGAGCGTTTTTATCGGGTCGACGCGGGTCGCTCGCGGGACTTGGGAGGGACGGGCCTCGGCCTCTCCATCGTCAAGCACATGGTCGAGTCCATGGGGGGAAGCGTCCGGGTCGAGAGCGGGGTGGGGGAGGGCACCAAGTTCATCATCCTCCTGCACGGCCGCATGGCCCCGTCTTATTCACCTCCCGCGGCCTGACGTTTGGCCTCGTCGTGACCCCAGCCACGCGCTCGCGGACCGCGGAGGGCGCTCTGCTGTGTCGTCATGGGAAAGTTACCGGGCGGTCGCTCCAACGCCCGCGACGTCATCACATTTTCGTGTGTTTCACGTAAGCGTCACGCGGACGTCACACATGCCTGAGAAACACCGCGGCGAAAGGAATCATCGATGACACACCTTCGGTTGTCCGTACTCGCTTCTGTCGCGCTTCTCTCTCCCTCGCTTTGGGCCCAAGAGGCTCCAGCCACCCCGCCGGCTCCTCCCCAGACCCCGGCGCCCGCCCCTGCTCCTGCGGCGGCGCCCGAGACCGCTCCGGAAACCCCCGCCGCGCCTCCGGCGACCGAGGTCGCACCGGAGGCCGCGCCTCCGGTTGAAGCTCAGCCCCCGGTTGGGGAAATGCCCGCCGCGCCCGATCCGGCTCCCCTCGCCGAGGCTCCGGCTGAAGTCACCGAGGAGGTGGCTCTGGAAGAGAAGTCGGTCGGCAAGGCTGGGTACGACAAGAAGTTCTTCCTGGAGAGCGCCGACGGGAACTTCCGTTTGGACTTGGAAGGTCGACTTCAGGTGCGGTTCACGTACGAGAACGAACCGGGTGACACCCCCGATGATTCGCGCGTGAACGCTGCTCACTTCGCCATTCAGCGCGGTCGAGTCACGCTGGCTGGGCACGCGTTCGACCCGAACCTCCGCTACAAGTTCCAGATGGACCTCGGGCGGGGAGCGGTCACCTTGAAGGACTACTGGCTCGAGCCGACCTTCAACGAATGGGTCTCCCTCCGCGCCGGTCAGACCAAGCGCCCCTTCTCTCGCCAGGCCATCACGTCGAGCGGTCGTTTGGAGTTCGTGGACCGGGCGATCACGACGGCCTTCTCCGGTGGTCGCGACATCGGGGTGATGCTCAACAACCGCTACGAGAAGTCGCCCAACATCGAGTACGCAGCGGGCGTGTTCAACGGAACCGGCGACGGCCAGGGTGACGCTCAGGTGTTCCAAGGTGACGTCGTGGTCGATCCGGCGACGGGCGAGGGTGAGGTAACGAGCGGTCGCTTCCGCAATACTCCGGCCAACTTCAAGCCCACTTTGGCAGCGCGCTTCGGCCTGAATTTCAACGGAGTGAAGGGATACTCGGAGTCCGACCTCGAAGGCGGCGCCGAGCCTCGCTTTGCCGTTGCGGCAGCTGGTTTGCTCGACCTGAACGCGGACAACAGCGACAGTGGCGCCCTGCGGGGAACCATCGACTACATGTTCAAGATGTCGGGTTTCTCGTCGACTGGCGCGGTGTTCATCGAGAGCGTACAAGACGGAGACGATGTGCTCGGCGATCGGGCGTACGCGGCTTGGGGCGCACTCGCGCAGGTCGGCTATGTCGTCGACGGACACATCGAGCCGGCGCTACGCTGGGCAATCGTCGATCCCGACGGAGACGACAACAGCCTGAACGAGTTCACCGCCGGGCTGAACTACTTCTTCCACGCGCACCACCTGAAGCTGCAGGCGGACGGATCGCTGCTGAGCAAAGCGGAAGCCGACGCCGACAACTCGAACGACTGGCGTGCGCGCTTGCAAGCGCAGCTGGTGTTCTGAGTCTCGCAGAGAGGATGACCTGAGACACTCCGCTTCTTGGGGCGTGAGCTTCGGTCGTCAGGTTCTTGTCGCTTCGCCGTCCCACCATCGCTCAGTGGCTGGACGAAAGCCCGAGCGCCGCACCGATGACGGCGCTCGGGGCGAGACCTTTCTCTCTAGTCGATTTCCCGGATCCGTTCTCGCTGTGCCGATGGCGGTGAGAACGGATCCGGGGCTTGCGGCTCTAAGTGCTTGAAATGAATGCATTTGGGATAGCCGATCCCGCTGTCACTCAACTGTCACAGACCGGTCACTCGAAAGACCCTTGCGGGGTGTTTACCAGCCCCGAGGAAGCAGAAACGAACATGATCGCACGCAGGATTTTTTCCCTCGGCCTCGTCTGCTCGTTGCTCGCGCTCGCGGGTTGCGACAAGAAGGAATCGTCCGAAGGCGCGCCTTCCGACGCGAAGGCCCCCGCTGCCAAAGAAGTCTCGCTCCAGGGTGCGGGCGCGACGTTCCCCTATCCGCTCTATTCGAAGTGGATGAGCGAGTACCACAAGCTGCATCCCAACGTTCGCATCAACTACCAGTCGATCGGTTCGGGTGGCGGCATCCGTCAGATCGTCAAAGAAACGGTGGACTTCGGTGCGACCGATGCGCCGATGAAGGCGAAGGATGCCGAGAAGGCTCCCGGCAAGCTGCACCACATCCCGACCACGATTGGCGCCGTCGTCGTGGCGTACAACGTGCCGGGGGTGAGTCAGACTCTCAAGCTCGATCCGGACGTGGTCGCCGACATGTTCCTTGGCAGCGTCAAGAAGTGGAACGACCCGCGTATTCAGGCAACCAACGAGGGGGTGAAGCTTCCCGACCAGGACATCGCCGTGGTGCACCGGTCGGACGGCAGCGGTACGACCGCCGTGTTCACTGACTACCTCGGTGCGGTGAGCCCCGACTGGAAGGAGAAGGTTGGGGTCGGCAAGAGCGTCAAATGGCCGACTGGTCTGGGCGCCAAGGGCAACGAAGGCGTGACTGGTCAGATCAAGACCACGCCTGGCGCGGTCGGCTACATCGAGCTCGCCTATGCCACGCAGAACAAGCTGACGTTCGCCGCCATCAAGAACTCAGCGGGTGAGTATGTCGAGCCGAAGATCCCCGCCATCACGGCCGCAGCCGCGGGTGCCGGCATGCCCGAGGAGCTCTTCACGTCGCTGGCGAACCCCGGCGGCAAAGATGCCTACCCGATCGCCGCGTACACCTACATCCTGGTGTACGAAGACATGAAGGACCCCGCCAAGGCGGAGGCTCTCGCGAAGTTCCTCTGGTGGGCTGCCCATGATGGTCAGAAGTACGCCGAGCAGCTCCACTACGCGCCTCTTCCCGAGGCAGTCGTCAAGAAGATCGAGGCTCGTCTGAAGAGTCTCAAGTCTGGACAGAAAGTCATTCTGTCCGGCCTCTGAACCCCACCGGCGTCGAGCCGGTCGACCTATGGCACAGTCGATACAGCCGCCAGCGCCCTCGACTCGCTCCGCACCGTTCGAACGGTGGCGGAGCGAGCGCAAATGGGGCGACACGACCTTCCGCCTGATCACGGCCGGGTTCGCGGCCGTCGTTCTACTGACGTTGGGCCTGATGGCCTACGAGATGTGGACGGCGTCGTCACTCAGCATTCAGGAGTTCGGTTGGCGCTTCATCTGGGGGCGCGAGTGGAACCCGGTGGAGGAGGAGTTCGGCGCGCTGCCGTTCATCTACGGCACCATCGTCTCGTCCCTCGTCGCTCTTTTCATCGCCGTTCCCATTTCCTTTGGCGTTGCCATCTTCCTGAGCGAGATGGCCCCGGAGTGGGTGCGCAGCCCTCTGGGCTTCCTCGTGGAGCTTTTGGCGGCCGTTCCCAGTGTGGTCTACGGCCTCTGGGGCATCTTCGCGCTCGCGCCGTGGATGCGAGAGACGGTGGAGCCGGCCTTGCGAGACTGGCTCGGATTTCTGCCTCTCTTTCAGGGGCCGAACCAGGGCTACGGAATGCTCTCGGGTGGGATCGTGCTGGCGATCATGATCATCCCGACCATCTCTTCCGTGAGCCGCGAGGTGCTCCTGGCCGTTCCGCAGACCTTCCGAGAAGGCGCGCTGGCCCTGGGGGCTACCCGGTGGGAGACGATTTCCGCCGCGGTCATGCCGATTGCCAGGTCAGGACTCGTTGGGGCGGTCATTCTGGGGCTCGGCCGCGCTCTAGGCGAAACGATGGCGATCACCATGCTCATCGGGAATCGCCCGGAAATCAGCGCCTCGCTGTTCGCGCCGGCGTACACGATGGCGAGCGTCATCGCCAACGAGTTCACCGAGGCGACGGAGGATCTCTACCTCGCGGCCCTCGCCGAAATCGGTCTTCTCCTCTTCGTCGTCACGGTCCTGTTGAATATCGTCGCTAGGCTGCTGGTGTGGCGAGTCAGCCAAATGCCCGGCGGAGCGAAGGCATGAACGGAGTGAAGCCATGCTGAGCAGTTACGCCTACCGCCGATTCAAGGATCGATTCGTGCGCGGCGCGTGCGTCGCGGCATCGCTCTTGGCGCTGATCCCCCTCTTCAGCGTGCTGTACTACCTGACGGTGCGGGGGATCGGTGGTGTGAACCTGGACTTCTTCACCGAGCTTCCGAAGCCCGTGGGCGAGGACGGTGGAGGGATGGCCAACGCCATCGTCGGAACCCTGCAGCTCGTGGGGCTGGCCTGCCTCTTCGGTATTCCGCCGGGAGTGCTTGCTGGCGTGTACCTCTCCGAGTTCGGCGACAGCAAGTTCGGTCGAACCGTGCGTTTCGGCGCGGATGTGATGAGCGGGGTGCCTTCGATCACCGTCGGCATCTTCGTCTACGGAGTCGTGGTGCTGCACACGAAGCAGTTTTCCGCCTACGCGGGGGGACTCGCTTTGGCCGTCATCATGTTGCCGACGGTGACGCGAACCACCGAGGAGCTCCTCAAGCTGGTTCCTGAAGCCCTGCGCGAAGCGGCACTCGGTCTCGGTGTCCCCAAGTGGCGTGCTACTCTTCGAGTGATGCTGCGCACGGCGCTGCCGGGTGTGGCGACGGGGATCATGCTGGCCGTAGCTCGTGTGGCCGGGGAGACCGCGCCCCTCCTGTTCACGGCTTTCAGCAACCGGTTTTGGGCTCGTGGTCTGAACGAACCGACCGCCTCCCTGCCCGTCCAAATCTACACCTACGCCGTGTCGCCCTACGAGGAATGGCACCGTCAGGCGTGGGCTGCCGCGTTCGTGTTGGTGGCCATGGTTCTTCTTCTGAACATCTCGGCGCGCTTCTTGGTGCGTCACCGAGTGAGGACACGATGACGATGGACTACTCTGCTTTGAGCCACCCGAGCGCCGCCCAGCCCATGGGACTCGACAAAGACACCGCCAAGCCCAGCGCAGCTGCGCAGGCGGTGGACAAGCCCAGCGCAGTGGAACGAGCGAGCGCCGAAGCCAAGATGCAGACCGAGTCGCTCCGGGCGTTCTTCGGCAAGGCGGAGGTGATCAAGGGTATCACCCTGCCGGTTCCCGAGAAGAAGGTGACCGCGATCATCGGTCCGTCGGGCTGCGGAAAGTCGACCTTCGTTCGGTGCCTGAACCGAATGCACGAGGTCGTGCCGGGTGCCCACTCGAGTGGCCGGGTTCTGCTCGACGGTCAGGACATCTATGGCGGGGTCGATCCGGTTCGGGTGCGACGGCGGGTCGGGATGGTGTTCCAGAAACCGAACCCGTTTCCCACCATGTCGATCCGCGACAACGTGCTCGCGGGACTGAAGCTGAACGGTATTCGTCCCAAGGAGCCCGACGCGCTGGTCGAGCGGGCTCTGCGCCAGGTGGCCCTCTGGGACGAGGTGAAGGACGGGCTCGGCCGTTCCGGCCTCAGCCTTTCGGGCGGCCAGCAGCAGCGCCTTTGCATGGCGCGAAGTTTGGCCATGGAGCCGGAGGTCATCCTGATGGATGAGCCCTGCTCCGCCCTGGACCCGATCGCGACGGCGCGGGTGGAGGAGCTCATCCACGAGCTGCGGGAGAACTACACGATCGTGATCGTGACCCACAACATGCAGCAGGCCGCTCGGGTGGCGAACTTTACCGCGTTTTTCTACATGGGCGAGCTGATCGAGCATGACGAGACCGACGTGATCTTCACCCGCCCGAAACAGCGAAAAACTGAAGACTACATTACCGGCCGTTTCGGCTAAGATTTAAAAGAATGAATCCTCCTCACAGCAGGGCCGCTGTGGGGACGAGCAAAAAATATCCGCGCAAGACGAGGGGGGAGCCTCGGCAGCGGAATAACGCTACGGTGAGGGGTCAATTGGATCGACTGCATACCGATCGCGAATACGAGAGCGAACTGACGGCACTGCGTGAGCAGGTGCTCTTCATGGGAGCCTCCGTCGAGGAGCTTTTCACCGGAGCGGTGCGCGCTTTCAGTGATCGCGATCCCGAGCTTGCAAAAAAAGTGGCCCGGTTGGACGGTCAAGTGGACCAGCTGGAGCTCGACATCGACGACGCGTGTCTGCACGTGTTGGCGCGTCGCCAGCCGGTCGCTTCGGACCTGCGTTTCGTCACTACCGCGCTCAAGGTGGTCACTGATCTCGAGCGAATCGGGGACTTGGCGAGCAACATCTGCGAACGGGTCATCGAGCTTCGCGCCGTGGAACCTCCGATCGGCTCCGACTCGATCGGCAAGATGGCAGACATCACTCGCAACATGCTGCGTGATGCGCTCGACGCTTTCGTGGCGGGCGACGCGCACAAGGCGCAGCAGGTCGTCGAGCGCGATCATCTCGTGGATCAGCTGTACGCGGACATGTTTCCGGCGCTCATCAAGCGCATGACCACGCAGCCCGAGATCTGCGATCAGGCCATGCGGGTGCTCTCCATCGCCAAGCATCTCGAGCGCATCGCGGACCACGCGACCAACCTCGCCGAGATGGTGGTTTTCATGGTCGAAGGCGAGGACGTGCGGCACCTGCGCGCTGTCGCGGAAGGCTAGTTCCCAGCGCTGAGGGGTGCGTCGGTCGTCGCGCACCCCCAAAAAGGGTGAGGACGCGCGACGCCCTCCGGCCGGCACCGTTTACGCTGGGAAGCGAAAGCCCGGGCACCGCCACTTCTCTACTCCCGGAACACGCCGCCGATCACTGTTTCAACCGTCAGCGCGCGTGACGCCGCGGTGTGATCGTTGGATGCGAACACATTGAAATACTGCTCCACCTCGAGCGGAGCATTTCCAAAGGCGGCTTCTCGTAGCTCCGGGGAGAGCAGAGGCTCCGGCGGGCGCGGACGGGGACGGAAGGAGCGAGCCTTCACGGCATCTCGCGCATACAGCAGAACACCAGGGGGCAGCGCGGTCGTGTGTCGACGCAACCAACCTTCCGCTCGCTTCCAAGTCGGCGGAGCCGCAAGTAGGTGATGCCCATGACACGTCGGGTACTGCGCGAGCCGCGGGGAAATCCTGTGAATCATTGCGGCTTCGAGAGTCCCGTTGAACCGCAGGCGCGCGGGCAGGCGACTCGCCCAACGTGCCATCGCTCCGTCTGCGTAGGGTAGCAAAGCATGGCGCCGATGGTGAGACGCCTGCAGGGCGGCGGCCGTCCAGTGACGGACCCGAAACGATGGATACGCGTAGGAAATCTCCTCACGTGAAAGACGATCGCTTTTGACCCCGATCGCGCTCTGCATTTTTCGAGCGAGCTCCGCAGCAAATGACTCCTCCGAGAATCTTGGGGTCAAGGATCTCTGCAGACCCCACGTCTTCCACAAGATTCCATGCCGCACGAGCCGATGAACGGAATCCGGTGCGTCGGGGAGCTCCCAGTAGTCGCGGAAAATCTCTCCGCCGCCTCCGTTGAGTGAGACCAGCGCTTCGTTGAACCTCCTCCTGCCTGGAGAAGACCCCGGAGCGCGATCGCGTACTTGAAAGGTCCCGCCGTGGTTCATGCCATCAACATGCAGGACCTTCTTCCGGACTCCCGCCCGAAAGACGCCCGGCTCGATTGGGCGCATCTCGCTATCCTCATAGAGGAGCGACAAGCCCTCGCCCCGTGCAATTTGATGAGCGATCCGGACATCCGGAGAGTTTTTTCCTCCACCCACCCACAGCTGAGGGTGCACGCCCTCTGCCATCAACCCGGCGAGAAGGAGGCGCGAATCGAATCCCCCGGTCAGTGCGGATGCTACCTCGTCTCCGAAGCGTGACACCACATGCTTGAGATAGCGCCGCACGAGGTCGACACTGCCTTCGAGGCCTTCATCGAAAGAACACTCCATGCGGGCACCAAGCGGCTTGTGCAGCATACGACTTTGGTACTCACCCGTGGCGGAAAAGACGTTCAACCGTTGCGAGTCGATACGGGAAACACCACGCACGTAAGTCCCGGCACCGTAGACGGCTCCCGTCAAAACGTATTCAAAGAACCCCTGAGGATCGGTCCTTCTTTCGTCGACCGCCTCGCAGGCGGCAACGAAAGAACTCGTCACCGCTCCGCACTCTGCTCGAAACAGAGGATACGTTCCCAAAGAGTCCAGTTCGACGAAGAGCTCGTTTTCTTCGATTTGAAGGGCGGCGAATGCCCCGGTGACGTCAACGGTCTCACTCAGAGCCCGCTTCCCGAGATCCATTCGCCGAACAAGCTCCTCCGGCTGCTCAGCCGTGAGTGTTGTTCCGAGGAGGATCGTGGCGCCTCCGCTTGGCCGTTTCTCCAGAACGGGTCGCGCCCCGCTGCTCTTTTGAAAAACAATGAAAGTCCAGCGGTCCGTCGAGCTCTCATGACAGGGGGGCCTGACCTCGCTCACCGAATACGCGCAAGGACGACGCATAGTGCTCTCGCCATTCAGAGTTCGTCTCGTTCGGCCTGCGGGGAGCCGCGAAAATTCCGCCCATTGGCGCGGGAAGCTACCTGAGGCCCCACCGGTTCCCAATGAGAAAGATTCGCCGTTCTGCACAGCTGCCACCAACGAGCCCCGTCGGTCGCGAAGCGCTCTGGCACCTCCGCGAGTGTTCCGAACTCGACGAAGCCGTGAGAAAGGCCACGCAGTTGGCGATCCGTTGGCGACGCAGGAGGCGGTTCGACTCGTTCGCGATTGTGGGTGGCCATATGGGTCGCGAAAGTGCGCCTGCTCCGGTGTCCTGCACCCCGAACGTCGCGGGCTCCCTTCCGCGGGCCGGGCGGGGGGCTTCATGGAAGCGCGCTGGTTTCGCCCTCTGCGCGGTGGCGAATTGATCGTGGATCGAGGGTCGATCGCGTACCAAGATGCGCGCCGTTCGAGCCCGCCCTGGAGGAATGGCCCCGCTCCGAGCCCTCTTGGGCCGTTGGGCGGAGGCGGGGACGGGCTCACGATTCGAACGACGAGACGATCCCCATGACCGATACCACCCCCTTCCGCCAGACGAACGCGTACCAGAGCCTCGAGGCCCATCAGAAGACTCTCGCCGGGGCGAGTCTCCGGGAGCTCTTTGCGACGGACGCCGGCCGTGCCGAAGCGCTCTGCGTCGAAGCCGAGGGCTTCTTTCTCGACTACTCCAAGAATCTAGTGACGAAGGAGACGCTTTCGCTCCTCGTGGCATTGGCCGAAACGCAGAACCTGCGCGAGCGCATCGACGCGATGTTCCGCGGCGACCGCATCAACCTGACGGAAAATCGCTCGGTTCTTCACGTGGCACTGCGCGCCCCGAAGGGCGCCGTGATCGAGGTCGACGGAAAGAACGTGGTGCCGGACGTGCACGAGGTGCTCGATCGCATGGCCACGTTTTCGAGCTCCGTGCGCGACGGAAGCCACGTCGGGTTCACCGGCAAGCGCATCAAGAACGTCGTGAACATCGGCATCGGTGGCTCCGATCTGGGGCCCCAAATGGCCTACGCGGCGCTTGCCCATTACTCGGACCGGGAGCTCACGGTGCGCTTCGTGTCCAACGTCGACGCGACCGATTTCGCCGAAGCCGTGCGCGACTTGGACATCGAGGAAACGCTCTTCGTCGTCTGTTCGAAGACCTTCACGACGCTCGAAACCCTCGCCAACGCCACGCTCGCTCGAAACCTCGTGGTCGAACGACTGGGCGACGAGGCCGCCGTGGCGTCGCACTTCGTTGCCGTTTCCACGAACGCCGACGAGGTGTCCAAGTTCGGCATCGATACCAAGAACATGTTCGGCTTCTGGGACTGGGTGGGGGGGCGCTACTCCTACGACTCCGCCATCGGACTCGCGCTGATGATCGCCATTGGCCCCGATGCTTTCCGGGAAATGCTCGGTGGCTTCCACGCGATGGATGAGCATTTCCGAACGGCTCCTTTCGCCCAAAACCTGCCAGTTCTGCTGGGACTGCTCGGCATTTGGTACAACAACTTCTTCGATGCCGAGAGCCACGCGGTGCTCCCGTACGACCAGTACCTTCGGCTTTTCCCCGCCTACTTGCAGCAGCTCGACATGGAGAGCAACGGCAAGCAGGTGACCCGCGGCGGTGCGCGCGTGGATTACGAGACCGGGCCCATCATTTGGGGCCAGCCGGGGACGAACGGCCAGCACGCCTTCTATCAGTTGATTCATCAGGGCACGAAGCTCATCCCCTGCGACTTCATCGGATTTTCGAAGAGCTTGAATCCGCTCTCGAACCTGCATGACCTACTGATGGCGAACTTTTTCGCTCAGACCGAGGCTCTTGCGTTCGGCAAGACGGAGGAAGAGGTCCGCAGCGAGGGAACCCCTGAGGAGCTCGTGGCACATCGCGTCTTCAACGGGAATCGCCCGACCAACACTCTCCTCATCGAAAAGCTGACCCCCGCCACCTTGGGGAAGCTCGTCGCACTCTACGAGCACAAGGTCTTCGTCCAGGGCGCAATCTGGGACATCAACAGCTTCGACCAATGGGGAGTCGAACTCGGCAAGGTTCTCGCCAAGCGCATCATCCCCGAGCTCAGCGGAGCGGCGTCCGACCTGTCGCATGACTCTTCCACGAATGCGTTGATCCGGCGGTACCGAGCGCAACGCGGGCTCGAGTGATCGACTCGTAATTGAGCAGCAGCGCCTGCGCGCTCCCCCTGGCCAAACGAAGCGGGCTGGTCGGTGCGCGGGCGTCTGCCGGGGTCGGCGAGACGTGGCGCGACCGTGCGTGAAACCCGGTGAAACGTCGAAACGCATTTCGTGCGACGTGTTTCGGACCGCGCGCCTGATCGCTGCGGAGGCCAGCGCTTCGCGCGAGCAGCGAAACCAGCCTTTTCTGGCTGAATTGGTGCTCGCGCAGAAGTTGCGCCGGCTAGGCAGGCGCGAACTCATTGGCACGTGGGTTGCTACACTCCTCGAAGAAAGGAGAGCGACTCATGAGCGACGAAAGCGCGAACCCTCGCGGGCCCCAGGCCTCCGGAGAGAGGCGCGACCCGCACACTTCCCACCGGAAGAGCTACCAAACGAGGGCCTTTTTCGACGAGGCGACCTGGACCTTGACGTACGTCGTTTCCGATCCCGACACGGGCGACGCCGTCGTGATCGATCCGGTGCTTGACTACGACCCTCTGACCTCGGAGACGTCCACCCATTCCGCCGACGAGGTGGTCGACTTTCTCCGGGACAATGGTCTTACGCTGCGCGCGGTCCTGGAGACCCACGCGCATGCGGACCATCTCACCGCAGCGCCGTACCTGCGAGAGAGGTTTGGCGCGCCCGTCGCGATCGGGGCGGACATCCGCATCGTTCAGGAGACCTTCAAGAGGCTCTTCAATCTTCCCGAAGAGACTCCGACCGACGGCAGCCAGTTCGATCGCCTTCTCGTCGACGGGGAGGAGCTGTCGGCGGGTTCGGTCCGGGTGAAGGCTCTCGCGACTCCGGGCCATACGCCTGCCTGCCTGAGCTACTTGATCGGTGATGCCGTGTTCACCGGAGATGCGCTCTTCATCGAGGACTACGGCACGGGACGTACCGACTTTCCCGCGGGCAACGCGGCAGCGCTCTACCGTTCGGTGCACGATCGCCTCTACGAGCTTCCCCCGGAAACGAGAGTGTTCGTGGGGCACGACTACAAGCCGGGCGGCCGCGAGGTGCGCCACCAGAGCAGTATCGGCGTCGAACGATCGGAGAACGTCCAGCTCTCGAAGGACACGTCCGAGCGAGAATTCGTCGCGTTTCGTGAAGAACGCGATGCGAGCCTCGCTCCCCCGAAGCTCATCTACCAGAGCGTTCAGGTGAACGTGTTCGGGGGGACCCTCCCGAAGGCGGCGGACAACGGCGTTCGCTACTTGCGCATCCCGTTGAACTTGCGTCATCCCACCGACGAGGCGGGGAGGCCCGTTCGAGACGCCGCGGCCGAGTGACTGTTTGCGGCATCGCCGTACTGTCGTACTAGGCAGTCACCTGGAAAGGAGGAAGGTCGTGTACAAGTTGCCCTTGAAGCCTGCGCATCCAGAACGCATTTGCTGGGGTTGTGAGCGCTTTTGCCGAGCTTGCGACCTGGCGTGCGGGAACGGAACCATTCGCACACCTCATCCCATCGAGATCTTCGGCGAGGACTGGAGGGAGTGGGCGGAGGCGGAGGGCATCGAGTTGGGCGAACAGGATCCTTCGGTGCAGTCGCTGGAAACCTGAGGGAAGCGGGCCGCCACCGCCGATATCCTAACGGACCAGGACGCCCGCCACGCTTCGAAACCCGTGGCGAGGAAGCGCTCGTCGTTGCTCCGCTCGCGGCCTGCGACTACCGTGGTTCCCCGTTGCTGGGACGGATGGGACAGAGCGGCACCCGTGGGGTCGTGCTTGGGGCGGCGATGCTCTTCGGGGCGTTCGCTGTGCCGAGTTGCACGAACAATCCGTATCCGGGCGCCGACGAACACAAGAAGATCTTGTATTCGTCCTTCGCCGAGGCTCCGCGCACGCTCGATCCGGCTGTCGCCTATTCGGTCGCGGATCACGCGATCACCGGCAAGGTCTACGACACCCTGCTCGAGTACCACTACCTGAAGCGCCCGTTCGAGCTGATCCCGGGGCTGGCGGAGAGGGTCCCCGAGGCGGAGCCCGCGCTGGGTGACCAGGTGGTCTATCGTTTCCGGCTCCGCGACGACCTCTGGTTTCAGAAGGATCCGTGCTTTTCCCTGAGCGGGTCCGACCAGCGGCGCATCAGCGCGAAGGACGTCGTCTTCGAGCTCCAGCGGATCGCCGATCCGAAGGTGAACAGTCCGGTCATCGATCCTTTCTCGAATCTGGTCGGCTTTCGTGAGTTTCGAGCGGCCCTCAAGGAGCGTCGTGCCGATCCTGCCTTTGCCGCAAAGCCCGTTCACGAGCAGTATGCCGCGATCGGCGGCATCGAAGGAGCAAAGGCGCAGAACGATCGGGACCTCGTTCTCACTCTGAAGGAACCTTACCCGCAGATCCTTTTCTGGTTTGCGATGCCGTTTTCCTCCCCCGTGCCTTGGGAGGCCATCGAGTACTACGACGGCGAAGGGGGACGCGATCTCTTCGACGATCACCCCGTTTCCTCCGGTCCTTTCGTCCTCACCACCTACGACAAGCAGGCGAAGATGGTGCTGGACAGGAACGAGAGCTGGTACGGGGTGATGCATCCCGAATGGAAGGCACCCGGCGCCACCTTCCCCGAGCTGCCACCGGGGCTCGAGCGGGCCGAGGAGTTTCGCTCGGCCGTGGGCAAGAGCCTGCCGTTCCTCGAGCGAGTCGAGTACCTGCGCGAGAAGGAGCGCATTCCCGCCTTCAGCAAGTTCCTCCAAGGCTATTACGACTCCTCGGGCATCGTGCGCGAGAGCTTCGACAAGGTCATCCAGGAAGACGGCCTCTCTCCCGAGATGCAGGAGAAGGGGATGCAGCTCGATCAGTCGGTCGAGCCCGCGGTCTATTACATCGGCTTCAACATGGATGACCCGGTCGTGGGTCGGAAGGACGGCGAACGGAGCCGGAAGCTTCGTCAGGCGATGAGCCTTGCGGTGGACGTGAACGAGTACATGCGGCTGTTCATGAACAGCCGCGGTATCCCCGCCCAATCCCCGCTGCCTCCGGGGCTCTTCGGGTACGACGAGGGCTACGAAAATCCCTTCCGCGAGGTGAACCTCGCGAGAGCCAAGAAGTTGCTCGAGGAGGCTGGCTACCCCGGCGGCATCGATTCGAAGACCAAGGCGCCGCTCAGGCTCACCTTCGACGTCCCGGACACCTCACCGGAGGGCCGGCTTCGCTTCATGTTCTGGGTGGGCCAGTGGCGTCGCCTGGGCATCGACGTCGAGCTGGATGCGACGACCTACAACGCCTTTCAGAAGAAGGTCCGAGACGGCGCCTATCAGATCTTCCAGTGGGGTTGGGTCGCCGACTATCCGGATCCGGAAAACTTCTTCTTCTTGCTCACCAGCGAGATGGCGCGCTCCGTCTCCGGCGGGCCCAACACCGCGAACTTCAAAAACGAGGAGTACGACCGCCTGTTCGGGCTCATGCGAACGCGGGAAAACGACGAGCGTCGGACTGAAATCATCGCCGAGATGACGAAGCTCCTCGAGCAAGAGCGTCCCTGGATCGAGCTCTTCCACCCCGAGCAATACGCTCTGTTTCAGGGCTGGATGAAGTACGTCAAGCCGGTTGGGATCTCGACGCCTGTCACCAAGTACTACGATCTTGATCCGGACCTTCGAGCCGAGAAGCGGCGTGAGTGGAACCAGCCCGTGATGTGGCCACTCGGTGTGCTGATAGCGCTCTTGGTGCTCGTGTTGATCCCGGGCATTCGAACCTTCCTCCAGGAGAGGCAGTGATGGTTGCCTACATTCTCCGGCGGGTCGTGTATGGCGGGGGAGTGGTCCTGGGGGTCCTCCTGTTCTTGTTCGTGCTGTTTTTCGCCGTCGCCACACCGGACGACATTGCGCGGCGCGCCGTGGGGGAAAAGGCGCCGCCGGAGGTCATCGAACAGTGGAAGCAGAACCACGGTTACGACAAGCCCAAGTGGCCGGGCCCGGGTCACTGGAGCGAGAATCTGCTGGTCGACCACTTCAGCAGCATGCTCACCTTCGACTTCGGTCGGAGTGACGCCGACGGAGTGCCGATTCTCGACCGCATCGAGCGCGGCGCGGGACCGAGTCTGTCGCTCACGATGCCCATGTTCGTACTCGGCATCGTGATTGGGATCGGGCTCAGCCTGTTCGTGGCCTTTTTCAGGGAAACTTACATCGACAAGGTGGGGGTGTTCCTCGCCGTCTTGGCGATGAGCGTGTCGATTCTGCTCTACATCATCGCAGGGCAGTTCCTCTTCGGGAAGCTCCTCAAATGGTTCCCGGTGTCTGGATTCGATCCGAGCCCCGGGGTGATCGCGCGCTTCTTGGCGCTCCCGGTCCTCATCGGGGTGGTCTCGTCGATCGGGAGTAACGTGCGCTTCTATCGCACGGTCTTCGTCGAAGAGATCCACAAGGACTACGTGCGTACGGCACGCGCAAAAGGCTGCGGCGAGGGTAGGCTAATGGCCTATCACGTCCTCGGCAATGCCATGATCCCCATCGTCACGAACGTGGTGATGGCGATCCCGTTCCTGTTCACCGGGTCCCTCCTCCTCGAAGCCGGCTTCGGCATTCCGGGGCTCGGCTCGCTCACGGTCGATGCCATCAACAGCAACGACTTTTCCACCCTGCGGGCGATGGTCTACATCGGCGCGCTCCTGTTCATCGGCGGGCAGATCGTGACGGACATCTGCTACACGCTCGTCGACCCACGGATTCGACTGGAGTAGCTGACGGTGTTCCTCTTGCTGGAGATCTCGCCGGTCCTTCAGGCCACCCTGAGCAACCTCATCGTCGCGGCGTTGCTCCTCGTGACGGCGGCATTCGTGCGGTTCGCGCGAAAGAACGAGATCTGGCGCGACGGGTTTCGCCAGCTTTGGCTCCGGCGTCCGCTTGCTGTCGTCGTCGTGGGCGTTTACGTCGCGGTGGCTTTGTTGGACTCGGTTTCTTGGGTTGGGGGCACTGGATCCGTCGAAGACCAGGTGGCTGCTCACGAAGCCAAGAGCGTCCTCGATCGGGTGTTCACGGGCACCCAGGAAAAGAGCTATTCGGCCCCCTTTGCCAGCAAGGAATTCTACGACCATTCCCCGCTCCACCACCCGCAGACCCATCCGCTGGGGACGAACATTCTCGGTCGCGACGTCCTGTACGCGACTCTGAAGGGCGCGCGCGTTGCGCTCCTCATCGGTGGGCTCACCAGCCTGATCGCGATCCCTCTCGCACTCTTTTTCGGGGTGCTCGCTGGATACTTCGGCAAACGCGTGGACGACGTGGTGTTCTTCGTCATGAGCACGCTGGCATCCATGCCGACCATCTTGCTGCTCATTGCACTCATCATGGCGATGGGTCAGGGAACGGTGTCCGTGTGCATCGCGCTCGGGGTAACCAGCTGGGTCGGATTCTGTCGCTTGTCTCGCGGGGAAACCCTGAAGCTTCGGGAGCTCGACTACGTCCACGCGGCGCGCTCGCTCGGAGTTTCCGACGCGAAGATCCTCGTGCGACACGTCCTGCCGAACTTGATGCATCTCGTGGTGATCACCTTTGTGCTTCTCTTCTCGGGCCTGGTGCTCGCCGAGGCGACCCTGGCATGGCTCGGCATCGGCGTGGACGGCAGTTGGGGCCAGATGATCGCTCAAGCCAAAGACGAGCTCAGCCGAGAACCGATCGTGTGGTGGAACGTCACCTCCGCGGGCATTGCCTTGTTCGGTCTGCTTTTGGCGGTGAACCTGATCGGAGACGCCCTGCGCGACGTACTCGATCCCCGGACCTTGAAGGAAGGAGGCTGAACCGTGAGTGGAGAGCCCGTCCTGGAGCTCCGGTCGCTCCGCACCACGTTTCCCATCGGCGGAAAGCGCGTGCCCATCGTCGACGAGGTGAGCCTGTCCGTCGAAGAAGGCAAAGTCCTCGCCGTGGTGGGAGAATCGGGGTGCGGCAAATCGATGACGGCGATGTCCGTCCTCCGGCTCGTGCCGAAGCCAGGTCGCGTCGATGGCGGAGAGGTCCTCCTCGGTGGCAAGAACCTGCTCGAGCTCAGTGTGCCCGAAATGCGTCGTGTCCGAGGCCAGGACATCGCCATGATCTTCCAGGAGCCGATGACCAGCCTGAACCCCGTGCACCGCGTGGGAAACCAGGTCATGGAGGCCCTCCGCTTGCACGAGAAGGTGAGCAAGCAGGCCGCCCGTGAGCGCGGAATCGAGCTGTTCAAGCAAGTAGGTATTCCGGATCCGGGGGCGCGCTTCGATGCCTACCCGCACCAGCTGTCCGGAGGCCTGAAGCAGCGGGTGATGATCGCGATGGCTCTCATCACCAAGCCGCGAGTTCTCCTCGCCGACGAACCGACGACGGCGCTCGACGTGACGATCCAAGCGCAGATCCTCGAACTCATGCGTGAGCTCGGGCGAGACTTCGGCACGGCAATCGTACTCATCACCCACGATCTCGGTGTCGTGAACGAGTTGGCTGATGAGATTGCCGTGATGTACGCGGGCCGTGTCATCGAAGAGGGACCGCGAAACGCGGTGCTCGGGATGCCGCGGCATCCCTACACGCAAGGACTCTTGGCCTCCATCCCGAGCCGGAACGCTCCGGGGCAGCCGCTGAACGAGATCCACGGGGTTGTCCCTGCGCCCCAGAACTGGCCTGTCGGTTGTCGTTTTTGTACTCGTTGTCCGCGCGCGTTCGAGCCGTGCGAGATGGAGGTTCCAAAGGAGCTCCACCTCGGTGAAGGTCAGCGAGTGTTCTGTCACGCCGTGGAGCGGGATCTCCGTAAGGAGGCGAAGCCGTGACGAGCTCGGGCAACCAAGCGGTCGCCGCTCCGGTCGAGGAGGAGAAGGTGCCCCTGCTCGAGGTCGAAGACCTGAAGACATGGTTTCCGATCCGCAAAGGTGTCTTGCGAAAGGTCGTCGGACACGTTCGAGCCGTCGACGGGGTGAACCTCACCATACGTCGCGGACAGACTCTGGCGCTGGTCGGCGAATCGGGCTGCGGCAAGACGACTGTCGGACGTTCGCTCTTGCGTTTGGTGGAACCCATCTCGGGAGCGGTGCGCTACCAAGGGAGGGACTTGCTCCAGCTGACGCCGCGGGAGCTTCGCCCGATTCGGCGCGCCATCCAGATGGTGTTTCAAGATCCGATGACTTCGCTGAACCCGCGCCTTCGGGTTCGCGACATCATCGCGGAAGGTCTGGAATCGTTCGGGATTGGAGCGACAGAGGACGAGCGCACGGACCGGGTGGCTCAGGTGCTCGAGCGAGTGCGCCTGAGTCCCGACCACATGCGGCGCTTCCCTCACGAGTTTTCCGGCGGGCAGCGTCAGCGGATTGGGATTGCGCGCGCCCTGGCAGTCGAGCCGGAGATCATCGTGTGCGACGAGGCGGTTTCGGCGCTCGACGTTTCGATCCAAGCGCAGATCTTGAACCTGCTCGGAGAGCTCCAGGCGGATCTCGGCATCGCCTACCTGTTCATCACCCACGACCTTTCCGTGGTTCGCTATCTCGCCGACGAAGTTGCCGTGATGTACCTCGGGCAGATCGTCGAACGGGCACCGACCGAAGAGCTCTTCAGCACCCCGCGACATCCCTACACCGAAGGCCTGCTCGCCGCGGTCCCCTCCGCGGATCCTGCGGAGCGCCGGGTGCAGGTCCAGGTTCTCGGCGACGTGCCTTCGCCGGCGAACCCGCCGAGTGGCTGCCGTTTTCACACGCGCTGCCCGAAAGTGTTCGAGCCGTGCCCCGTGCGGGAACCGGAGATGTACGAGCTGGGTCAGTGCCGGGTGAGGTGCTTTTTGCACGAGCCCGCAACTCGGCGCTGACCGTGCCGCAAACGTTGGCAGGGGGGCGGCCCCGCAGCGGCCCCGCCCCCCTCGTCGCGCGAAGTGAATTCGCGCTCCTCACCCCACATTCCCGCTGCGCTCCGGCGCCTCCCACTTGGTCGGCGGCGGTGCTGAGGCGGCCTCGTCACTCCTCCTCGCCTTCGGCTCGTCGCGTGCCTCGGGTTCTCCAGCGAAACGGCTCCAGTCGAAGTGGTAACAGCTGTGGGTCGGCTCCCCCCGGTGTGCGCTGTGGTCGCTGCCTTCGGACTCATGGTAACAGTCCGGTCGCATGGATTGGCCTGGAAAAGCGCCCCTGACTCGGGGCGTGGCATGGTGCGAAGCCGCGGGCGAGCGGGCGATGAGGATCGCGCGTCACGGAGCGGTGCAGCGCGTCGCCTACTGGCTCAGCACAGCCCTCGTGCTCGGTGTGCTCGGCGCGTATCTCTGGGCGTGGACCCAGGGCAACTGGCCGATGCTCACCGATCCGAACCTCCAGAACAGCGACGCTCGCACGAGCATCTTCCCGTTCCATCGCTACGACTCGGGCGCCCTCGCCGACGATCCGATCGCCAACGAAATGTTGGCTTTGGTCCCCATCGGTGTTCACGCGATGTACCGCGTGCTCGTTCCGATGACCGACGTGTTCGTCGCTCCGAAAATCGTTCAGGCGCTCGCCCTCGCGGTACTTGTGTACGCGGCCGTCGTGATGGCTCGCTCTCGACGCGCGGGGCTCGGGGCGGCGGCACTACTCCTCTTCGCCGTGCTCCACGACTGGTTTGCAGTGTACCGAGTCGCCGGCGGGTTGCCGCGCGCGTTCGGCTTCCCGTGCTTTGCGCTGTGGCTTTCCGGAGTCGTGGCAAACCGCCCCTGGGTGCGACGAGCCGCGCCGGTCCTGGCCGCGCTCACCTATCCGTCGGTCATGAACATGATTCTGGCGGCGGAGGGCCTGTACACCTTGCGCGGTTTGGGGAAGACCCGACACAGCGTCGTGGGTCGTCGCCTGCTCCGCTACTTCGCCGTCGTGGGGGTTTGCTTCGTTGCCGTGCTGCCAGCCGTCGTAGGAGGAGAGGACCGCGGGCCCATCCACACCCTCGAGCAGGCGAAGAAGGAACCTGCTTTCGGGAAGACAGGGCGTCTCTGGATTCTGCCCTTTGCCGAACCGACGAAAGTGTTCGGCGAAGCGTTCGTCGACCAAATGAAGCCTCGCGGAAAGTCGTTCTCGAACGAGCTGCGCAAGGCATACAAGGAGGACTGGGAAGCCTACGGCGTGGCCATCTTCGCCTTGCTCTTGGTCTTCGCGATGCTGCGTTTCTGCCCCACTCCGTGGCTCGCGCTCGCATTCTTCTGCGGTTCGGCGATTCTTTACGTGCTGTCGCGCGCGCTGGCCTTCCAGCTGTATTCTCCCGAGCGCTACTACAGCTTTGGCATGCGCATGGCGTCGATCACGTTGATCGTCGTCATCTTGTCGCATGCGTGGTTCTGGCTGCGCCCACGAGCCAGGGAGATCTTTCGGAACCTCACGATCGTGGGGTTCATTTTGCTCATCTGGGGCTGCACTGGCACCGGGGTCGTCAAGCTGAACGGGATGACGATCGACCAGAGGCGCGACAAGCCTCTGTACGAGTACATTGCCAAGCTACCCGAGTCGGTGCGCTTCGCTTCCCACCCGATGGATGGCGACGGGATCCCCTATTACAGCGCACGCGCCACCATGGGTGCTTTCGAGACGCTCCAACCGTGGTTCACCGGTTCGTGGCGTAGGCAACGGGCTCGCGCCGAAGACACTCTGCGCGCCCTGTACAGCACCGACCCGAAGGTCGTGTTCGACTACGCGCATCGGAATGGAGTGACGCACTTTCTCATCGACACGCGTCGCTATCGGAAGGATTTCCGTCGACGCTCTGCGTCGTTCGATCCCTTCACGGGATATGCCAAGAATCTCCTCAGCGGCGTTCGTCTCGACGATTTGGTTTTCGCCAACGTTCCGAAGCAGGCCGTTGTCTTTCGTCGCGGGTCCTACCTGGTGGTTGACGTCACGCGGCTCGAAAAAGTCCTCGGTGGAGGCGGCAAGTGAAGTCGGACGCCGCTCGGTCCGGAGCAGCCGATCCCACGGGTGAACCGAAGGAAGCTCCGCCGCCCCCGGGCGAGCCCCAAAGCCCGTCTCGACCTTCACCTTGGTCCGTCGCACGGTCTTGGTGCGTCAGGGCGCTCGAGTGGTTCACTGGTGCTCTCGGCGGCGCCCTGCCAGCCCTCGTGGTGAGCATCGCCTACGTCACGTTCGTCGCAACGCAGCACGACTATTCGCGGGTCTTCGAGTTCGATCCGGACGAAGGCAACAACCTGATCAAAACCATCCTGCTCGCAAACGGGAACGAGTTCTTCACCGACATCTGGAGCGACCAGCCCCCGTTTCTCGCCTACGTGCTCTGGGGAGCGTTCCGCCTCTTCGGATGGGACGTGAACGTGGGCCGGGAAGTGATCCTGGCGTTCGCCGGAATGGGCATCTTTGCCACCTACGACACCCTGCGCATCGCCGCGGGACCACGAAGTGGGCATCAGGCCGGCCTTGCGGGCAGCTTGCTGCTCGTGCTCTCGAACCTCTTCGTGCAGCTCAGCGTATCGGTGATGATCGGGCTGCCGTCGATCACGTTGATGATGCTCGGAGTGTGGGCGCTCACGCGGTTCCGGGCGGCTCGCACGGAGCGAAAGCCAATGTGGCTCGCCGTGTCCGGTGTTGCCATGGCCCTCTCGGTGGCGACCAAAGTGTTCACGGGGTTTCTCGTTCCCATCTACGGCCTCCTGATCCTTTTTTGGGCGCTCGCCGAGGGCGGACGCGAAGTGCCTCGGCGAATCCTGCGTGCTGGTGTCGTCTTCGGGGGTGGCTTCATCGTTGCCTTCACGATCGCGTTCTGGCCCGTGCTGTCGTCAATGTCCGTCGGCGCGCTGGTTTCCGCGCACGAGACTGCGCGGGCATCGCGCAGCGGCTCGGCCGACGGGCTCGATACCGTGCTCGCCTTCATTCGCGACGACGCGCCACTGTTCGCTCTTGCGGTGCTCGGAATTTTCCGAGCACTCGTCCGCCGGAACGTCGATGTCATGTTGTGGGGCCTTTGGCTCTGTCTGGCCGTGCTCATGCTCTACGATCACTACCCGGTGTGGCCCCATCACCGGCTCCTGCTCACCGCGCCCGCGGCAGTTTGCGGCGGATATGCAGTCGGCGAGCTCCTCGCATGGCCCGCTGTGCTAGCGGAGGGGCGCTGGGCACGCATGCTCGGTTTCGCGGCGCCGTGCGCCGTGGCAGCGTTGCTGGTTTTCTCGAACCCGCAACTTGAAAAGTCGCTCACGCGGGGGAAGCCCTGGTCGAGCACCAGTCGTGACAGGAAGGTTCAGGAGGCGATCGAACCGTATCGCGACCGAATCCGCTACATGGTGACCGCGCGCCAGATCTACGCATTTCGCGCCGGGGTGCCCGTGCCGCCCAACCTCGGAGTCACGTCGTACAAGCGTTTCAAAACGGGGCTGTTGAAGACCTCCGACATCGTTTCCGACGTGCGCAAGTATCGACCCGAGCTAGTCGTGCTTTCCAGCCGCTGGAGTGGCGGGACGCGGCGTGCGGTCCAGCGGGAAATGAACGGGAAGTACGAACGGGTCTACCGCGACAAGAAGCACCAGAGCGTCGAGGTTTACGTGCGTCGCGACGTAGCCGAATCCCGGCACTGAGTGCGAGCTCAGACCGTCGCGGTCCCCCGTCGGGGGCAAGGGCTGCAACGACCTGCTCAGCCCTCTTCGCGAGAAGAGCCGTCGCATTTTTTCGCGCGAAGGAGCTAGCGCTTGCGGCTAGCCCAAGGTGACCGAATCAACGTGACCGAATCAACGTGATCGAATCAACGTGATCGAATCAAACGTGACCGAGTTGGCGAAACTCCAAGGCGCGCGACGAGCCAAACGCGAGGAGGAGTGACGAGGCCGCCACAGCACCGCCGGTGAGCGAGCCCCCTCGCAAGCCGCCGGAGCGCAGCGGGACCGTGGGGTGAGGAG
>JBNKGC010000075.1:0-25787 GCA_050289625.1 Polyangiaceae bacterium | reverse complement strand
GGGGGCGGCAGCCGCGCCCTCGACGACTGGAAGCACGCTCACGACTCGGGCGCCGGTACGCCGGGTCATGCTGGCGGGGATGGCGCGCTCGTGGCAGTGAGCGCGCCCGGCCACGATCACCATTTTTCGGGCTGGGGCCTTTTCCGCGAGCCAGGCGGCGGCGGCGTTGGCCATGGATTCGTCCCACAAGACCTGGGCCGCGTACATGTCGTCGGGAGCGACGCCATGATCCGGGTGACCGGCGGTGAGCTTTTCGAAGAGCTCTCGGTGGGTCTGATCGTCCAGATCCATCTCCGGGAGGCGCGTCTCTCGAGCCGCTTCCTCGAGGCCGCGTTTCGCGACCTCTCGAGTGGTTTCGCTCGGAACGTTCAGCGCCACCAGGGTGGTCCCGAGCTCCTGGCCCGAGTTCAACTGGGGGAGGTAGTACTGGATGGGAAAGCCCCAACGCTTGTCGTACTCGCTGTTCACGACGAGTTGGTCGACGTCGATGTTGCCGCTCCCGTAGGCGCTCAGGACGGGTTGAAACTTGTCCTGGAACATCTCGAACCCGACGCCGAGCTCGAACCCCAGCGTTTGCTGCCGGTCCGCGAGTCCTTCGATGATCGCGAGTTGGGCGTAGTGATCGTGGGGACTTCCGTGGTTTTCCCCAACGCATACGGCGTCAGCCCGGGCGAGTTCGGAAAGGAAGGCGTTTTCGCTGAGCCTCTTGCCATCGACGAGCCGAAGACCGACGAACGGAAGCGCAGCCTGCTCCACGACGTCGTCTGGAGGGGGCTCTTCCGTGTGGGCCTTCTTCCTGGCTCGCTCCGCCGCGAGCTCCTCTTCGCTCGGCGGAGGCTCGACTTTCGAGCGGCCGATGTCGTTCGGCATTGCCTCGCGGGTGGCACATCCCGAAAGGAGAAGAGTCAGAGTGACGAGCGCCGAAAACAGGCCTCTCCCAGAGGCCCCAGAGCGCCGATCGGTTTGCCACGCGGGCGCACGCAAGAACGACGAGCGAGGAGCGAGGCGAACGGGGGGCGGAAGAACGTTCATGGCACCAATGTCCACATCGATCGGGCGCGGTCAATCGCTGGAATCAGCCGGGCCCGCCTGCGCGCTTCAATAACCCCGGTCTCGGAGGGTCTCGGGCAGCAGGCGACTCGGCTTGCCGCTGCTCATGAGCCAGAGTTGGTGGGCGGCGCGGGTCGTGCCGATGTGCAGAAGGTGACGGGACTCGTCGTCCTCCGGGTAGGCGGACGACGTCACTTCCACGAGCACCACGTAGTCGAACTCGAGCCCCTTCACCTGGCGCACGTCAGTGACGTCCACACCGGGTTTGAAGGGGAAGTCCTGATCGGTGATGCGTCGCAGATAGGGCACCTCACCCTTCCTGAGCCCGTCGTAGTAGAGGTCGGCCTGCTCCGGGAAGCGAGCGATCACCGCTACGGAAGCTCGCGGCTCGGACTGCATCAGCTCGCGCAGCGCCTCGCTCAGCTGGGCGACCGCGTCGCCGGTCTGGGTGAGCTGGAAGAGCTCGACGGGCGCGCCACCGCGGGTGGCGACCGGGGGATCCTTCGGAGCTAGGGGTCCGAGCACGGCCTGGGAAACGTCGAGGATTTCCTTCGTAGAGCGGTAGCTCAACTTGAGCGGTTCGACCTTCACGTGATCGAGGTCGAGTTCTCCGAGCACGGTCTCCCAATCGGAAAAGCCGTTGTCCATGTGGAGCCGCTGTGCCGTGTCGCCCGCGAGGGTCACGCTCCGGCCCTTGCTCAGCGTGTCGACGATGACGGAGAGCTCCACGGGGCTCAGATCCTGTGCCTCGTCGATCAGCACGTGCTCGTAGGAGAGAGCCTCCTTCGCTTGCTGGCCTCGCCGGAGGCGACCCTGCGTGCGCTGAATGATGCGCAGCAAAATCGTATCGTCCTCGTGATCGAGCGTTGCCTGCTCTTCGAGCTCGATGCCGTCGACGCCCTCGTTGAAGCCGAGTTCGTCCGTGGGCGGTTTCGGTGGCGGTTTGCCCTTGCCGCGCGCGTGTGGGTCGGCACCGGACTCCATCCGCTCTTCGGCGGAGGCGAGGGCCCGATTGACGTGGGCGGTGCACCACGCGTGGGCGCGCTCGATTTCGCGCTCGGAGAATTCGCCAGGCGCCAGGCGTCCGAAGGCCTCGGCGAGCAGGCGTCGGTCGGTGAGCAGATCGGCCCAAACGCTGCTCGCGTCGGTGGCGCGGGCCAAGCCGCGGTCGATTTCGCGCGCGAGCATGTTGCGAGCTTGAGGGGTCAGTCGCTCGCCGCCCGGTCCATCGATCCAGCTGCGAAGCCCATGCACCCGGTGGGCCAAGGGGCGCGATGACGTTCCCTGCCAGGCTCGGAGCGCCGGCTCGACCTCGGGATCGCGGGCGACCAAGTCGGCGATGGCTCGCTCCGTCATCTCGCCGACGGTCGCGATCCGTTCGTCGATGAGCTTCAGCAGGGCCGGGTGCTTCTTTAGGCGTGTGACCACGCCAGGGGTGTCTTCGCTGTAGACCCGAGGCAGGTACGGAAGGTGGGTCGCGCGCAGGCGAGCGGCCCAGTCCTGGTACGTGCGGATGGCGACCCCGTTCAGGCCGAGAGACGGGAGTACCTGGGAGATGTATCGAACGAGCGCTTCGTTGAAGACGACGACCAGCATCTTGTCGGCGCGAAATCGACGCTTGTCCTGAAACGCCAGGTACGCCAGTCGGTGCAGTCCGATTGTGGTCTTGCCGCTACCCGCTCCGCCCTGGATCACGACGAGGCCCGAATCGGGTCGCGTGATCAACTCGAACTGCCGCTGGTCGATGAGCGGGGTGATCTCCTTGAGATGCTTGTCGTCGGCATCCGTGTGGGCATCACCCACGCCGAGCTTGCCGGGCTTGTGCATCTGGTCGGCGCGAATCGCGCTGCCCTGGCCACCGTGGAGGCGGGTGGCGGAATCGTCGAGGCGGATCCAGCCGGCCGTGGCGCTCTTGGCGAAGGTGCCCTGCGGGGCATGGATGCGCCGCAGGTTTCGGTCGTTGATGGTTACGCTCCGACGGATCCGGACCTCACCGGTGATCTCTCGATCGCCGAAGATTTCGTCGTAGTCGTCGCCCTCCTGGTACCGGTAGTAGAGACGGCTGACGGGCGCGTCGCGCCAGTCGACGATGCGAATGCCGCTCTTCGTGTCCAGGTAGGTACCCCGACCGATCAGCACCTCCCGCTTCCGATCCCCCTCTTCGAGGACCATGCGTCCGAAATACGGACAAGCCGGATCGACGAAGGATTCGGTGGTTTCTTTCCGTCGGGCTGCCAGCGCCTGCAGGCGCTCCATCTGCTCGAGCAGGGGAGGGACGTCTTCCGTGCGGGCGGTGGAGATTTGGTCTCGCAGCGAAAGCAGCTCGGCGTCGTAGTCGATCGCGGCTCGGCCCGATTCGTCCTCGTTCCTGTTGGCGAGATGCTCGTGGACGCGGGCGAGGCATTCCTCTTCCTCACCGACGATGCGGGCCAGCTCTACGTCGCTCTTTTCCGGACTATCGCTCAACGGTCACTCCGCTCGGGGGGTCCGCCCCAGTAGCATCTTTTGCTGCGATGAACAGCCCTTCAGGACCTGGCCGAGGAACTCCCCGAGCCCGCGCAGCGCTACCCCACCAATGCCGTGTCCTCCCACGAATTCCACGAAGCGGGCTGCGGCGCCAGCCCGGACGAACGAGTCATGCAAGCGCTCGGCCAGAGCGAAGGGGAGAACGGGGTCGTCGGGGGCGTGGCTCTGAAAGACAGGGAGTCCTCGCCGGCGCGGCATGAGGGCCTGCCATTCGTCCTGACAGATCGTCGTTCCACTGAGCTGGACCAGCCCGGCCAGAGGAATGTCCGTCCGCAGCGCCAGATCACACGTCAACATCGCTCCCTGGGAAAAGCCTCCGATGACCAATCCACCCTCCGGGACCTCCAGATCTCCCACCATTTCGACCAGGAAGGCTTCCAATTGTGCGCGCGCCTCGTCGAGACCCGCCGGATGCGCGTGGGCGAGGCGGTCGAATTGCCGGGTGAAGAGCGCCACCTGGAGCTCCGCCATGTCGATGTGCCACCAGGCGCGCCCCTCGAAGGGAGCGGGCATCCCCGTGTCGATGGCGTGGGGCGCTTGGGGGAAGACGTACCGCGTGCCCGGTGGACCAGCGATTTGCTCGGCGAGCGGCACGAGGTCCGTGCCGGGTGCCCCAAAGCCGTGAAGCAGCACCACGCAAGGGGCGAGACCCTCTTCCGGACCCGGGGTCTCGACGACCAGAGCGTTCAAATCACCGTAGCGCTTGGGTTTCATGGCGGGCAGAGCCATGGCATGGGCGACGACTCCTCGCAATCGGCGCCAGGCTAGTTCCCGGCGCGAAATGGGGCTCCGGGTGTCGCGGCCCCCCTTCGGGGGCGAGGGCCCGCGACATCCTCCGTAGCCCATCGCTTGCGCCGGCTAGCGGTTTTTCTTGGGGTCTTTGGCAAAGACCCCGCCTCGCCGCTGCGCAGCGAGGCGCCCCAAAACCGCTTCGCGAATCGTTCCCGCCCTACCGCTGCGCGGCAGGGTCCCACCCCAAAACCGCTGCGCGAGGAGTTCTCGGCGAGTTTTTCGCCGGGAACGGTTCCGGGGCGCGCCCGGCGCGCTTCAGCCGGTGGCGTGGTCGCTCGGATGGACGCTGATGGACCGGCGGACTCCGGACCGGCCCGAGTGACCGAGGACGTCGTCGAGCGCGACCTTCAGGATTTCGAGGCCCTCGGCGATGATCTCCGGCTTGACCGACAGCGTGGGACGAAACCGTACCGAGCTCTGGCCGCAGGGCAGAACGATCATTCCCCGCTCCAAGCAACGCTGGATCACCGAGTCTCTGAGGGGAGGGGACGGAAGGTCGATCGCACACATCAGGCCTGACCCTCGTGCATTCGAGACGTGCCCCGCGAAGTGCTGCTCGAGCCACTCGAGCCCGCTTCGAAGCTCGGCACCCCGGTTCGTCGCGTTTTCGAGCAGTCGTTCGTTTTCGATGATTTCCAGGATGCGGGTGCACCGGACCATGTCGACCAGACTCGCCCCCCAAGTGCTGTTGATGCGACTGGAAACGGAGAAGACGTTGTCCGGTACTTCCTCGACGCGTTCGGACACGAAGATGCCGCCGACTTGCATCTTTTTCGCGAAGCAGACGATGTCGGGAACGATGTCCGAGTGCTGAAATGCCCACCAGCGCCCGGTGAGGCCGACACCGGTTTGCACTTCGTCGAAGATCAGGAGGGCTTCGCGTTCGTCGGCGATCCGGCGGAGCTGAGCGAAGAATTCGCCTCGGAAATGCCGATCTCCTCCCTCGCCCTGGATGGGCTCGATCAGAATTGCCGCGATGTCGTGGGCGTGTTCGTCGAACTGGCTCTCGATTTTGCGTAGGCAGTCGCGTTCGGCCTCCTCGACCCGCATCTGTTCCACGGCGTCGAGCGGAAAGCGGACGTACGGAGCGGGCACACGAGGCCAGTCGAACTTCGGAAAGTACCGCGTCTTGACCGGATCGGTGTTGGTGACGCTCAGGGTGTACCCGCTGCGCCCGTGGAAGGCGCCCTGGAAGTGGAGGATCCGGGTCCCGAGTTCGGGACCGCTCGGGCGGAAGCGCCCGGCGAGCAGGTTCTTCTGCACTTTCCAGTCGAAGGCGACTTTCATCGCGTTTTCGACCGCGAGGGCCCCGCCATCGATGAAAAAGTAATGGGGGAGCTCCGGAGGGGCCGCGCTGCCGGCCAGTGTGGCGACGAACTCCGCCATGTAGCGGGTGTAGTAGTCGGAGTTCGAGACCTTCGTCGTGGCGACCCGGGCCAAGCGGGACTGGGTTTCGGCGTCCAGCATCATCGGGTGGTTGAAGCCCACCGGGTTCGACGCAAAGAAGCTGAAAAAATCGAGGTAGCTTCGCCCGGTGACCCGGTCGCGCACCACGCTTCCGCGACTGCCTTCGAGATCCACCACGATGGGATAGCCGTCCGCGAGCACGTGCTCGGACAGAGTCGCGTGAACCTTTTCGGGCGGAATCGACGGGTGGCGCAGCATGACGTGTCGGTGAGACCGGCGCTGCTCGTGGACCGCGTTTGCGAGTCGGCGCGGCACCGTCCCAATCTCTCACTCTGACGCGGAGTGTCCTCCAGCGCCAACCGCACGACACCTACATTGGGCAGTCGCGATGGGGGCACGTCGTCTCGGCTAGGTTGTCTGGGGGACGAGATGCTCTCGAAGGCCTTCGGGGCAGTGTGGGTCCGCGGGGTACGTTGAGCCAAAGTCGCCGGGATGAGAGGACCGTCCGGTTGCACCGGTCCTCCCGCGCCGGCCGGGGCGCGCTTGCTTGGCTGCGTCCGCTGCTATAGTCGCCCCCCATCATGAACCGGGACTTCCCGAAAGAGCTCGTCCAGGCCGCTGGCGACTACCTGAAACGCCACCCCGAAGAGCTCGTTCGAGCCGCCCGAAATGCCGTGGCCCTGCGCTTGGGAGTGCCGATCGCCGCGCTGCGCTGGCTCGCAGGGCAGCTGCGAGGCGCCAAAGCTCCCCGCGACATCACGATCGAAGCTCGGCCCCCTGGCATCCACGTCGCCGCCAGTATCGACCTGATGAAGACGGCGATTCGCGCCGCCGGAACGGTGGCGGTCGAGAGCCTCGATCTTGGGGCGGACAGCCTGGTCGTCCAGGTGCGAGTCACTGACATCAGTCTGACGGTGCTCGATGACGACGCCGATACCCCAATCGCAGCGCTCCTGCGTTCGGGTGCGCTCGATCTGAGCCGGCCGGGGGACTTGGTAGCCTACATGCCGAAGCGCCCCGCCTTCCTCGTCGCGGCCGAGGGCAATCGGATCACCCTCGACCTGATGAAGCACCCGGAGCTTTCGGCCGAAATGGCGCGGCGCATCGTTTCCCTGGTCGCTCCGTTGGTGAGCATCGACGCCATCCGCACCGACGACGAGCACCTCGACATCTCGTTCAACGCGCTTCCCGGCGGGGTGGGTGAGGTCGTGGCGACGCTTCGGCGGCTGCTGGGCGCCTGAGTCAACTTTCTCGAGCCGAACGTGTCCCCCCACGCTTCGGCGGGACACGGGTGGGGAGGAACGTGGCTCCTCCCCGTGAGACCACCTTCAGGTTCCTGCGGCGGGCGATTCGAGTTCGGGCTCGCGATGGTGCGATTCCGAGCCCGAGCCCTGAGGTTCCGGTTCGTGGTTCCACCACGCGCGCAAGCGCTCCAGGCTGAAAGGCCTCGAGAAGCTCCACAACATCAGGATGTTGAAGAGCATGAACACGTACGACTGCACCGTGAAGTTGTCGTCGACGTAGTAGAAGCCGCTCACACTCACGAGGGCGTAGCCGATGTCTCGTCCGAGCAGGATGACGCTGGCCGCGCCGGTGGCCAGCAGCACCGGACCTATCGGTCTCCGCACCAGCGCGAGCGTGCCCGCGATGATGTACATCGCGTAGTAGTAGCAAGTCAGGTCGGTCAGACACATGACGAGCGGCAAGCTGAGGGCTGGTCCGACCCACAGCAGCTTCGTCCGGCGCAGCGCCCAGGCGATCCAGACCATGAACGCGAGGGTGATGCCGTATTGAAAGGGCTTGCGTTCCCGCTTGCGCTCATTGCGCCCGTCTTTCCACTTTTGGAACGCGTCGTCGAGGTTGTCATCTCGGGTGAAGCGCATCCGGCCTTCCCACGTGTGCGTGAGAATCGTCGGAAGCCCCATGTGGTTGGTGAGCGGCGTGTCCTTGTGGACTTGGATGTGTTGATAGAACTCCTTGTACGCCTCGGTGCCCCCGGCGGTCATGATGCTCAGGGGGACGAGGGTGCCAAGCGCCACCAGCGAGCCGCCGATCAAGCGGCGATGATCCGGGTGGAGGTAGCTGAGGAGCCCCTTCGATCCATCCACGGCGGGGCGTCCACGTAGGCGATCGATGATGTAGAAAAGAACGATCACTCCCCATCCGAAAAACAGGATGGCGGGAAACACGCGCAACAGCGCGGACCACATGAGCGCTCCGCCTGCCCAGAAAAACTTGCGTTTGCGCGCCAGGCACACCGAGGCAACCAACAAGAAAAGCCAGTCCTGTCGCAGGAACGCGCCGCCTGTCCAATAGAAGTTCGCTGCGGCGTTGCAGCCCCAGAACACGCCGCAGATGGCCATGATCCGCCAACCGAAGGCCCAGTTGATCAGGAGCAGCATTCCTGCCTGAAACAGGATGTCGATGGCGGACAGCAGCTTGAAGAACTTGTCGTCGGCCGGGCTGAAGCTACCGAGGAGCTTCCCGGTCATGGTCCAAACCGGCGGCGGATTGTACCCGTGATCTTGCTGCATCCGCTCCCAGTAGGAGCCGCGGGCGGACTTGTAGAACCAGTCGACGTCCTTCTTGAAATCCTCCCAACGCTCGGGCGTGAACCGCCTGCGGCATTGATCGGGATCTTTGACGACGTAGGTGTCCTTCGCCGGTTTGATCAGGTTCTCGCGGAGATCGCGGAACTCACGACGGGCGACCTGTGCCTTGCGCCCCAGATCACTCTCGGCCACCAGCGTGCAGTCGTAGAGGCGCGTGTACCCGAGTTCCTGGTCGTACTTGGAACCCAAGTAGTAGTGGTAGAACTCGTGGCGGTGGTAGTACTCGCTGTAACGGACGTTCGGGTTACCGAAGTCGAAGTACGCACCGAAAGCGAGCAACGTCAGGGCGTAGGCGATGAGCTTCTTGGTGCGTTCCCGAATCGGAACACCCATGCGCCGGGCGCGAACCTCGTAGATGAGGCAGAGAGCGCCGATGAAGCACAGGGCCGTCCGCAGGAAGAACATTCCCGTGACCCAGTCGGGCTTCTTGAAGGGCTTGTAGGACCAAAAGCCGTCGGTGAGGGCTCCGAATGAGCCGGTTTCTAACCAAGAGGTAGCCGACCAGAGCGCGTGCGCGCCCTCACCGAGTCCTGCGGATAAAGCGGAAAAGAGTGTCTGCATCCCGGGCCCTTCGCGGGCGCGAGGCTAGTCGGCTGTCCAGTGCCGCGCAATCGCACGGCGACCCGGATGTCGCCAAAAAGAAACGGGCCGGGCGGCTTCGTCGCCACCCGACCCGTCGTAGAGGCCCCTGCTCGGAGGTGGGAGCACGACGCTCGGTTTCGACCGTCATCGAGACGGGCGAGCCGGGCGGGCTCACCGGAGCCGAGTCGTCAGAAGCCAACGTGGGACCAGCCCACGTCCTTCCGACGCGCTACCGGGCGCATACCTCCGATGCGAAGTGTCTACGAATCGCATGGGGGCTACAGCTACATTGCATTCGATCATCACCTCCTCCGGCATTCGCCGGACGCACCGAAGGCCTTCGCTCCCCGACCGAGCTCCTCACCGAGGGGCAGTGACGGTACGAAAGCGGCTTCATGGGGCGTTTCCAACAGGGGGCCCGCGGAAGGGCGGGTCACCGTCCGAAAGCACGCCTCCGGGGAACCCTCTTGTCGAAGACTGGCGTCGAAGACTCGAGGACGCCCTGGCAGACCATTCCGGGAGCCAGGCTCCAGCACGTGCCACTGACCGTGGTATCACGTACGGATCGACTGGACCATGTATGCACATGTGCGGAAACCCACTAACGCGGTGCGTTAGTGGGTAAGGCATGCTCTCAGACTGGCTTCAAACGCGCGGGGGGCGAGCCTGGCTTGTGAGCGGCTCGCCCGTCAGCGGCTCAGCCTTCGGCGGCGGCCGGCTGCTCTTCCGACTGGTCCTCGCGCTTGCGGTCCAGAGCCTCTTCGAGGCCGCAGCGCTCGCGGGTCCGCTTGTTGAGGTGCTTGGCCTTCCGGGGCTTCGAGAGCGACTCGTGACGCTTACGGACGTTCCAAACTGCGTAGTTTGCCATGGTCTTACAGAAATCCTTGGTGGGGGCGGGGGTTTAGTCAAACGAGGGGCCGCAGGCAAGGCAGAATCCGTTCGCGTTTGCCGAACTTCTCTTGCGGGTCGGGTGCCTCGACGACCCCGTTCGTCCTCCACCTGAATCAGGACTCGGCCGAGGTCGGAGGGGAGGTCGCCACGCACGCTCCTAGGGCGGCGCGAGATGATCTGCTGGCGCGGGGATCGCGCTCGTCCCGTCCGCTCCTCTGGCCCGAAGCTGCCCAGACTGTCCGCGAAGACGTTGGAGCGATGGTCAACCTCCGTCAGCGTGTTAAGAGGCCGCCCCAGAGGAAACCATGAGGAAACTTTTTAGCGCGAGTTGCGTCTTTTCGACCCTCCTTTCGACCCTGACCGCCTCCGCACAGCCGGTGCCCCCGGTTCCCGCGCAGACGGAGCCGCCGGTTGAGGTCCCACCAAGCGACGTCGAGGCGCAGCCGGCCCCCGCCGCGACGGATGCGGAGCCCCCGGACGCGCCCCCCGCGCAAGAGCCGGCTTCCGAAGCCGCTCCTGTGGCTCCACGGGAGGAGCTTGCCCCGGCGGGGGACCTCCCCACTCCGGAAAAAGTGCCCGAACGCGCGCCGGCCGCGCCTTCGGGCGAGCCCGAACCCTCCTCCGGAGTACTCCCCGTAACCGCTGCACAGGAGCTCCCGCCGTCCGATCCGAACGCCACCCCCGAGACTGCACCCGTCGCCGTGGCACCCGAAGCTCCACCTCCGGTTGTCGAAGAGAAACCCGAGGCGAGCCTGTGGCCGCTCACGATCAGCACCTCCATGCTGACGCGCTTCGAGTTGCGCGAGGGCTATGACACACTCGGCGTTTCGCAGGGGCGCACCGTCGAAGGGGACGCCACCTTCTACCGCGCGCGCTTCGGGCTTCGAACGAGCCCCCTGAAGCTCACCGACGACCTCGACGTGCTCGTGCAGTTCACCCCCCAGGCTGCGGGGGAGTACGGCAAGATTGGGACCGTTTCGGAGCAGGAGCTCGGCCTGTTCGAAGGCTACGCCCAGTTCCGAACACCCCAAGCCACCCTCGAAGTCGGTCGGTTTGCCATGAGTTACGGTGACGAGGTCGTCATTGGCTATTTGGACTGGAACAACGTGGGGCGCGCCTTCGAAGGGATCCGGGTGCGCCATTTCATCGACGAAGCCTGGGTCGACGCGTTCATCACTCAGACGCCGCGGGGGAACCAAGGTATTGCCGAAGGGCACCCGGTCTTTGACACGCCGCTCTTCGCCGGTGACACGTACTTCTGGGGTCTTTACGCGGGGCTCGGTCCTCTCGTGTCGAAGAAAATGGAGATGGACGTCTACGCTCTCGGGCTGTCGAACGGCCAAAGCCGAAACATCCCGGTCGATTTGGCGGACCCCTCTGCCGGCACCTTCACCCGGTCTTCGGCGACCGAGGTCACCTTCGGCCTGCGTGTGAAAAATCGCGTGTTCGAGCTTCTCGACTACCGTCTCGAGGGTGGTATTCAGTTCGGCGACCGGCCGAACCCGCTGGACGATGGCGACACGACTCAGAGCGTGTCTGCCTTCATGATCGACGGTGAGTTCGGTGCGACCTTGACCAAGCGTGTACACCTGGCCATCGGCGGCAACGTCGCGAGCGGTGACGATCCCGAGACGACGGACACGGACGAAGGTTGGAACCAGCTCTACCCAACCGCGCACAAATGGCTCGGTCTGATGGACGTCATCGGCGCGCGCACGAACGTGTGGTCCGTCAACGCCAAGGGCTGGGCCAAGCTCACGCCGACGACCACGCTGAACGTGCACGGACACCTCTTCAGCCGCATGGTGGCGGACGGTCCGGGGTCGGGTCCCGCAGGAGAAAAGAACTTTGCCGGAGGGGAGGTCGACGCCTTCCTCGTCCAGCAGATTGGCGGCCCGTTCAAGCTGCACGGGCTCTACGGCATCTTCATCCCGAATGACGGCCAGTACGGGAGCAGCGACGCCGCCCATTACGTCGAAATCGGCGGGCGCCTGACCTACTGAGTCGGGTGCTCACTGCTTCGAGCGGGCCTTCGCCACGCCGTTCGTCCCAGCGCGGGCGGCGTGGCCCCTCCAAAGCGGTTGTCAGCGGTCGGGATGGCAGGATTTGAACCTGCAACGTCCGGCACCCAAAGCCGGCCCTCTACCAGATTGAGGTACACCCCGCTGGAGCGGGCGCACTATATCAGCGACGCGGCCCGAGTCACGCGTTCGGTGACCGGTATCAGTCGGGAACGCGAATTAGCTCGACCCGCAGCCGGATCGGTTCGCGGTCGGAGACGACGAGCGCATCGAACGGGAAGTAGCCCGCCTTTTCCACGGTCACGCGATGCTCCCCTTCGGGCAAACGGACGCCGCGCCGTTCGACCATCGCAAGGGTCCCGATGTATTGCTCGTCGATGTAGACGAGGGCGCTTTTGGGGGACTTTTCGGAGCGCTCGACCGACATCGAAACGGCTGAGCGAAGTCCCGCCGTCGCACAGCCGAGCGAGAGGTGAGACAGGAGCAGAAGGGGCAGGCCCCGTCGGAGCACGCCCCGTCGGAGCACGCGCCTCACTCCCATTCGATCGTCGCGGGGGGCTTGGAGCTGATGTCGTATGCGACGCGGTTGATTCCGCGCACCTCGTTGATGATGCGCGTGCTCATGCGGGCGAGGACTTCGTGGGGAATGCGCGCCCAGTCGGCCGTCATCCCGTCGCTCGAGGTGATGGCTCGGATGGCACAGGCCTCTTCGTAGGTGCGATCGTCGCCCATTACGCCCACGCTGCGCACCGGAAGCAGGACCGCGAAGGACTGCCAGATGCTTTCGTACAGTCCAGCCGCGCGAATCTCCTCGTCGACGATCGCATCGGCCTGCCGTAGGGCCGCGAGGCGCTCTTCGGTGAGCTCACCCAGGCAACGCACACCGAGCCCAGGTCCCGGAAACGGATGGCGCCAGAGCACGTCGTGGGGCATGCCCATGGCTTCCCCCGCTGCGCGGACCTCGTCCTTGAAGAGCTCGCGCAGCGGCTCGATCAGCTTCAGCTTCATGCGCTCGGGGAGCCCACCGACGTTGTGGTGACTCTTGATCACGGCGCTCGGCCCGCGAACGCTGACGCTCTCGATGACGTCGGGGTACAGCGTGCCTTGCACCAGGTACTTCGCGTTTTCGATCTGTTTCGCGTGCTCGTCGAAGACCTCGATGAAGACGCGACCGATGATCTTTCGCTTCTGCTCGGGGTCGGTGACCCCCTGCAAGGCATCCAGAAATTGCTTCTTCGCATCGACGGGGACGAGGTTCAGCTTGAAGCTCGACTTCATCATCGCCACGACCGTCTCGAACTCGCCCTCGCGGAGCAGTCCGTTGTCGACGAAGATGCACACCAAGCGATCGCCCAGAGCCTTGTGGCACAGGACGGCTGCCACGGAGGAGTCCACTCCGCCGCTCAATCCGCAGATCACTCGCTCGTTCGGGCCCACCTGGGAGCGGATCTTCTCGACGGCTTCGTCGACGAAAGACCCGGGAGTCCAGCTCGGCGAGAGACCGGCGACGTCGAAAAGGAACGCACGAAGGAGCTCCGCGCCGCGCGGTGTGTGGGCGACCTCCGGGTGGAACTGGATCCCGAAGAAGTTCTTCTCCGGGTTGGCGATGGCCGCCAGAGGCGCATTCGGGCTCGTTGCGATCTTACGGAACCCGGGAGGCAAAGCGGTCAACCGATCGCCATGGCTCATCCACACCTGGAGCTTTTCGCCTGCAGCGAAGGGAGCGAGGATCCCGATGGGCTCGTCCACGGTGAGCTCGGCGGGGCCATACTCGTGGCGCTCTCCCGCCTCGACCTTGCCGCCGAGTTGGTGCGCCATCAGCTGCTCGCCGTAGCAAATCCCGAGGACCGGCAGCCCCAAATCGAGGACGCCAGGATCGCTCTTCGGTGAGTGTTCCCCGTACACGCTGTCGGGCCCCCCGCTCAGGATGAGCGCCTGCGGTCCGAGTCGTCGGATCTCGTCCAGCGAAATGGTGCAGGGATGGATCTCGCAGTAGACGTGGCTCTCCCGAATCCGGCGCGCGATGAGCTGGGTGTACTGGGAGCCGTAATCGAGAATGAGGACCGACTGGCGATCCTCGATGTGGCCGGCGGACATGAGCGGCGGGCTAGCACGCCGGCCCCCAATGCGGAAGGCCGCCCGGTGGGTCGCGAAGGAGCTCCGCTCCCCGGCGCCTTGTCACCCCTCAGGCTGCGCCCTCCGGACTCGCCTCCGCGTGCCCCGGATTGCCGCCGTAACCTCGCCCCGAACGGACCCGCGCCTGCCAGAGCCCGCTATTTGCGGCGTTGAACGCGCACGATCAGATGCTTTTCGGACCCGAACGCTTCGTGCAGAGCGCGGAGCCCCTCGAGATCCACCCGGCGCCCAGCGCGGTCGTGCCACAGCTGCACCAAGCGGCCCCGAGGGCTCTCGGCAGCGGCTGCCTCGAGTCGGGCTTGCTCTCGGGCGGCGAGGCCGGCGTCCTCCGGCGTCACCGCACCCTCGGCGAGGCGGGCCAAGAGCGCTCGAGTCTGTTGGACGGCGTCCTCGACGGCGCCCTCCTCCGCGCCGATTTCGATGATCAGTCCGCCGTGGTCGCCTCCTCCCACCCAGTGGGCGCGCGCCGTGCTGACGAGTCCGGGTCTGCGCAGCGCGGTGTCGAGCCAGCCGCCGGGGCGGTTCAGGAGGAACTCGGTGGCGTGTCCGAGCTCTCGGTCTCCAGGGGCCCACACGCTGACGTAGGCGCCCTCGCGAACCCCTTCCGAAATGGTGTCGAGGTTCCACACCCCCGGATTGGGTGTTTTCGTTCGGGTGGGGGGGCAGACCGACTCGTCTTCGCGGTACGGGCCCAGCCACTCCCCGAGGGCTGCCCGGGCTGCCTCGGCTTGCTGGGCGTTTTCGTTAGCGAGAGTGGCCACTTGCAAAGGACCGGAGGCGAGCCCCGTTCGAGCGCGTTCGACGTCGCTGGTGGACGCCGTGCTCACGGATTCCCATGTGCCGAGCGGCAGCAGTGCTGCTGGTGTGTTCGTCGACAGGGTTTCGACCGCGAGCCACCAGCCCGCGTCGGCACCGAGGCGATCCGCCGTGGTGGCGCGCGCTCCGGCAACGACCCGCCCGTCGAGCGAAGGCCCGGCCAAGGCCCGCCCGGCGGCCCGCGCAATCCTTTCCGCCTGTGCTTGCGGGGTCTCGCCTGGGTGTCGCGGGGCGTGCGCGACGATGCCAACGCCTCGAGGGGTAGCCCAGGGCTCGAGGTGGACACCCAAGGCGCCGTCGAAGCCCAAGGCCATGCTGCGAACAGCGAGCGCGCGAAGTCCGGCTTCCTCCTTCGTCTCGGATCGGGTTCCGCAGGGACTGGCGACCAGAAGCCACATCTCGGGTTGCCCGGCCTCGACCGCGTGTCGCCCGGGAAGAGTGCGAGCGTGCAGCGCCTGGGTGACGGTCTCGAAGGTCGTGGCCAGGGCTTTCGAACTCGGCCGCTTCCGGTCGGTTTTCGGCGCGGCGTACTCGACGACCCGTCGCTCCGGGCCGGGGGCGTAGGCTCCGCGCACCGCCGTCCAAGCAGCGAGGGCCGCTGCGGCTTGCGGATCGGTCGGGGCGAGGAGCGTGGACGCAACCGATTCGTCGGAGCCTCCTCCAGCGAGAGCGCGTTCGATTTCCTGAGCGGAGAGGGCGGCGACCCGGGCGACCTCCTCGGCGCTTGGACCCCGACCTTGGCGCTCCAAGGTGATGTCAGCTCGCAAGCAAGCGCCGGTCGGGCGGAGAGAAGCCGTCACCGTGCTCAGGTTCCAGCCTCCACCCAAGGCGCTCAGGCGATCTCGGACGGGATGGTCGATTTCGCGGAGCGAAGCGGCAGTTTCGAGCGCGGTGGATGCGTCTGGCACGCGCCAGGCCAGTCGCAGCGTTCGTCCGGCGGCGGCATCGATGACGGCGACGACGTCCTGTTTCGGCCACGGGTCACGGACGGCAGAAGAACTCGGCCAGTCGCCGAGAGAGCTGGACCCGAGGGCCTTCAGAAAATTGGGGCTTCCGAGCGCGCCCAGCCCGACCCTCTGGCGCGAGTAGGCATTCTTGCGCAGCTCGTCGAGAACTTCGGGGGAGAGGGGCTTGGGAAGCGGCGCATCCGAGCCAAGATCGCCGGTACATCCGGTCGCTTCGGATGCGGGGGGGCGTCGGGCGTCCAGATCGGCCACCCATTTCCGCGCCAGCATCCAACCGGGATCTTTCACGTTCACCGGAGTTGCCAGTGCTTTCCTCGCGGCTCGGGCGAACTCCGCTGCTCGGGCGCCCGTCGCGGCATTCGTCACCAAGACGCTGCCTGCGGCGTGCGGGCGGATCTCGACGTCAAACCCTTGCTCCCGGAGGCGGAAATAGAGCAAGGCCCCGAGGGCGACCGCCGCGGAACTCCCGCCTTCGGTGAAGACCGAAACCGCCACGGCGCCATGCGGATCGCCCTCGCGGCGGACGATCTGGAGGCGAGGCGCTCCCGTCGGCTCGATCGTTTCCACGCGCTCGGTCGCGAGCTGAGGCGGTGGCTGGATGGGACCCGTTGCGGGTTTCGCTTCGGGACTATTTGCAGAGGGAGGTCCGCATGCCGGGGTGGCAAGGGCCGAGGCGAGCATCCATCCAAGGAGCGGGTGTCGGCACGAGGCTCGGCGGCCCCGCGGGGGATGGGGGAGCGGTCGGGGGGAGCTCGAAGGCAGCACGCCGGGTGCTGTACCACATCAGGCCGCCGCCAGACTGTCTCCCAGGAGGCTCTCCAGGCGAGCGGTAATCTTGTGCTTTTTCGAGTACACGGTCTTGACGCTGATGCCCATGCGCTCGGCAATCACCTCGGGTTCGATGCCTTCGCCGAAGTAGAGCTCGACGAACTCTTGGTCTCGTTCACTGAGCTGCGTCATCAGTTCGGCGGCGATGCGGGCACGCTCCGAGATGAGCGAGGCTTCGAACGGACTGGGAATGTCCGACTGGAGAGACTCGTTGTCGGAGATCGGCTCGCAGGCGGAGTCGCGGCGGAGCGAGCGCAGGTAGTCGTAGGTGGCGTGGGTCGCCAGCAGCCCGAACCAGGAGCTGAGCTTGCTTCCCCGCTCGGGGTCGTAGCTGCGGAGCTTCTTCTTGTCGTGCGCCAGCAGAGACAGGCAGAAGCGAGCGTAGATCTCGTCGACGTCGTGCTCTCCCGTCACGCGGCTGAAGCGTGACAGGACGCGGTGGATGCAGCCCAGCACGACCCGCGAATAGCGCTTGTTGAAGAGCCGCCACGCACGCGGGTCATCCCGAAGCAGCCCGTCCACCAACTTTTGGTCGCACTCCGCTTGGGCTCGGCGCTCCTCGTTCCAGACGTCTCGCCCAGGCGCGGCTGCGCTGGACGCGAGACCGCCTGGAGCGGTCGACAAGGTGAAGGCGGGGTGGGCAGGGCGGTTCGGAAGGGAAGGCTGGGTGGCTGGCATGATCTGGGCTCCTGATGGGGCGCTTGGGTCGCGCTCGTCAGGAGACAGAGCAGGGGGCGTGCCAGGATGTTTGGTGAGTAATATTAGCTGGTTACGGAGCGTAACACCTGGCTTGGTCGTAACGTTCCAGCGTCACGTTACGGTGCGATCGCGCCTCCTGGGTCGGTGGGAACACGAGCCGCGCGCCGCGACGTATCTGGCGCGGGATGCCCGCCTCGTCGGCGGCTGGGCAGGGTGAGACGGAGAAACCGCCCGGCACTGACCCCGGTGCTCGTTGCGACACGATTGAGTACGAGCGCGGGCGGAAAACCTCCCCGCGATTCGGGTTTTCGTCCCACGTCCGGTCGTGGAGACCGGCGACGCGAGGAGACGCGTGGTAGGTTCTTGGATGGTGCCGGCACGCATTCGCGCCCTCTTCCTCCTGGCGTTCGCCCTTCTTCGGACGTTCTTCGTGCGGCTCCTGTTTCGGCGGGACGGCGTGGCAGCCTTCCGCGCGAACTACGACCCCGATGGCCTGTCTCCGGTGACCGAGGAAGAACGCCTGGCCATGAGCCGGTTCAGCCGCTGCATCGCCTGCGGAGTCTGTGATCGAGGGGAGGCGGACCGCATTGCTCGGTCGGGCGGGGCGTACCGGGGCATCATGAGCCTGATTCTGGCCGCCTCGCGGTCGATGCCCGACTACCGCGCCGCGGCCTACAGTTTCAGTTTCGTCCCCGACGATGTCCTTCGAGAGAAAGAGACGACTTGCCCCACCCGAGTCCCGATGCGGGAGATCGCTCGTTTCGTGCGCACCAAGGCCGACGACGTCGGGGGGCCTTGGCCTTTGCCCCCGCGCATCAAGTCTCTCCCGCCCGAGCAACCGACCTCGAGTCGACCTCAGAAGGCCGTCCCACTGCCTTGAGCAAGCTCGCCGAGAACTCTTCGAGCTGCAGGGATTCGAGGACCTCTTCAGCGGATGAGGCGGAGCTGCGGTGCCGCAGAGAACGCAGCGAGGTGCCCGCTTTCCTCGGCCACGTACACGTTGCAGCTGTCGTCGACGACGAGAAGATCGGGGATCAAGTCGCAGGGTAGGGTGCCAATGAGTTCTCCGTCGCGCGGGCGTACGACCTGGACTTCGTGCTGGGGGACGAAAAGCGCTCCACCTCGAAGCACAGGTTCGAGGCGTCGTGGCTGGTCGGCCTCGACGTGGCGGGTGAATACCTGGTTGTAGCGTAGCTCGCCGGACTCGGCGTCCAAGCAGAGCAAGGTACCCGCTGCGCTGTTGGCCACGATGCCGTCCTCGATACCGATCCAGGAAGTGGTCGGCGACGAGAGCCCTGGTTCGTGCTCCCAGAGGGATCGACCGGTGGCCACATCGTACCCGACGACGCCGACCCCACGCCGGTCTCGGGTGGGAACGATGACCTGGTTTTCGGTGAGCAAGGGTTGCTGGCCGAAAACCGGCATTTCGTCGAGCTCCGAGCTCCAACGCACCTCGCCCGTCCAAAGGTCGATGTGGTGGAGCCGAGCCGCGCCCACGGTGCTCGAGCTGACGGCCAGGGCGCTGTCCCCCTGAACGGCGATGTCGCCGGTGAAGGGGAGGCGATCCCGAACTTTCCAAACCACCTCGCCGGTGCTCACGTCGAGCGCCTGGAGGGAGGAATCCCCGCCCGAAACGAGCACGAGCTTGCCTGCGCGGCGCAGTCGGAAGCTGGCGGGGCGTCGTGCGCGGTGGCGCCAGCGCACGTCGCCGGAGACCAAGTCGACCGCCGTGATCGAACGGTCTCCCTCGGCGACCAGAAGGAGTCGGGGAAGACCGGGCGTGTTGACGAGTGCTCCGGCCGCCCCCCCACCGGCGCGCGGTGTGAGGCGCGTGACGGAGCGCACCTCGCCGGTGTCGTAGTCGTGGAGCTTGAGACGCCCGTCCGCATGGATTCGCGCCAGCCCCACCGGTGTGGCCACGCTCGCGGCGCGGTCACTGGTGATGCGCCACGCGATCTCGCCGGTCGTCGGCTCGATGCACGCCACCTCGCGGCTCGAGCCGACGATGAGCCCCCGGCCCGCGAAGAAGGTGGCGCGAAGGTCCACGTTGGGGACGGCCGCGACCCAACGCGGCGAAAAGCGCATCGCTCCGCCCTGGCTCCACATCCCGTCGGTGCGGGGCGCGACACTCGGCAAGCCGAAGCTTCGATAGGTGTCGGGCTCGTGGTTGGTGAGCGTGTCGTCCGCGCAGAAGTCGTCCAGTCGCTCGCGGAGCACCCGGGCGCTCTCCTGGAGGACGCCAAGTCGAAGATTCGATGCCTGGGTCGGATCGTGGGTGATGAAGCGCTCGACCAGCGCTTCCGCAAAGCTTGCGACCGTCTCGACGAACGCACCGGGATCGAGATCGGGGAGGGTGAGGCTCTGACTGTCGCGGCTCTTGCCGGTGGCTGCGAGCGTGAGAGCAACGGGGCCGTCGCCCGGGCCGCGGCGTACCCCGAGGCGGGTTCCCTCGAGGTGCAAGCGGCGAAATACCGGTCGCGCCGTTGCCCAGGACTCCAAGACGTCGTCCGCCATCCAGGTGAGCCGCTCAGCCAGGAGGAAGAGCTGGACGCGCTCGAGGGTGATGCTCCGCCGACCGGAGCTCACTTGGAAGCGACCGCGCACCAGCAGTGAGTGCAGGTCGGCTCGCTCGACGCAGTCGACGCGACTCGGAACCTCGGGCGAGTGCCGAAAGGCCGCCGTTGCGGTCATCGTCAGAGGTCCGTTCACTGACGGCTCGACGCGATCCTGAACCAGACGACGCTCGAGCCGTTTCGCCGTCGGAGCCGCCCGGTGCAGCTGCTGACGGGCCGCCGCAAGGACGGCAACCAGGGTGGTCGGCAGGTCTTCGCCGAGGGCGAGATCGAGCGATGCGACGAGGGCTCGGCGCAGCTCTTCCGTATCGATGGCGCGCTCGTGGACAGCGACCTCTGGGCACGGGCCCGCGCGGAAGACGCTCAGAAGGGTGCGTGGACCGTCCGACTCGAGGCCGAGCTCCCAGGCTGCTTCGCCCGCGTGGACTTGCGCCGTGGCGCGGGTGCGGCGACCGCCCGCCAGAGTCGCGACAGCGTGGCCCAGCTCGGAAAGCAGGCTCAGTGCCCCGGAGTCGCTCAGTCCGGCCGTGATGCTGGCTCCGTCGACGACGATGTCCAACATCCCCGCGAGCGGCGCGAGGGGCGAAGAAACGCGGGGTTTCGGGCGAACGACGACGTGCAGCGCTGACATCCGGCACAATCCTAGAAATTCGGGATGATACGCTCCAACTTTCAACCGAGATCGCACGAGAGTGGACAGGTTTGGTTGGAAAGGGTAGGCGCCCCCCGGCAGGAGATCGCACCGGGCCTCGGAGCCCAGAACGCCCCTGCCGACCGGATTGAGTCGTGGTGGAGGCCGAGAGCCCTGGGTCAAGAAACTCGCGTGCGTGGGTCGGAACAGGACTCGGCGTGGTGGCGTGTCTGCCGGTGACCGCCTTCCTGTGGGGGTTCACGGTCGACGATGCCTTCATTCCAGCCCGCGTTGCGGGCCATCTGATGGTGGGGGAGGGCCCGCGCTTCAATGCACTCGGTCCGGTGACGGATGCTGTGACTCCTTTGGGATGGGCCCAAGTCATCGCTGCCGCCGGCACGGCCTTGAGGGCTCCACCAGAGCCCCGCGCGCTGCTGGGTGTCGCCCGTGGCATCGGCCTCGCTGCCTGGTTGGCTGCAGCGGGTGCCCTCGGTCGCGAGCTCGCGTCGCTCCCTCGGCCCGTCCAACGCCTCACGGGGTTCGTCGCACTCGCAGTTTGCGTGCCCCTGGGAGCATGGGCGGGGGCGGGGATGGAGACGGCGTTGGTTGCTGCATGGGCGACTTGGGCCGCGCTGGGGGGTCAGGGAGCGGACTTCGCCGGCGGCGCTGCTGCAGCATGGCGACCGGAGCTCCTGCCTTGGGCTCTCGTGCTTTCGACCGTGCGTGCTCGCGGGGCTGACCGACGGAAGATGGCTGTCGCAGCAGCGGGAGTGCTGCTCCCCGTGTTTCTCGTCGCCGTCTTGCGATTGTCTTGGTTTGGCGAGCTCGTCCCCCTGTCGGCGATCGCCAAGGTGCCCCACCTGCCTTCGGGCCTCCGGTACGCACTGGGTGGACTGCTTCTCAGTGGGCCGTACTGGCTCCTGAGCTCGCGGGGAATGGCGCGGCTTCTTCGCGGAACGCTCGAAACCTGGGCCGGAGGAGGAGTCGATCTTCGTGCGATTGCCCTGGCGAGCTGCGTCCACCCCATCGCGCTGGTTCTGGCCGGGGGGGACTGGATGAGTTTTTTTCGACTCTACTTGCCGGTTCTCCCCGGTGTGATCTTGCTCGGAGCCAGCCTGGCCCAAAGGCGGATCGCCTCCGGGGTGCGCCTCGGGCTCGTCGTTGCGGTCTCTAGCCTGCTCCTTTTGGGGAGAGGGGCGGATGCGCGCTCGGTTCTTTGCCGGGTCGATGCGATGATCGAGGAAGTTCGCCCGCTGCTCGCGGGGCGGAGCGCCGTGGCTAGTGTCGACGTGGGCTGGATCGGTGCGGCCACGGACGCCACGTTGATCGATCTTGCGGGAGTGACGGACCCCCGGGTCGCGGCTCTCCCTGGTGGTCACACGACGAAGCGTGTTTCCCCGGGGCTCTTGAGTGCGTGGGACGTCGATACCTTGGTCTTCCGGGCTCTACGGGGTACCGCCGAGGAGGACGCGTGGGACCGGGCATTGTTCTTCCACGGAGTCGAGGGCGGTCTTGCTCGCGGAGCTCGAGACATGGGCTTTCATGTCGTTGGCCGTGTGCCCCACCCGGGGACGGAGTGGGAATATCTGGTGTTGTACGCCGAAGCGAAGCGCTCGAACTGAACGCGCATCGCGCGGCGATTCGCGGAATGCGGACGAAGGCGCGGTGAGCGCCCCTCGGGGTTCGAGACGAACGACGCCTCGCTGGGGCGTCAGGCGATTTCTTTTCGGGATTCGCCGGCGGCCGGAGCCAATTCGACCAGCGCGTTGCGAAGGGCCCGAGCGCTGGGAAAGCGCTGCTGGGGCCAGGGCGCCATCAGTTTCGTGATCACCTCCCTCCACCGCTCCTCGATTTCGTCGAGGTGTTCCAACGCGGGGCGAGAGGCCACGTTCGTCTCGACGCTGATTGGCGGAGGTCGTCCGGAGAGGCACTCGTACAGGACGGCCCCGAGTGCGAAGAGATCGCTGCGCGCGTCCACTTGGCGACCGGCCTCTTGCTCGGGAGGCACGTAGCCGGGGGTGCCGAGCGGTGTTCCGTTGCGCGTGAGGCGGGTTTCGGCCCAAGCGACCTGGGCGATTCCGAAGTCGATGATCTTCAGGCGCTCGCTCTCCTCGGGTCCGCGGGCCAGGAAGAGGTTACTCGGCTTGATGTCTCGGTGCACGATGCCAGCGGCGTGCACCGCCTCGAGTGCATCACAACACTCGAGCGCCAATCGAAGGACCTCTCCCGTGGAGAGGCGACCGCGGTGGCTCAGGCGGCTCGCCAAGGTCTCTCCTTGCAAGCGCTCGAGCACCAGGAACGAGATCCCCGATGTGAGACGTCCCTCGTCGAGGACCTCGACGACGTTCGGATGCCAGGCGAGTCCAAGGGCGTCCGCTTCGCGTCGAAGGCGATCCGCGGCCTGTGAATCGTGGGCCACGGCGGTTCGAAGCAGTTTGATCGCAACTACGGCGCCGTCGGCGAGGCGTTCAGCTTCCCAAATCGCACCAGAAGCTCCACTGCCCACTTGTTCGCCGAGGCGGAATTGCCCGGCGATGACGGCTCCGCGCTCGAGAGCCGCGTGACCTGGGTCGCGTGCATCTCGTAGTACCGCGGCGCGTTCGAGCGCGAGGATGCGCAGGAACTGGGCCCGCGCCTGAGCGCGGCGTACGGCATCGTGCCGGACAAGCCAACCGAGCACCCCCAGGACGGCGCTTCCGAGGAGGCCGCATCCCAGTAGCGACAGGCCCGAAGTCGCCCACTCGGTCGGAAGAAGGAGATGGGCGACGATGACGACGACGAACCCCAACGCGGCCGCCGCGCTCGGCAGGTGTCGGAGGGGGCGTCGCCAACGCACCTCGAAACGAACCACCCCGGGGGTCTTGGATTCGAGGCGGCGGACGACGGCGGGGGGATAACCGAAGAGCGTTGGAATCGCCGCCAGTTCGGCTTCACGAGCGCGATTGACGAGTCCCTCGCCGGTTGGACAGGTGCCAGGGGGGTTGGGGGCGTGTCCGCGCCAGATCCCAGGGGACGCGTGTTCGGTGGTCCAGGGGTCGCTGCAGCCGGGTTCCCCGCCGAGCAGGGAGAGCTGCTCGTAGGCGTCCGCGGGTTGCTCTGCTCCGCGCAGAACGGTGGTCCAAACCCCCAGGCACTCTCGGTGCGTGACGGCGCGACGCACCAACGACAGGGCGCCGGGTCCCATGAGTTCGGTGAAATGGTGGAGGGCCAGGTACCACAGGTTCCATGGAACTTGGCGCGACTCATCTTCGATGAGTTCGCGGTCCATGCTCCCGCGGGCCAAGAACGCATCGGCCTCTTCTCGCCCCCGGGCCTCCCGTACGGCGAGGTAGAGGCATTTGATGCGCGAGGCCGTGGTGCTCCCCAGGGTGCGGCGCTGCACGAAGCCAGGGTCTTCCCGAAACCGCTCGAGGTCAACTCGGAATGCGGTCCGGGCGCGCGGGATCGGCGCGGTGCGGTTTCTCAGCACGGTGCGGTTTCCACTGCGGCCGAGCGGGCGCGGCAAGGATCCATCGAAGCCCCGTCGGTGCGGGCGTGTGGGTCCGCTCGTGCGGGAACGGAGGCAGCGACGCGAAGGGAGGCTCGGTGCTAGACTGGCGATGCTACACTCGAGCAGCCCCCGCGAGCACTGGCCGAGATGCGCCTGGTCTGGTAACTCGAAGAAACCCGAAGGCAAGATGGAGATTAAACAACAGCTTCGCCTCACGCAGCAGCTGGTCATGACGCCGCAGCTGCAACAGGCGATCAAGTTGTTGCAGCTTTCACGGCTCGAGCTCATCGACGAGGTGCGCAAGGAGCTGGACAACAACCCGGTCCTCTCCGACGAAGAGCCGGACGTGCGGGGTCGGGAGCAACGGAACGGTGACGCGCGTTCCGTCGAAGATCAGCAGGATTTCCAGTCGCGCGAACGCAGCGACGACGCCCGCGAGACGGAGAAGGCCACCCGGGAGGTCGACTGGGAGAAATTCCTCGAGAACCGCACGCTGCAACAAGCCGGCCCGTCGAACCGAGGTGGTTTCGACGAACTGCCCCCGATCGAGCAGAACCTGACTCGTCCGAGCAGCCTTCGCGATCACCTGCTTTGGCAGATGCAAATGAGCGACTTCACGGACGTGGAGCGCCGTTTCGCCGAGCTCGTCATCGGAAACTTGGACGATCGCGGCTATCTGGATCTCGAAGGAGTGGATCGGCCCGACGGGACGCGAACGCCGGACCTGACCATCGACGATTTGGCCGAAGAGGCCGGGCTCCATCCCGACGATGCTCCCCTGGTGCTGGAAATGATCCAGCGCTTCGACCCCGTCGGGGTGGCCTCGCGCGATCTACGCGAGTGCTTGTTGGTTCAGGCGTCAGTGGCCGGATACGAGGACGACGATCCCATCGTCGAGATCATCCGAAACCACATCCAGCACCTGGAGAAGCACAACTACCAGGCCATCTCGCGCGCCATGAAGATCCCTCTCGAGGAGGTCTACGAGGCCGCAAAGGAAATTCAGGATTTCGAAAGTCGACCGGCGCGCGACTTCACCGATCAGGACGAGCGGAGCATCGGCATCACGCCGGACGTGTACGTCATCAAGGATGGTGACGAGTGGCACGTGCTCGACAACGACCGTGGGGTGCAACGCCTCTTCATCAACGAGGCGTTGACGAAAAAGCTCAGAAGCGATCCGCAGGCCAAGGAGTTCATCGACGAGAAGCTCCGCAACGCCCAGTGGTTGATTCGCGCCATCGAACAGCGACGTAAGACGATTATCCGCGTTGCCGAGTGCATCGTGGAGAAGCAGCGTGACTTCTTCGAGAAGGGTGTGGCGCACCTCAAGCCGATGATCTTGCGGGACGTGGCCGACGCGGTGGGCATGCACGAATCGACCATCTCGCGCGTGACCACGAACAAGTACATCCACACGCCGCAGGGATTGTTCGAGCTGAAGTACTTCTTCAACTCTAGCATTCGGCGTGTCGCCAACGAAGACATCGCGAGCGAGAGCGTCAAGCAAGCTATCAAACAGCTCATCGAGGGTGAGGACAAGGCCAAGCCTTTGAGCGATCAGGCCATCGTCGAGTTGCTCGTCGACAAAGAGGGGATCAAGATCGCCCGTCGCACGGTGGCAAAGTACCGTGAGATGCTCGGTATTCTCGCCTCGTCGAAGCGAAAGCGCCTCTTCTGATTTCGGGGACCATCCCCGATACCTGAAGCGCGAGCGCGCCCGTCAAGCTTGAGTTTTGGCGAGGCTTTCGCGAGCGCCGGAGCGGAA